>JABWCD010000001.1 GCA_013359265.1 Candidatus Hydrogenedentota bacterium
CGCGGGTAAGGAAAATTATATCCAGACAATGACACTCGAGCTACCCAGGGACGCAAATCTCCACTTTGCTCTTGACTTTTCTCATCATGGATGTCCCTAAATTAATGGAGGGTATTTCAATCGAATCGCCTGGAAATTCGGGCCTTTTGCGCGCGTTCGCTCGCGAATTTGAATCCCGCTCGGCCGGGGTCATTTGTAGAGCGCCGGGGCGAGTCAATCTGCTCGGGGAACATGTTGACTACAATGGGCTCCCCGTGTTGCCGATGACCATAGACCGCGCCATCGCTGTTGTTGCGGGAGTGCGTCAAGACAGTCGTGTGCGGATACGAAATACTGACGCATCGTTTGCCCCGGACGAATTCGTGAACGGACCCGATTTGACGCCGTCGCCGCAGGGTTCGTGGATCAACTACTGCAAGGCCGCCATTGATGGCGTCAATCGCCATTACAGGCCGGATACGTTTCCGGGGCTGGACCTTCTCTATTCGGGGACGATTCCCGCGGCCTCCGGGTTGTCGTCGTCGTCGGCGCTCGTCGTTGCAACTGCCCTGGCGTATCTGCACGCCCTCGGTATTCCGATCGATACCGAGGCGAAGCGCATCGAACTGGCCGCAATGCTCGCGCACGCGGAACGGTATGTGGGCGTGCATGGAGGCGGCATGGATCAGGCGATTATTCTGCTCGGCGCCGCGGAGTGTGCGTGCAAGATTGACTTCTTTCCCTTGCGCGTCGAGCGCGTGCCCGTGTTCGACGATCACACGTTCGTCATCTGCAATTCGCTGGTGACGGCTGACAAGTCCGGCTCGGCAATTCACCGGTACAACGAAGGCCCGCTTTCGTGCCGTCTCATTCGCGCGCTTGTCGAGAAGCACGCGAAGCTAACGTACGATGACGAGATCGAGATTGAACACCTCGGCGACCTGTGGTTCGGCCCGCTGTGCCTGACGAACGTGGAAGTCGAGGCCTTGTTTCGCGACGCATTCCCACGGCCCCGAACGACGCTGGCGCAGGCCGCAACCGTACTCGACCTTGGGGAGCCGGAAATCAGGCGGCGCTGGCTCGGCGACCTGCCTGAACCCGATGGCGGTTTCCCGTTACAGGCTCGCGCGCGGCACCAATTGACGGAGATGGCCCGAGTGGAACAGGGCCGCGACTGCCTCCTCGCGTCGGATGCGGTGTTGTTCGGTTCGCTTATGGACGACTCGCACCAAAGCTGCGCGGACGACTTTGGAGTCAGTTCGCCCCAGTTGGACAAACTGGTGGAGATCGCGCGCGCGGCGGGAAGCATTGGATCGCGCCTGACGGGCGCCGGTTTCGGCGGTTGTACGGTGAACCTGGTCGAGACCGGCCAACTCGATCATTTTGTCCAATATGTTTCGCGCGCCTATTACGAGGACTACCTCGGCCGCGGACGGCGTGACGCGTTCGCGAACGACGCAATCATCGTTGCGCATCCGGTGCCGGCCGCGGGTTACGAGGACTTGTAAAGGAATGGATTATGACCTAGAATGCAAGTGGTTACGGCGCATACATTTCCCGTGAGAAATGTCGGATGGGGTTTGCCGTGAGCGCCGTAAAAGTAGTGATTTTTCAACGGGTTAAGCAGATTTCACGTTTTGACAGGATTCGCTATGCGTGGTACCGTTGATTTGCGGACAGCTCGGACGGGTACGTCTCATCGCTGTCCTTTTTCGTTGACGGGTACTGCAGCGCCTGAGCGGTCTTGTCCACGGGAAGGAGCGGGCCGTGCCTAAGTTCGCGTACAAAGCGATTGACAGTGCGGGCGTAGAACAATCCGGAATTCTCGAAGCGGCGACTGAGGCGGACGCCGTCAACGAGGTGGGACGCAGGGGACTTTTCCCTACCGATGTGCGCCCGGCAAATGTAACCGACGATCTCCGCGTTCGATGGCAGGAGCAACAACAACGACACAAAGAGTTGGAAACGAGGCGCGCGGAACAGCAGCGCAAACGGCAAACGCGCCAGCGGCTTGTTGTGCGATATAAGGACGGCCGGACGGAGTACGGCGTCTGTTTCGCGCTGAATCCGAAGGATTCCGGCTTTCACCTGGACAAGGTCGACAAGAACGGAATCACAAGCGGCAACACAATCCAAATCCGGTATTCGGAATTGAAGGCGGTCTTTTACGTTAAGAGTTTCGACGGGAAATACGACAAGAACCAGCGATATCGCGAGTGGGCCCCGGAAGGCAGCGAACTGGTAATCGAGTTTGCCGACGGCGAGATACTGCGCGGCCATTGCATGCAGCATTACGACCCCGACGACACGCGGTTCTACATTGTCCCGAAGGACCCGGCGACGAACAATATCTGCGCGCTCATAGAACGTTCGGCGACCACGCGCATTATGACGCCGGAAGAATACGAGGCGTCGCGGACGGAACGGCACGAAGCGCGAAAGGCGGCGGAGAAGACCGAGCTAACGCAGGAAGAGACGATGGGCGATTTCTACTTCGAGACGCGGAACTATGCCGCCGCACTCGAACAGTACGGGGTAGCCCAGAAGAAACATCCGGATTCGCGCCGGTTGCGCCGCAAGATCATGGCGTCGCAATTCAATATCGGCGTCAGTTTTATCAAGAGGCGCGATTACGCGCACGCGTTGGAATGCATGCAGAAAGTGCTGCAGATGGACCCGACGAACGAACACGCGAAAAAGAAAGTGCAACAGCTCCGTAAGATCGTCGAGCGCCCCGACAAAGCGCCCGTGCCGAAGACGGTCGAGCAGGATTTCTAGCTGCAAAAGGAATTGGCCCGGCACGGCCGCGCCATGGGTTATGTGACGAATGCAGATTGCCATCATTGCCGATCTTCACGCGAACCTCGAGGCGACCCTCGCGGTGTTCAAGGAGATCGACAAGCGTAAACCGGACAAGATTGTCTGTCTCGGGGACCTGACGGGGTACAACGCGAACCCGAACGAAGTCGTCGACATCATTCGCGAGCGCGAGATTCCGTGCATCATGGGCAACCACGACGCGGCCGTCTGCGGCATCGAGGATCCGTGGTTCTTCCGCGCGGCCGCCAAGCAGGTCATCGAGTGGCAGGTCGACGAGATTCGCGACGACAACCGCCGGTGGCTTGCGATGTGCCCCGAACAGGTCGTGTTTCGATCGACGTGCCTGGGCGTGCACGGCTCGCCGAGCAGCCGGGACGATTACATCATCGACTGGCTCGATGCGATGCGCCAACTCGAATATCTCAATGGCCGTGACGTCACCATTTGCTTCTTCGGTCACAGCCATCGTCCCTCGTTCTTCAGCGAGAAGGGCAATACGACGGTGTCGAATTCCAACATTCGGCAGTTCCAGCCCGCAAACCGATACTTCGTGAATCCCGGGGCCGTGGGCCAGCCGCGCGACCGCGATCCGCGCGCGGCATTTGGCATATTCGACACCGAAAAGATGACATTCGAGTTTTGTCGCACCGAGTACGATATCGACACATGCCAGCGCAAGATCATGGCGGCGGGGCTGCCGCTGGAGCTTGCACGCCGGCTCGCCGTAGGGAAGTAATGGCCCACCTCCCCCAGCCCATCGCGCCGCCCGGCGCGAAAACCGTGCGCGAACTGCTCGAGGACCGCGAACGCGCCGTGCTGAGTCCGCACGCGACGCTCGCGTGCGCTTCGCGTGGCCGGGTCCACGAGGAAACCGAGCACGATTATCGGACCGCATTCCAACGCGATCGCGACCGTATCCTGCATACAAAGGCGTTTCGCCGGCTGAAACAGAAAACCCAAGTGTTCATTGCGCCCAAGGGCGACCACTATCGCACGCGGCTTACGCACACGCTCGAGGTGGCGCAGATCGCGCGTACGGTGGCGCGGGCGCTGTTCCTCAACGAAGACCTTACTGAGGCGATTGCGCTTGGCCATGACTTGGGCCACACGCCATTTGGTCACGCGGGCGAGGCGGTGTTGGGCGAGGTGTACGCGGACGGGTTCCGCCACTACGAACAGAGCCTGCGGGTTGTTGACAAACTCGAGACGCGACGCTCCGGGCACGGCTTGAACCTCACGCACGAAGTGCGTGAGGGGATTCTGAACCATTCCATCGGTAAGAGCATCCTGCTCGGCAGGCCCAGCGCGGCAGCCACTACGCCGGAGGCGACGGTCGTCAGCGTGTCGGACGCGATTGCGTATATAAACCACGACATCGACGACGCGCTGCGCTGCGGGCTGATTGCTTTGGGCGATCTTCCAAAGGACGCCATCGGCCTGCTCGGATCCTCATCGTCGCAACGGATCGACCGAATGGTCGTGGCGCTCATCGAGGGCAGCGGCGAGGGGCGCGTTCGCATGCGGGAGGACGTGCGTCAGGCAACCGTCGAGTTGCGATCGTATCTGTATTCGAACCTGTATCCATGCGAGGCCATCAATCGCGAAATCCGCAAGGCGAAGAAGCTCCTGAAGGAACTGTATTTCCGATTGTTGGAGCAGCCGACAAAGGAAAGCGCCGCGGGCGATCCGAACGACAGCGTCGAGCGGCGCACGGTGGATTTTATCGCCGGGATGACCGATCCGTACGCGCTCGAACTATACAGCAAACTTTTCTTTCCAGAGTCATGGCCGGCGTAATCGGTATCGTTTCGGGTTCGGGACTTGATCTTCGGGGACTCCTCAGCCGCACGACTGGGGAGTTCTCGTTTCAGGAGGAACTTGGATTCGATATCGACGCGCTGGAAGGACACGACCGCAAGTTCATACGGGGAACAAGCGGCGCGCACGAAATAATCCTGCAGTGCGGACGGCTGCACTTCTACGAGGGATATACGTTCGAAGAAGTCGTGAGCACAGTCGACATCTTAAACGCGTTCGGCGCGCAAACGATTCTCTTTACGAATGTCGGCGGCGGATTGCGGCCCACCACGAAGCCGGGGGACATCGTTGCCATCAACGAGGTGCGAACCTGGCCGTTCACGCGGTGGGAAAACCAGCCGGAGGTGCTGACGCCGGACTTCGTCGTGCCCGGGTGCGACCGCACGGGGGTTTATTACTGGATGCACGGCCCCTCGTACGAAACGCCGGCGGAAATCCGCGCGCTGCAAATCATGGGAGGCGACGTGGTCGGAATGAGCACGGCGCCGGAGATCGCGCGGTGCAAGCAACTCAGCGTGCGGTGCGCGGCGGTTTCGGTGATCACCAACAATTGCTGCACGCCGCAGGTGCTTACGCACGACGACGTGGTCCGCGTGGCGGAATCGGCGTCGGGACGTTTGGTCGACATGCTGCTAAATGCCATTCACGCGATTTAGCGCAATGCGAGGAATTGTGTATCCGCGGGCGCGGACATTAGTCGGTCTGGTGACCAAATGCTCGATTGCGATTGCGAGTCATCCTGAAGCTTGGCGTTCGCCAAGCGAACAGAAATTCATGGGCGGAATGGACTGGATAGACGAGATGGACGGCAGTTAGGACGAACGCCGACAATCAATTACGATTACGAGCACGAAGATCCAGCAAGCTAATATCGCGAGTTGCTTCAGTCCGTCGCACCGTCCGCGTCGTTTTCCGAAAAGACCTGCGCCGAAAATCGGTAGAGTGTTGCTTCCGGGTTTTCCCAGGAGCGGTCGGGATACCCCGCTTTCATGCAGACCGCTTTCAAGAACTGCTCCACGTTCCATCCGCGTTCCGTGGCAACCTGCGGCAAGAGCAGTCCGCCGCGGAAAGGCGGCATCGCGATATAGAGTCCATCACGGCCGATCACAATCTCGCGCAGATCGTGCACCCGTCTGAACGGCGTGTCCGGCGAATCGCCCGGGGTAAGCGCGGATACCTCGACGGTAATCGAGCTCAATTCGCCGGGTTGGACGGGTTCGAAGCGCGGGTCATTGGAGGATGCGTTGACGGCGTTTTCGGATACGGCGCGCGCGAGCGGCTCTTTGTTCTGCGTATAGCCGATGCACCCGCGCAGGTCGCCGTGCGCGTGCAGGGTAACGAAAGCGCCGTGTTTTTCGCGGAGGGCGGGGGTCAGGCCGTACTCTTCGATATCGATGCGCCGGCGGTGGCGGACCCACGCGTCAAGCGAATCGCGCGCGACGCGCAACAGCGTTAGCTCTTCGCCACGCGTGAGAAAATGCTCACTCCGATCCAGGTTGTGCGTCATTGGGAGGTGTAGCCTCCGCGGGTGTCGGTCCAGATGCTTGATCCTGCGGCGCGGGCCCAACGGGCGCTGCTTCCGCCGCGCGCGCGGCGTCGCGGACGCCGTCGGTGATGCGAATCGGCTCGGGCCGCGTCGAGCGTTCGCGCATACCGTCGATAAAAACGATGGATGCGTAGCTGACGGAGGCGCGCGGATTGCCGGTCATGCGCGCGGTCAGATCGTAATCGACCATAACGCCGGCAGACGTCGACGGCATAAGGCGCATCAGTACGCAGAGGGCTTCCGGTCCGGAAATCGTATTTTGCGTGTCCTTTAGATATGCCTGAAATCCGCGCACACGACGCTCTTCGATCAGGCGGATGGCGGCTTGATCGAGCGCGGAGATGCCCTCGACGATGCCGGTCGTGAACTGTGGAGTGAAATTATTGGAGGCGCCGTATCGCGTGAAATCGGAACATGCGACGACCAGCGTGTGCTCGTCGACAATTTCGCGCAACGTATTCACGATGGAGTTCAACGCGGGTTCATCGAACTCGCCAGTAACTTTCTTCAATGTGCCCACGACGATTGGCACGAGTTGGAACTCGCCAAGTTGCACCTGGAGGAATGGCAAGATAACTTCGATTGCGGGTTCCTTTTCGTGGAGCGCCGTCCTGCCCACCCGCGGGTCCGAATAGGCTTGCTCGCGGTAGACCAAGCCGCGAATTGCGATCAGTCCGTTCACGCAAATGCGGCGCACTGCGGGTCCGTCGAGTTCGACGTCGCCCAGCGGCGTGCGGTAATAGCGCAGCGAAGGAACGGAGCAGCCGCGAAATTCCGAATGCAGGGCCGGGGCCAGCACGATCACGCGCTTGTACTGTCCGGGCTGGATGTACTTGAACGCGCTCGCCATGATGCTGCCCGCGGCGCGGTAGGAAGAGTGCGGGACGACGCATCCCACCACGGGGCCGGGCACGGGGATGGTTTCGGCCTCGGTAATGTACTGCGAAACCGCGGCCCGCAATTGATCCGCGCCCGCGGGATAATACAGACCCGCCGCAATAGGTTGCCGGACGCGCGCCATCTCCCCCGCTCCCGCGATCAGAATCGGGAAGGAAGCACAAAGCATTGCGATAAACCCCATGCGGTTCATGGCGTCATGATAAACGCGGCACAGGCACAACGCGACATTTGTTTTCGTTCCGACGGAGCCGCTCGCCCGACACGGGCAGGCGGACGTGCCGCGCAAGCGTCCGCCCCTACACTACTGCCCAACGTGTTGCACTCCGGAGAGCAGGCGTGACGGCGCCGCATAGCCGCAGTCAAAGGGATTCAGAAGGGATTAGGGGATAGGGTTCAGGGTTCAGTTGAGCCGGGAATCGGGAATCAGTTTTCGGGTCTGGCGTACAGGCTCCTCGTCCTTGCGCGCTGCATCGGCGTTTGTCGGTTGCGGGTAATTCTGTTGACGATCGGGGTCTGCACGACCCATTTCTCTTTCCTCTTCGCGAATCACGAGGGGGTGCACACCTTCTCTTGACGATTCAAGGGGTGGGTGGAGCCGGGCCGCGTTCGATGCGGATGCCGGTTCCATGAGTGCCTCCGATTCCATAGCGCCATCGGGGAGTTGCGGCGCGGTGGCTCGTGGGTTTAGGCCGGGCTGGGTGAGCAATACCCCCCGGCTCGATGATCTCCGTGCTCGCCGCTTCGCCGGGCCACGGAGCTGTGGTCAACACGGTCCCTCCATCTTTCGGCCTACGCTGTTGCACCTGTCGTATGAACGCGCTTGCGAAACGACCTCTGTTTAGTTGACAAACTGAAACGCGCAGTGCGAAAAGCCGGGAGGTCGCGTTTGGAATCTGCTTTGGGAAACGAGGGGTTTTGATGGAAAGTCGCAGATTCGTTGTCGATCAAGCTTATAGAGAATGTTCAGCCACAGACTCCTCGTATTGGGTAGATGAGGACGATGCGACGATCAAGGACGCGGAGTGGAGCGCGACAGGAGAGCTTTCTGTTTTTCGTGGTCATCGTCCGGCCGGGCGTCGCCTGGAATGCCGCGCTCGCGGGACGCCGGGAGCCCAGTCCATTGTGGTGGAACTCCCAATTTTGTCGCTGGGGACGGTGAGTGGCCAAGCTGACCGTGTTCGGTGTACGCGTGCTTGAGTGGTCTAATTCGTGGTCCCTAAAATTAGGGCGTTGACAATATACCTATCAGTAGGTATATTCGATATGCAAGGTTGACTCGAGCGGAACTATACGGGTATCCGGCAACGGGAGGACTGCGATGCGCATCGAATTCTCGGAGACGTTTAGTGTGCCGGTGGAGGAGGCGTTTTCGTATTTCCCGACGCCGCCGGACTGGGTGCGTTTGTTTGGGTTTGCGGCCGAGGTGGAGCACCGCGGGGATGGATGGTACTCGGTGCCGCTGAAGCGGTTTCCCATTCCGTTGACGGCGCGTGTTGACGAGACTATTCCGAATCGGAGGGTGCATTGGGTGTTTCGCGGGTTCTGGCGGGGGGAAGGGGAAGTGAACTTTTCTCCGACCGCGGATGGAGTGACGATTTCCGGATTTGAGGAAATTCGCGTGCCGTGGATGCTCGGGATTGGGCCGTGGGTGGAGCGCAACTATTTGCAGCGACCGTTCGAACGGTTGTGGGAATCGGGGTGGAGGCGGTTGCGGAGGCGCGGAGATGCGAACGCGGAGCACGCTTCGACCGATGCATCATTGAAACTGGCGGGCGACCAAAGGACCTAAACGACCAAAAGGACACAGGGCGGCATAGCCGCAAGCAAAGGGCTTCCTCCATCAATCTCAAATTTGAAATCTCAGACAACAACACGCTGAAGCCAAGGAGCTTGCACGATAGGTGCAGAACCTTTTAGAGCCTCGAACATTAATGCCGAAACCCCTTCGGGGTACATTCTCTAACGGGGGTGGTTGGTACCCAGGGTACCGAAGCGGTGATAGTCCCCCGTGCAGTCCCCGTGCAGTCTCCCGTGGGACGATTGCGAATACACATCCACAGTCACACAATCGCGGTGATTGCCTTAGCGCGCGGCGAGTATTTCGGCTGCGCAGGCGGCAACACGGTCCACCGCTTCGTTTGTTACGGGTGACTTTCCCTTTTCGAATCCGAGATCGGAGAGGCGCACGTGATCGGCATCTGGGAACCCCGCGAGTTCGAGGCATTTTTTGACGCAGTCCAGTTCGCACCCGTCGATTGCGAGAACCCTTTCAGCGGACTGTGTGCGCTCGATGATGGGCGGGACCCTTCCCCCCACTCCGGCAAGGCAGAACATTTTTCCGTGGCCGTCGCGGGTGAGTTTTCGCGCGGCCTGATCGGCGATGGCGCCTACGTCGGCGGCGCCGGAACAGGCGAAGATGAGTTTCGCCGCGGCGTTGTTTGCGCATGCGTTTGTGTTGTTCATGACATTGCTCCTTCTTGTTCGATTTGGGGAGAGCCACCTGGCCGGTGACATCCCCTCGGTCCTCTTATGCTGCTTCGGAGACCGGTGCATCCCCCTTTCCTTGGGCAAAGTAGCGGCGTTGAAACCAGAACGCCACGTTGACGAGCGCGATTAGGGCCGGAACTTCGACGAGCGGTCCGATGACGGCTGCGAATGCGGCCCCGGAGTCAATGCCGAATACGGCAACGGCCACGGCGATGGCCAGTTCAAAGTTGTTCGATGCGGCGGTGAAGGACAGTGTGGCGGACTTCTCGTAGTCCGCGCCGATCTTGCGCCCCATCGAGAAGCTCACGAGGAACATGAGCACGAAGTAGATGAGGAGTGGGACGGCAATGCGGAGCACATCGAGCGGGATACGGACAATCAGATTTCCTTTGAGGCTAAACATAACGACGATGGTGAACAGCAACGCGATGAGCGTCATCGGACTGATTGCGGGAATGAATACACGGTGGTACCACTCCTTTCCGCGCACGGCGACGAGCACGGCACGCGTCGCGATACCCGCTAGAAACGGTATGCCGAGGTAGATGAAAACGCTCTTTGCGATTTGGGCCATCGTAACTTCGACGGTCATGCCTTGGAGGCCGATCAGGGGCGGAAGCACGGTGATGAAGAACCACGCGTACACGCTGTAAAAGAGCACCTGAAACACGCTGTTGAATGCGACGAGTCCTGCACAGTATTCGGTATCGCCCTTGGCGAGCTCGTTCCAGACGATGACCATCGCGATGCAACGGGCGAGTCCGATCATGATCAAGCCGACCATGTACTCCGGGTAGCCGCGCAGGAAGACGACGGCCAATACGAACATGAGGATGGGGCCAATCACCCAATTTTGGATCAGCGAAAGGCCGAGGACGCGGACGTTTCGGAACACGTCGCCGAGTTCTTCGTAGCGGACCTTGGCGAGTGGCGGGTACATCATGAGAATGAGGCCGATTGCGATCGGCACGTTGGTTGTGCCCGCCTGGAACCGGTTGATCACACCTTCCACGCCTGGGACAAGGTATCCCAGCGCGACACCGGCCGCCATCGCCGCGAATATCCACACGGTGAGATAGCGATCGAGAAACGAGAGTTGTCTTGAGGTGTGCGCGGACATTTTACTCCCCCGAGTTTGACGCAGCGGCGAACGACTCCGGCAAGGATTCGACGAACCGGCGGATTTCGTCGCGCACACGGCGGTAATGCCCGAGCGCCTCTAGTTCGGACTGCGCTGTGGCGGCGAGCCGCGGTGGATCATCGAATGGAACGTGGTAGCGGCGGGTCTGGCCGGGAAAGACCGGACACGCTTCGTTCGCGTTATCGCAGACGGTCACGACCCAGTCGAAAGCTATTCCGTTCAGATCGTCGAGTGTCTTCGAATACTGGCGCGAGATGTCAACGCCCGCCTCTTTCATCACGGCGACCGCCAGCGGATTCAGGCCGTGCTTTTTCGTTCCGGCCGAATATGCGTCGATTTCGTCTGGCCTGAGATGGCGCGCCCAGCCTTCGGCCATTTGGCTGCGGCACGAGTTGCCCGTGCAGAGAAAAAGGACCTTGAGTTTGTGGCGGGTGCTACTCATTGGCGGCCTTCTTGCGCCGAGGCCGTTTCGGCGGGGTGGCGCCGCACGCCGCGTTGGCGACAAGGCGGCCGCACAACTCGGGTTTGCCGCGGCAGCAGTCTTCGGTCAGGAATTGCAGGAGTGCGCGCATGCCCTCGACGTGGACAGAATAGATGAGCGACCGTCCGTCGCGCCGGCAACGGACCATTCCGGCGCGTGCGAGGTGTGCGAGGTGGAACGAGAGGGTTGGCGCGGGAACGCCGAGGGCGTCGGCGATTTCCCCCGCTGTCAGGCCGTCGGGCCCGGTGCGGACGAGGGTCCGGTAGATGCGCAGGCGGGTTTCCTGCGCGAGGCTCGAGAGGGCATCCAGTGCATTTTTTATTTTCATGTTTCTAAAAATATCAAATTATTTGTATTGTGTCAAGATCGACGGGGGGGCGTTGGGGATGGAGCAGTCGTCATGCGCCTGGTGGAGCGCCGGGGGACCATGAAGAGTCAAAGCGGAGCTTTTCAAACGGCGTTCGAAGACGAGCCGCCGTTGGAGCGCGTTACGAAGTGGAAACTTCGTAACGAGTAAGATTATTGGCATAGTGTCAAGATCGACGGGGGCGTTGGGGGTGGAGCAGTCGTCATGCCCCGTGGTGGCGCGTCGGGGAACCATGAAGAGTCAAAGCGGAGCTTTTCAAGAGCGCGTTACGAAGTGGAAACTTCGTAACGAGTAAATTGGCCTGGTGTCAACATAGTGGGGCGTTGGGGATGGAGTAGTCGTTATGCGCCTGGTGGAGCGCCGGGGGACCATGGCGAGTCAAAGCGGAGCTTTTCAAGAGCGCGTTACGAAGTGGAAACTTCGTAACGAGTAACGCTTCGTAACGAGAAGAAACGGGTGTGGTTGCGCTATCGCGCGGGTGGACCGTAGCCGCCGGCGGGCTTGCCGGCGTTGTCGAGTTTGCCGCAGGCCCAGAGCACGCCACGGGTGACGAGGTCGAGGTAGCGTTCGTCGGCGACGGTCTCATTGTTGTGGGCGAGCGTGGTGGAGAACACGCGGGCTTTTTTGTCGCCGTATTCGCTGGTCCAGACGATTGCGGCTTCGGTGTAGTTAGGTTTGTCGTTGGGCTCTTGCGAACCGCGGGCCAAAACGTGTGTGCCGTCGCGGACGACGACGTTGTTGTAGAGTTCTTCCTTGATGGTGGTCCAATCCGTGAGGCCCATTGTGACGGGGTGCGACTTGTCGGAGTAGACGACGGCAATGGGTTTCTGCGGGCCGTGGCCGGAGGATTGGACGCCGAGGTAGTCGAACCAGAGCGATTCGCCGGTGCCGGGATCGACGGGGACTTTCACGTCGGGCGCGGTGCGGTAGCTGTGCATGGCGCAGTGGAGGTTTACTGCGGGAATTCCCGCGCGGTGCGGTGCAAGCACGCATTCGACGACGGCCGTGTCTTTAATGTCGGCGGCGCATTCGTCGTGAATGACGACGTCGAACCCGTCGGCGTATTTCGCGTTGCCGTAGATTTCGAGGGGCGGCGCGGTTGATTTGTCCGGCGAGTACACGACTTCGACCTGAATGTTGGCGCGGTCTTCGATTCCGGTCTTGAGCAAGTCCTTCTGCGTCGCGTAGTCGTGACAACATCCGCCGAGGATTAGGAGCGCGCGAATCGGGGCCTTTTCTTCGGCGCGCGCGGGATGCAGCGTCCCGATAATGAAAATCGCGGCGAACACGGCCACGGCGATGTGAATGCGGGTGCGATACGGCATGAGGCACGCTCCTTCCGATAACTTGGCGCGGAAATCGTTGGCGGGATTATGCAGCATCGGGCGCGCGGAGCGCGAACCGAATGCCCGTGCAAGAACTCCGGGTGAAGGAGTTGAGGCGAAGAAATGCGGCGATACCTCGCCTTACTCCAAGTTGCTTCGCGCGAATACGCTAAAGTAAGGCCGGTCCACCGTATGGCGGACCGGCCCATTGTTTCTAGAGCGAAACGAACTTAGGCGAGCGCGGCGGCGCGGCGCTGAAGCGTGGACTTCTTGCGCGCGGCGGCGTTCTTGTGGAGGACGCCCTTGGCGGCGGCGCGGTCGATCTCGGACAACGCCTTCACCAGCGTCTTCTTGACGCCTTCCTTGTCCTTCGCGTCAAGCGCGGTGGCGGCGTCCTTGACGTGGGTTTTCATTTTCGACCGGATCGCGACGTTGCGCTTGCGGTTGCGCTCGTTGGTAATGTCGCGCGCTTTGGCCGTCTTGGTATTCGGCATGACAGAAAAACTCCCTGAAAGCTATCTAGGAAAGACAGTACTGTAACAAAGGGACCAGCGAGAATGCAATTTGCGCGGGTACCCCGGCTAGGTCAGCAGGGTCTTGAGTTCGTTCATGAACTCGTTGAGGTCTTTGAACTGGCGGTAGACGCTGGCGAAGCGGACGTAGGCGACTTCGTCGAGCGATTTGAGGCGTTCCATGACGGCGAGGCCGATGTTGTCGGTGGAGACTTCGTGTTCGCTGGAATTGAACAAAGCGCGTTCCACGTCATCAATTAACGACTCGACCTGTTCGAGGCTGACGGGGCGCTTTTCGACGGCCTTGAGGATACCACTCTTGATCTTCCAGCGGTCGAAGGGTTCGCGGCGGCCGTCCTTCTTGATCACCATCTGTGCCACTTCTTCGATGCGCTCATACGTGGTGTAGCGTCGTGTGCACTTCAGGCACTCGCGGCGGCGCCGGATCGAGTCGCCCTCTTTCGAGGAGCGCGAATCGACTACTTTACTTTCGAGGAACGCACAAAAAGGGCAACGCATGTGACCTCGTTTCTACCCTTGGTGCGACCGACCACAAGAGGAATTCGGCAGCATCCAATCGACACCCATATATTGTGTCGGCGAAATGCTATCAGATACCAAATACAGCGTCAAGCGAAAAAGGTTATGCCGACCCGGCCGTATTGGGATATTCGCTGGCGGGTGAGAGTCCCTATGGATGGTGGTAGTTGCAGGTGGGATTCGTGCTCGATCAGCAGGAGGCCATCTGGCATAAGCAATTGGTTTTCAACTATTTGCAAGATAAGCTGTGCGTAGCCGGTTCCGGCGAATGGAGGGTCGCAGTATACGATGCCGAAGGGGGATTCGGTTGACGCGATAGCCCCAAGTGACTGCGGCAGTGTCAACTGATAACTTCGCGCCTTGTGTGTGAGTTTCGTGTGGAACAGATTTTTTCCGATGATGTCTATTGCTTGGGCGTCGCTATCGACGAAAGCACAGTAGGCGGCGCCCCTACTCAGGGCTTCGATTCCGTTTGCGCCGGAGCCGGCGAAGAGATCGAGGAATCGGACGCCGTCCAGTTTCGTGTGAAGGATACTGAACACGGCTTCGCGAACGCGGTCGAGCGTTGGGCGCGCTGCGCTTCGGGGCGTGGCGAGTTTGTGCCCACGCGCGGTCCCGGCGATTACGCGGAGCATGGCGTTGCGCTTTCGGGGAGGTGGGCGCGGGAGCAATGCGTTACGCCGACAACCATTCGTCGAGATGCTTTGCCACGAACGCGTCGTCGTTGAGGTGAGGGTAGTCTCGGTACACGCGATCGATTTCCGCTTTCTGTCCGGGCGACAGCGTTTCGTTTGGGTCGAGGCAGCGGCGGCTTCGCAGGAGCCCCTGCCGCACGAGTACGTCGTGGATGCCGGCGATGCATCCGGCGTAGTTGTTGGCGGCGTCAAAGAATGCGGCGTTCGAGTCGGTGACTTCGACGCCGCGCGTGAGGAGTTCGGCGGGCACGTCTCCCCCACGCTTGACGACGCGATGGCACTCTTGGAGGAGGTGTACGGCCTGGCGCGTCCAGCACGCCCAGTGTCCAAGAAGACCGCCGACGATTCGGAGCCGGACGAATTCGCCGTTTACGCGCACCCGATACGACGTGAGCAGGTCCGGGACGATGTTGTCATCATTTCCGGTGTATAGCGCGATATCGCCGGCGCGGCCGGACTCCGCGACGCCGCGCAGCACGTCGAAGGTCTGGTACCGATTAAAGGGCGCGATTTTGATCGCGACGACGTTTTCGATCGCGGCGAAGCGCCGCCAGAAATCGACGGGGAGGATTCTTCCGCCGACGGCGGGTTGCAGGTAGAACCCCATGATCGGAACTTCTTTGGCGACGGCCTTGCAGTGAAGGATGAGCTTGGCCACGGGCTCGCGTGCGAGCGCGGACAGGCTGAGCAATCCGACGTCGTATCCGGTATCGCGGAGAAACGCGGCCTCCCGTACGGCCTGCGGCGTACGCCCGCATATCCCGCCGACTTTCACGATGGGCCGGTCGTCGGCGTCCGAGCATGCATCGACGACGCGGCCGGCGAGTTGGAGGACCGGCTTGAACAGACCATATTTGGGCTGGCGAATGGCGAACTGGGTGGTGTGCACGCCGACGGCCACACCACCGGCGCCAGCGCTGCAATAGTAGCGCGTGAGCGCGGCCTGGCGGCGTTCGTCGAATTTTCCGGTGGAGGTAAGCGCGAGCGGGTGCGCGGGAATAACGACCCCTGCGCGCAGGGCGTCGCGAATCTCTTTCGGTGGCTGAGGATACGACATGGGCGGATTGTAGCGAACGCAATGCCAATTTGAAACCGCGGAACAAGCTTGGGACACTGCGTGTTGCATGAGAAAGCTAAAGGCGAGGCAATTTGTATGAACGTTAGGTCGAACACTATCTATTTCGCAGTGATGCTGTCAGGTTTGCTGGCTTTGGTGGCGACGGCACAAGAGCGCGCGAACGGGCCGACCGTGACGCGAGACATTCAGTATGCGACGCGCGCGGATTCGCCGCCACGTTTGACGCAACTGGACGTATACTCACCCGGCGGCGACGGGCCGCACCCGGTGCTTGTATTCATTCATGGCGGGTCATGGGTGTTTGGCGACAAGCGCCAGATCGGCGGCAAGGCGGATGCGTTTGTCGCTGCGGGTTACGTGTTTGTCAGCATCAACTACCGGTTGTCGCCCGCGGTACAGCACCCGGCGCACGCGCAGGATTGCGGCGCGGCGGTGGCGTGGGTGCACGAGAACATCGCGAACTACGGCGGCGATCCGAAGCGAATTTACGTGATGGGCCATTCGGCGGGCGCGCACCTTGCGGCGCTTGTATCAACGGACGAGTCGTACTTGAAGGCAGGGGGGTGTTCGCTCGGCGCGATTCGCGGAACGATCGTGCTGGATGGGGGCGGATACGACATTCCTTCGATGGTGAACGGCGGTGAACCGCTCGCCCGTGGCCGTTATCAGCGCGCGTTCGGGAAGGACGAGGCGGTTTGGAGGAATGCATCGCCCATTTCGCACGTCGCGAAGGACAAGCAGATCCCGCCGTTCCTGCTCGTGCACGCGGGTGAGCGCGTGGCTTCGCTGCGGCAGGCGGACGGCCTGGGCGCCAAGCTGCGGGAAGCGGGCGTGAAGGCGGAGTTGTTCCACGCCGAGAACAAAAACCACATGACATTGAACAAGGACATCGGCGCGACGGAGGACGCGACGACACGCGCCATCCTCGCATTCCTCGAAGCGAATGGGGCGAAGACGCCGGGGGCGAAGTGATACGGCAGTGGTTCAGAGTCTTTATTGCTCTGTTGAAATCTCCGCGGCAGTTCGCATCGCGGAGGTAGTGACGGGATTGAAAGGACCAATAGGACGAATAGGACCAATAGGACACACGCGAAGTGGAGAACGCGCGGTGGTTGACGACTTCTGAGACACGGATTTCAACAGCGCGTTAGAGACCCATAATCAGGATGGTCCCGACGCGGAGTGCGCTTTGAACCGGCGCTGATTGCCGGTTATGGTTAGGTGAATCGACTAACCTGACGAGGCAGTATTCCGATGTTGCGACTCATCTTTTTCACACTTGCCTGGTTCCTTCCATTGACTGCCGGCGCGGACGAACGGGAGCTCATGCGCGCGCCTTCGGGCGAGCGGTATGTCGAGCTCGACGTGAATGGCACGACCATTCTTCCCAATGGCCGATTCATCACGCCGAAGGGCCCGATGATTCGCGTACAGCCGCACCCCTATGGGTTGACGATGAGCGGCGACGGGCGATGGGTCGTGGCGGCGTGCAGCGACGGGCCGCAGCTTTCGTTTCTGGATATGTCCGCGCCGGACGGGCCGAAGCACTATCAGGCGCTGGAAACGCCCGATGACAAACGCGATGTGCTGGCGGCGTGTTTCATGGGGCTCGCTGTGGACCCGTCGAACAAATCGGTCTACGTCGCGGGCGGCAGCGATTGGAGCGTGATGGCGTTTGAGCTGGCGACGCAACGGCGCCTGTTCCGCATCGACTGCGCGCACGAAGAGAAGGACGGCAATTTCGAGCACGGGTATCTCGGAGATCTGCGTCTGACTTCGGACGGTGCGACGATTTACGCAGTAGACCAGTCGAACTTTCGCATGCTGGTCATCGACGTGAATTCACAGAAGGTGGTGCGTTCGATCACGGTGGGGCGCTATCCGTTTGGCATCACGTTGTCGCCCGACGAGCGGCGCGCATACATTGCGAACGTTGGCATCTACGAGTATTCGCACATCGTGGACAAGGACGGAAAGCGCGCCAAAATGCATTTCCCGCCGTATGGCGTGCCGTCGAAGGAAGCCGAGGAAGGCGTCGAGGTGGACGGCCTTGTGGCGCCGGCGCTGGGCGATCCGAACGATATCCGCGGCATGAGTGTGTGGACGGTCGACATCCGCCGCCGGGGCAAAGAGAAAGTCATCGGTAAGGTGAAGACGGGCCATCTCGTCGGGGAGGAGTTGGAAGAGTTTCCGGCGGTTGGCGGGAGCAGTCCGAATTCGATCGCGGCGACGGACAAATTCGTATATGTGTCGAACGGCAGCAATGACAGCATCAGCGTGATACGTACCGACGGGAAGAAGCGCGAGCACGACATTGACCTGAGACTCGATCCGCGCGTGGATCACTTGCGCGGAATGATTCCGTTCGGCGTGGCGCTGTCGCCGGACAAGCAGACGTTGTACGTTGCGGACGCGGGTATCAATGCGATCGGGGTGATTCGATTGAGCGATCACAAGGTGATCGGGCACATACCGACGGCCTGGTTCCCGAGCAAGCTGGCGGTGACGCCCGACGGGGGCCGGCTCGTCGTTGCGTGCGCGAAGGGGATCGGTTCGGGGCCGAACGCAGGACCGGGACACAATCCGAACGATCCGACGGGTATCGGCGCGCTGATGCGCGGGTACGTGAACGTGATCGATCTGCCGACGTCGCAAGAGCAACTTGACGCGATGACACAGCAGGTCGTCGCGAACAACGTGACATTCTATGCGAGAAGCAAAGATACACGGCAGAACGGGTTTCCTGTCCCGCCCTACAACGGCGCGTGGCCCAGCCCGATTAAGTACGTTATCTATGTGACGAAAGAAAACCGCACGTATGACGAGGTATTCGGGGTGTTGCCGGGCGGACGCGGCGACGCGGAGTGGTGCCGCCTGGGCAAGCCGATCGACGTGTCGAACAAGGACAATTCCCGCACGGTCAAGAATGTGGTGCTGATGCCGAACCACATTGCACTTGCGCAGCGGTTCGCAATCAACGACAACTTCTACTGTGATTCAGATCATTCGGTGGACGGGCACCGTTGGCTGGTGGGGACGTATCCGAACGAGTTCATGGAAGCGCGCATCGGCGAAGACGCGCGCGGCGAAGGACCGGGGAATCTATCGTTTATCGGATCTTCGGGCGCGATTTACCCGGAGGACTACAACGAGGCGGGATCGATCTGGGAGCACTTCGAGCGCGGCAACGTTCGGTTCCGCAACTTTGGGTTGGGGTTTGAATTCTGGCCGGGCGACGAGGAGCAGGAGTACCACGACACGGGCATTCGGCTGCCGATTAACTATCCGATGCCGAAGGCGCTATTTGAGAATACATCGCGGGAATTTGCGACGTACAACACGAACATACCGGATCAATTCAGGCTCGACCGGTTCGAAGCGGAGTTCAAGGAGAAGTGGTTGTCGGGCAAGGAGCCGTTCCCGCAGGTGATCACGATGATGCTGCCGAACGATCACGGCGCAGGCGAACGGCCCGCGGACGGTTATCCGTTCTGGGGATCGTACATGAGCGACAACGACCTTGCGCTGGGGCGACTGGTCGAGTTGATTAGCCACAGTCCGTTCTGGAAGGAGTGCGCGATTTTTGTGACCGAGGACGACGCGCAAGGCTATCGCGATACCGTCGACGCGCACCGGTCCGTGTGCATGGTTATCAGCCCGTACGCGAAGAAGGGCCACATTTCGCACACGCACTCGAGCATGTCGAGCATACTGAAGACGCAGTTCGCGATTCTCGGCCTGCCATCGTTGAACCAGTACGATGGTTTCGCGAGCGATCTTTCGGACATGTTTACGATGACCGCCGACAACGCCGAGCCGTACAAGGCGTTGCCGGTCAATCAGGAGATATTCGACCCGCAGAAAGCGCTCGATCCGTTCGACGCGAATTTCAACTGGAAAGCGGCTGCGGAATTTGTGCCCGTAGACCATCAGAAGTATCTCGACACGGATCCCTACGGTCACTCGGGCGCGCCGGGGCACGCGCCGCGCGAGTCCGAATAGCACGGTGCGGGCGGCATGCGCCCGTGTCAGGCAGAGCGCGGGGGGTGTGCGCCGCGGGGTGGCGGTGCGATCAGATACTGATTTGGGGTGTACCAGAAGCTGTTCGGGCAGCGCAGTATTGATGCGATATTTGCAGCGGTATATCCTTGACCCACAACGGTCTAGCGCATTGATTCCTTCTGGCATAGCACTTGCGGATACGCTAATCCGTTGACCGAAGCTACAGCCCTGGGCCGGAGCGTGAGCGCGTGATAGAAAGCATCATCGAGTTTTCGTGCCGAAACAAGGCGATCGTCATTATCGGCTGGCTGGCGGTAGCGGGCTACGGCATTTACATTACGGTCAACACGCCGGTTGACGCCATCCCCGATCTCTCCGAGAACCAGGTCATTGTTTTCACCGATTGGATGGGCCGCAGCCCGAAAGAGATTGAAGACCAGATCACGTATCCGCTTTCCGTGAACCTGCAGGGGCTGGCCGGGGTCAAGGCGGTGCGGTCTTCGTCCGAATTCAATTTCTCGATGATCAATATCATCTTCGACGACTCGGTGGACTTTTACTTCGCGCGCACGCGGGTGTTGGAACGGTTGGCGCTCGCAAACACATTTCTACCGCAGGGGGTCATCCCTTACCTTGCGCCGGACGCCACCGCGCTCGGGCAGATATTCTGGTACACGGTGGAGGGGGACAATCAGGATCTCGGCACGCTGCGCGCGATCCAGGACTGGTACGTGCGTTACCAGCTAAACGCCGTGCCGGGCGTTGCGCAGGTCAGCAGCGTCGGCGGAATGCCACAGGAATATCAGGTGGACATTACGCCGGAGCGTTTGCGCGCGTACAACGTGACGCTCGGCCAGATTTACTCCGCCATCGAGAAGAGCAACAGTGCGGTGGGCGGACGCGTCGTACAGAAGGGCAATGCGGAGTATCTCATTCGAGGGGTCGGCTGGATCGAGTCGATTGAAGACATACGCAACACCGTCGTAACCGTCCGCAATAGTGTTCCCGTCCTCGTCAGCGACGTGGCGACCGTCCAAATGGGACCCGAATTCAGGCGCAGCGTCCTCGAAAAAGACGGGCATGAGGTCGTGGGCGGCGTCGTCATGATGCGGTACGGCGAGAATCCCCTCGAAGTCACCAGGGCCATCAAGGACAAGATCCGGCAACTGCAAACCGGCATGCCTGCCGGTGTTTCGATTGTCCCCTTCTACGACCGCACGCAGCTAATCGAAGGGGCCATTCATACCGTGACGCGCATATTGGAGCACGAAATAGTCATCGCCGCGGTGGCGATCCTTCTGATCCTCGTGCACGTCCGCAGCGTGTTCGTCGTCATTATCACGTTGCCGTTGTCCATTCTGGTTGCATTCATACTCATGAGCTGGTTCGGCATTTCGTCGAACATCATGTCCCTCTCGGGCATCGCGATCTCGATCGGTATCCTCGTGGACCAGGCCATCGTGATGCTCGAGAACGCCACGCACCGGCTTACGGAACAGTTTGGCGACAAGCCCATTCGCGGAGACACCACGGAAATCGTCGTCGGCGCGATGCGTCAGGTCGGCCGGCCAATCTTTTTCTCCGTTGTCATCATGGTGATCTCGTTTTTGCCCGTGTTCGCGCTTTCCGGCCAGGAAGGCAAGCTGTTCCACCCCCTCGCATTCACGAAGACTTTCGCGCTGATCGGCACGGCCATTATCTCTGTCACGCTCGTTCCCGCGTTAATCCCCATGCTTATACGGGGACGACTCTCGCGCGAGGACGACAATTGGCTCATCCGCAGCGTTATCGAGATGTACCGGCCGGTGCTCGGATTCCTGATGGAAAAACCCAAGACGGTCGTCTGGCTCTTTGTTCTGCTTCTGGCGTTTGGCTTCTACACTGCGCGCCATCTCGGCCGTGAGTTCATGCCACCGCTCGACGAAGGAAGCATTCTGGACATGCCGATCACCGTGCCGCGCGCATCTGTAACGGAAGTTGGCGACGATCTCAAAGCGCGGGACGCGCTGCTCCGCGCCGTCCCCGAAGTGTCCCTTGTCGTCGGAAAAGCGGGCCGCGCGGATACGCCGACCGATCCGTCGCCGCTCGATATGGTGGAAACCGTTGTCAACCTCCACCCCCGCGATCATTGGATCAAGCGGAAGATACGGCTGGACGACGCGTTCGACGAAAGCGACCGGTTGCTCGCTTCGCTCGAGTCCGCCCAGACGATCGAGCGCTTCGCCAACGAGGAGGAACGCAAGACATTTCTTAACAGTACAGCCGTCGGCGCTCTCGATCGGTTCGACACCGAGATGCGAACGGCGCTGATGGGCCGGTTGCTCGAATACCAAAACGAGCTTGGCGACGAGTCGATCCGGTTCGTGCTGGACGACGTCTTCGGCCAGATCGATCGCCACAAGGCGTGGGGCAACGGGGCGGGGAACGAAGCGCGGGAGCATCTGCTCCACGAAATGCGCGAACGATTCCGTCCCCAGTTCGCGCGACAAGCCGAGTTGCTCGACGTCGAACAGCTCATTAATGCGTCCCTGCAATCGCTGGAACGATCCAAATCAATCACTCAAACGCCGACCCAAATACTCGCGCCAAAAGATACGGCCCTCGCGTCCGTCGCCGAGGGTCTTCGGGAATCGTTCGGGATCATGCGCGACGATTTCTACAAGTCCACCTATGCCGCGCTCATCGAGCACCGCTACGAACACACAACGGAATGGGCGAAACTGACAAACCGGACGATCTTCGATCCCGCCATGCTGACGTTCGCGAAATCACTTCTCGCGGAACTCGAATACCAGGCGGGCATGCAAAACCGCTGGCACGCCGCCGACCATCCGCACGGAGTTGATCCCAACTCGCTCGCGGGTGAAATCGGGGACCGTATCTTCCTGTGGGTCAAATCGAAGACCGATTTGATCCAGGAACTGGACAAACACGTGCGACAAATTGGATGGGCCAATATCTGGACGCAGCCCATCATCAATCGTGTCGACATGCTGGCCACCGGCGTACGCACGCAGCTTGCCGTCAAGGTTTTCGGGCACACCCAACAGGAAATCCAGGAAGTGTCCAACAAGGTCGCTGACGTGTTGCGCAGCATCGAGGGCGCCGTCGACGTGGTCGCCGACCAGACCGTCGGCAAGGGCTACATCGAAATTCACATCGACCGCGTCAAGGCCGCCCGTTACGGGCTCAACGTCGGCGACATTCAAGACACCGTCGAGGTGGCCCTCGGCGGAAAGCCAATCACCACTACTGTCGAAGGCCGCGAACGCTTCCCCGTCCGTCTGCGCTACGCGCGGGACTACAGGGATGACGAAGAAGCCGTTCAAAACATCCTGATCTCGCGCGGGGGAATGGAAGGTCCCGGCGAAGCAAGAGAAGAGGTCATGCAACTGCCGTCCGTGCGCCTGATAGACGTTGCCGACGTCAGCGTAGTCGAAGGGCCCGTGATGATTAAGAGCGAGAACGGACTGCTGCGCGCGTACGTGCAACTCAACGTGCGCGACCGGGACATCGTCGGGTTCGTCGAAGAGGCGCAACGGGAAGTCTCGAGCCGGGTATCGTTGCCCGAAGGCATGTACCTCGAATGGACCGGCCAATTCGAGCACCAGGTGCGCGCAAAACGAACGCTGCGTATCGTCTTCCCCGCGGTGCTCCTGCTGATCTTCGTTATTCTCTATATGACCTACCGCGACTTCGTCCACGCCTCCCTCATGATGATGGCGGTGCCGGGCGCGCTCGCCGGTGGCGTAATCTTTCAGACGCTGTTCGGCTACAATTTCAGCGTCGCGGTATGGGTCGGCTACATTGCCTGCTTCGGCATGGCGACCGAGACCGGCATCATCATGCTCGTCTACCTGCGCGCCGCGATCGAGGAACGCGGCGGGCTCGTTGCCCTGAAATCCGTCGAAGAATTGAAGAACGCGGTCATGACCGGTGCGGTGCACCGCTTGCGCCCGAAGTTCCTCACCGAGGCGACTGCCATCGTCGGGTTGGCGCCTATGCTCTGGGCGAGCGGCGTCGGCGCCGAAGTCATCGCGCCTATGGCTGCGCCCGTCCTCGGCGGCCTGCTGGTCGCCGACGAAGTCATTGACATTTTCCTCCCGGTCTTGTTCTACCACGTAGAGAAGCGCCGCTGGCTGAAGCTACAGCGCAACCAACCACCGGCAGTGGCGCAAGGAGTCGAGTCATGAGCGAGCAAGCCATCAAAAAGCCAAGCCTCGTCAAGCGCGTATTCTTCTTCATCCGGTTTCTCGAGATACGCCTGCGTTTCATCGCAATCCTTGTAGTAACGGCATTGCTCGTCGGGTATTGGGACCACATCGAGAACTACTACGAACGGTGGCAGCGTCACCGCGTTTCCGGAGGCGCAGCGGATCAGGGTACGAAAACCCAAAGCGAATTCGAATACTACTGCGGCATGCATCCCTTCGTCGTTCGCGATACGCCCGGCAAATGCCCGATCTGCGGAATGGACCTCGTCCAGCGCAAACGCGGCGCGCCGTCCACGTTGCCCGAAGGCGTCTTCGCCCGCGTACAGGTGTCGCCGGATCGAATCATGCAGGCGGGCGTGAGCGTCGAACCGGTACTCTATCGCATGCTAACACGCACGGTCCGGTCTTATGGTGTTGTCGAACCCGCTGAGACGCGCGTCGCCGAAGTCATTGCGCGATTTCCGGGGCGTGTGGACGAACTCATGGTCAACGCCACCGGCCTTCCCATTAAGAAGGGCGAACCCCTCGCGCGCATCTACAGCCCGCGGTTCTTGGACGGTGTTCAGGAATATGCCCGGGCGCTTGCCGACCAACGGCGCATCGACGACAACCCGAACGCCAACCCGATTGAAAAACAACGCGCCGGCAACCTCGTCGATGCCGCGCGTAAGCGCCTGAGTTTGGCGGGCTTTACCGACAGCCAGCTCGAGGAGATTGCGAAGTCAAGCGCGGGGACGACCTCGGTGACGCTGTATTCGCCGGTCACCGGGACCATCATGAAAAAGAACACCGTCGTAGGCCAGACGGTCGAGGAAGGCACGTCGCTCTATAGCATCGCGGACCTGTCGACGCTGTGGGTACAGGTGCAGGTCATCGAGTCCGAGATTGGCGCGGTCCATGCCGGGATGCCCGTCGAGGTAACGAGCGTAGCGTGGCCGGGCGAGGTTTTTTACGGCACGGTGGATTTTTTCTATCCCGAGGTGGATCCCGGAAGCCGGTCATTGAAGGTGCGCGTTGCGATCGCGAACCGTGACGGCAAACTGAAGCCGGGAATGTACGTGAATGCCGTGATACGGTCCCCGATGGGCCGGTACGGCTCCCTCGAGGAAATGAAGATCGAAGAAGCGGCAAAATCCGCCACGGCCGCAAAAGTAACCCTCCCGACGCAAGAAGCTGCGCAAGCCGCACAGTTTCTGGCCGGCCTGCCGGATGGCGCGACGTATTACACGTGTCCCATGGACCCGCAGGTCACGTCCGACAAGGAAGGCGACTGCCCGATCTGCAACATGAAGCTGGTCGAACGCCACAAAGGACACTCCGAACTTCCATCGAAAGAGAGCGACGCCGAGGTAGCGCTGCCCACGCAAACACCCGAGGACGCGGCAAAGTATCTCGCGACACTTCCCGAGAACGCCGAATACTTCACCTGCCCGATGGACCCGGAAATCGTTTCGGACAAAGCGGGAACCTGTCCCAAGTGCAACATGGACCTCGAAAAACGAACGAAGACCGGCGCTGCTGCGGCTGGCGGTGAAACGGACCCACTCGCAGGGTCCTTCGATCAGTGGGCCGAAGGGTTCACCTGCCCCATGCACCTCGATTCGTTAAGCGAAGAGGGCGGCATCTGCACGGACTGCGGGTGCGGCATGCCGAAAAGCCAATGGCGCATCGAACGCGTGCTGTCCGTGCCCGAAAGCGCCGTTATCGACACGGGCAACCGCCGCATGGTGTACGTTGAAACGTCTCCGGGACTCTACGACGCCCGCGGCGTTGTCCTTGGCCCGCGAACGGGCGCGCATTATCCCGTGCTCGACGGACTCGTGCTCGGCGAACGAATCGTCGCGCGCGGCGCGTTCCTCGTCGACGCCGAAGCGCGGCTGAATCCCGCTGCATCCGGGATGTCGCAATCGACAAAGACCGAATCAGCCCCCGCAGCCACCAGCCAGGAACATGCGGGCCATGCGCACTAGAGTTCGAGCGGTTCGATTGTTCCGCCACTCGGATCGGTGTTAGCCTATCGCCATATATGGACAAAACGCTTGTGGTGCTGAACGAATTGGTCACCGAAGGGGTCATGGACCGCTACGCCATTGGCGGCGCGATGGCCGCGACCTTCTATGCCGAGCCCGTATCCACCTTTGACCTCGATATTTTCGTCTCGCTTCCGTCAACGTCCGGCGGCTTGATTACGTTGGCCCCGCTCTACGACGCGCTGCGCGCCCGGGGATATCTCGAGTCCGGGGAATTCGTGGCGATAGAAGGCGTGCCCGTCCAGTTCATTCCTCCCTACAACGACCTCGTCCATGAAGCCCTGCAATGCGCACATGACACCTCATACAACTCGGTTCCCACACGCGTATTGGGTGCGGAATTCCTGATCGCGATCGCCCTACAAACGGGACGAGAGAAAGACCGGCAACGTGTCGCATTGCTGAAGTCGCAAGCGCATTTGAACATGGCGTCACTACACGAAATCGTTTTGAGACATGCTCTCTCCGAGAGATGGAACGAATGGACCCGCTAGATCCCGAAATCGAAAAACTATTCGCCGCAAAAGAGCGGCGCCGCAAACAACTTGCCGCCCTGCCCTACCCGGAAAAAGTCCGCATCGTCGTGCAAATGCAGAAAATGATCGCCCCGATCCTCAAAGCGCGCGGCATTGACGTCCACGTGTGGGATATCGGCGACTCGAAACCACCGCAGTCCTGAAAAGAATTTGCTTTCCTTTTGGTCCTTTTCGTGTTTCAGGTCCCTTACAATCGACGGTCTCCTTCGACCTATTGCTTCGCCAGCCTCCCCGCCCGCCGTCACCACTGCAACATATTCTCGTACCAAGCCACATTGTGCGTCGCCGTCCCAATCGCAACGATGTCCTGCCTACCATCCTGGTTAATATCGGCAATGACCAATCCCGCCGCGCCCATGCCCCCCTTATCGAGCACGCATATCTCCCATTCGGCGCTTTCCGCAGCAAACTGATAGATGCGCAGCGCCATTTCGCCGCCGCGCCCACCCGCAACAATTTCGTCGTTCCCATCGCCGTCAACGTCAAGGCATCCCAGCGCGTGACCGTCCTTCAACGCGCTGTCGATAACCACGCGCTCCTCCCCCATCGTCGCCGGCGTGCCGATTTCGTAAACTACGACTTCGTTGCCGTGCCAGGGCTCGATCGTCGCGACAAAGCGCATCTCTTGGGACGAAACGACGCCAAGGGCGACTTCGCTCGAACCCTTGCCTGGCGCAGTACCCTCGTGCCCTTTGGCGACGCGAACCGGTTTTGGCGGGAGATTGATATTGGAGCCAAAATCGAATAGATGAACTCCCGCCGCGCTCGCGGTGAGCACTTCGTGCACAAAATCGCTGTCCCACTGCACAACACACATGCCGTGCGCCAACTCGAGAGTTCGATCGTTAATCACGATCGACCTCCAGGGACTTACGGCGGCCGGACTGCCTTCGACGACAAACGCGGAGAACGATACGGGGCCGACGAAGTCGGGCGGCGTCGCGCCGACACCGACGATCGGAAGGTCCAAGAGCGCGTATTTGTCTTGCTCCAGTCTTAGCCAGCGAACACGGTGCGAGGTTGGTATTTGTCGAATGGCGTGTATCTTCCACTCAGCAATTTGTGCCGGACTATCAGGGCATTCCAACCACGCCACCTTTCCGCCACTTTGCGAGTCCTCAAGATTGAACTCGTAGGCGAGCGCAAGGTCCGGGTCGCCGTCTCCGTCGATGTCGTGCGGAGCGACATCGATATTCCGCTCGGTCTTCGTGGTAATGGTATGGCGTTCCCACGTTGGGTTCTTGTACCAGACCAACTGCGAAGGCGTGGTTGAGAGCGCGATGATGTCGGGCTTGCCGTCGGAATCGATGTCCGCGACGCTGACCTGGTAACCGCCCATGAACTCGTTGTCGACGACGTGCTTCGCGAACGCGCCGGGTTGGACGGCTCTTGCGGTAAGCGACACTATCGCCAGCGCCAGCAGACCGATTGAATTTAAGTAACGAGGCATGGGAAATCCCCTATAGAAGCGGTTGACCACGCTTGAGCATCGGGGCGAGCGGACACGACTCGCACTTGGGCGTGCGCCGGCAGAAATCCTTCCCTGCGTAGACAATCACGCCGTGATATTCCTTGAACATGTGGAGATCGGAATCCAGATTGCGTTCGAACCGGGCGCGCAGGTCCTCATAGCCGATACTACTTGAAACGAGTCCGTGGCGGCTGAGTATCCGGCACGTGTATGCATCCACGACGAACACGGGTTTGTCACAGGCATAGAGCAGAATATCGTCGGCGGTTTCCGGGCCGATGCCCGCAATACCGAGGAGTTCGCGGCGCAATTCTTCCAATGGCCGCCGCGCCATCCGAGACATGCTTCCGCCGTAGTGCATGACGAGGTGCCGGCAGAAGCTGCGAAGCCGCGACGACTTCACACGAAAGTAGCCGGACGGGCGCAACAGATCGTGCAAGAGGGCGTCGTCGCAATCGAGTATCGCCTTTGGCGACAGCTTGCGCGCGCGCTTGAGGTTGGCGATCGCTTTTTCGACGTTGGTCCACGCGGTGTTCTGCGTGAGGATGGCGCCGACGGCAATCTCGAAAGGCGTGTCCCCCGGCCACCAATGCGTCGGCCCGAAGTGGGCCGTGAGCCGTTCGTACATTTCTTCCAGCGCACGCCGAACACCGCGGGGCATTACTTGGCCTTGCTGACGGTGACCTTGGCGCCGAAGCCTTCTTTGATTGCGTCGGCCAGGCTACCCTTGTTGATTGCGAACTCGACGAAACCGGAACTCTGCACGACGACCAATCGTTCGCCTTCGGGCACCTCGGCGTAGGTGCGCTTGAATGGCGCCGTCCACTGAGACGCGCCAAGCGAAACGTTGACCGAATCGCCGAGCGCAATACCGAGCGACTGAAGGTCAGCCGACGTGATATTCGAGACGATGTTGCCGTAGGGGTCGGTGCGCATCACGGTCCCGCTGGCGGCCCCGTTTGCCACTGCACTTCGTTTGAGGTCCAGTTTTGTGATGGTCTGCAACGCGGGACCCGCTTCTTCGACTGGAACCCCGCTCGCCAAGGAAGCGCCAACCGGCCCGTATATGTCGCGCCCGTGAAATACCGTTGACGTGGTTTCCGCGCGCCACAACTGCTTGTTTGTAAGTTCTCGGACCTGCTTGATGCCAAACTTTTCCGCAGCGAGCGTCATCAGCCCATTGTCAGGTCCGACAAAACAGTAGCCGTTTTTCGATTCTACGACGATTGACTTGCGCTCCGTTCCCACGCCGGGATCGACGATGGTGACGAATACCGTGCCCTTCGGATACTCGCCCGCGGCCTCGACCAGGAGGTAGGCGCCGGCAACGATGTCGAACGGTGGCACATCGTTGGTGATGCTGTCGATCCTGGCCCCCATGAACTTCGAATAGATCGCGCCCTTGATGATACCCATGTAAATTGAATCGGTGCCATAGTCCGTCATGAGGACAACAAGCCCGTTTGGACGGAACTGTTCCTCTCCTTGGACTACAACGGCGGGCTGGGTGAGGACCAACGCGATGAGCGCCGCGCCAACAAGCGTTCGCATAGTGGATTCTCCGACGAGGGATTTTCAGGCGCACGAGGATAGTATGGCCGCGCATAAATGGCAACTGCATGTCGCGCGACAGGGCGTTTGGGCTGGCAGGGCGGCATCATCGAAAAAGTTTAGCGGCCGGGGCGGACGGCATAACCTAAGCCTGGTATGCAGAAGGTTTATCGCACTGCCATCCACCCACCGGCCGCTAAAGTCGACACCGCCCGCACGAGCGGCGAAATCAACGGTCGCGGGGGTCTGTAAGTCGCCCGGTATAGCCACAGGCGGCTACGAGATTCTTCCTCCCCCTTCCCATTATACCCCGGATACTGGAATCCGTGTCTGAAGCTGCGGCAACCGCTTCGGATTGTATTCGACCGCGCCTCCCCCGATTGCGTGGCGATTCCGCGGCGCACGCATTGACGCACGTGTAATGAATGCCTAAATCCGGCGTTTGGTTGCCTATCGACGATTCTTGGGAATTGCGAATGGACAGGATTCCCAAACGGGGACATAGATTTCGGACGGGGCGCAAACAATCCAGGGCGAGGCTTTTCACCCTCGAACCCGCCACGTCGCGCGGATGCAAGAAGCTCGTTGGCCGCGCGGTCAGTCCCTTTGCAGGGTCTGCCGTGGCATTGGTTGTCGCGGTGATGGTGTTGGCAATGGGTCTGGACGAAAGCATGAAACGTGCTCACTGTACAGGACCTACGCTTTGGGGACGTCTGCCCGGTGGCGTGTTGTGGTAGTTTTTGCGTTTTATTGCTTGAGTCAAGTAATTTCCACTGCCCGCATTGGAGCAGGAGCACGAAATAGAAGGTGTGCTCAAACTTGAGTTGCAGTAAAGTGCGTCGACGCGGTCGAATTGTCATGCGTGCTCGTGTCGGCGCATAGTAGAGTTTTCGCCTGGAGAGGCGTGAACGAGGTGCATCATGTCGTTGACAAAGCCCGGCTGGCTCTTGTGGCGGCCGAAGAAGCAACCGCTCGACCGGCATTGGGACGTCATTACAATTGGTTCCGGGCTTGGCGCGCTAATGGCGGCGGCCAAGCTGGCCAAGGAAGGGCTGCGCTGCCTGGTCATCGAGCAGCACTACGTTGCGGGCGGTTACGCGCACCATTTCCCGCGTAAGAAGCAGGGCGCCCTCTACCTGTTCGATGTTGCACTCCATCAGACTGGGCGATTGAAAGCCGGACAAGAGATGTACGAGTGGTTCAGGGACGTCGGCATCATTGACCGGATCGAAGTGGTCGACAACGAGATTGTCTACCGCGCGGTGTATCCGGAGCATGGCTTGGACATTTGCATTCCCGCGGACGCGGATGCGTATCGCGCGCTGTTGAAGCGCCATTTTCCGGCGGAATCGGACGGCATCGACAGGTTCTTCGAGATCATGTTCGCAATTCCGACGGAATTGCCGCTGCTGCGGAAAGCGGGCAAGGACCCTTCGATTAATCCGTTCGACGCCGCGCCGCATGCGATGCGGTATATGTCGGGTACGCTTAAAGACGTGTTTGACGACATGGTACGAGACCCGTTGTTGCGCGCGCTGCTGGCGCAGCTTTGGAGTTACCTTGGGCTGCCTCCCGGGGAGGTGTCCGCAATCTACTTTGCGCTGATGTGGCGCAGCATGCACACCGGCGTACACTATATTCGCGGCGGCGGGCAAGCGTTGAGCAATGCGCTGTGCGAAGTCATCGAAGAGCGCGGGGGTGCGGTGAAGTTGCGTACGATGGTCGACAAGATCATTGTGCGCGACGGACGCGCCGCGGGCGTCCGCACGGCGAGTGGCGAAGAATACTTTGCCGACACGGTCATTTCGAATGCATCGACCATCGCTACGTTTGGCCATCTGCTCGATCCGCAGCACGTGCCAAACAGCGTGCGCACGCAGATTGGCGCGCTGCCCGTGAGCACGTCGATCATCCAGGCGTATGTCGCGATCAGCGGCGACGCGGCAGAGATGGGCTTGCGGGAACATGAGATATTCCTCAACCGTACCGTCGATCAGGACGCGGAATGGAAGCGCGTGCAGGCGGGCGAGTTTCGCGGACTGAGCTGTCTCCTTGCGAACCACGGCGCGGTCAACCGCGACGCGTGCCCGCCGGGCAAGTCTGTATTGGAGGCGGCGATTCTCGCGAACGGGGAATTCTGGATCGGCTTGCCGAAGGACGAATACGACGCCAAGAAGGCTGCGGTCACCGAATACCTGATCGATCAAATTGCATCGTACATCCCCGATGTGCGTGACCGCATCGAGGTGATTGAGGTTGGGACGCCGAAGACGATGTACGAGTATTCGCTGAATCCGAACGGGGCGGTGTACGGCCATTCGTGCGATGCGCAGAACCACACGGTGTTCCGCCCGGAACAGCGCACGTGCGTGCCGGGGCTGTACCTGGCGGGCGCGTGGACGTTTCCCGGCGCGGGGTTCGGCGGCGCGCTGACGTCGGGTTACGTGTGCGCGGGGCTGGTGATCAAGGACAGAGCAGCGTCAATAGCCGCACTCGCTTGAGCGCCGGTAGGGCAGCGCCGCCGTCAGGTTGCCAGTGGTTTGCGTCGTTTGAATTTGGCGGTCCCAGTCACGTGGAATACCTCCCGGCGCGGAGACCGGGCTGCCTATTTGCCCGAAGGATCAGGCACCGTGTTTAGCTCCGCAAGGCCTGCGCAAAAGGCGGTGCCAATCCCGCGTAACGCCCGGCGCGGAGACCGGGCGCGACAAACGTCAACAAAATCGATTGACGGGAGCCACTAGCCTTCCTGATCCTCCCGCAGTTTTGCGAGTACCGTAAAGTCTTCGAGCGTCGTGGTGTCGCCGGTGGTGTCGCGGCCGGCGGCGATGTCACGCAGGAGGCGGCGCATGATTTTTCCGGAGCGCGTCTTGGGGAGCGCGTCGGTGAATCGGATGATGTCCGGTTTGGCGATCGCGCCGATTTCCTTGGCGACGTGTTCGCGGAGCGTGTCTTTGTCTTTCTCTTGCGGGGCCGTGCCGACGGGTACGGATACGAAGGCGCAGATGCCCTGTCCTTTCACTTCGTGGGGGTAACCGACCACAGCGGCTTCCGCGACCATGGAATGCGACACAAGCGCGGACTCGATTTCCATGGTGCCCAATCGGTGGCCGGAGACGTTGATCACGTCATCAATGCGCCCGATGATCATGTAGTAGCCGTTTTTGTCCTGATACGCGCCATCGCCGGTGAAGTACCAGTTTTGCTTCTTGTACTTCGACCAATAGACTTCCTGGTAGCGCTCGTCATCGCCGTAGAGCGTGCGGAGCATAGCGGGCCACGGCTTCTGCACGACGAGGAGTCCGCTGTGCGAATGGTCCACTTCTTTTCCGTCTTCGTCGACAATCGCGGGTTTGACGCCGAAAACAGGCAGGCCCGCGGACCCGGGCTTGGTGGACATTGCGCCCGGCATGGTTGTAATCATGATCATGCCTGTTTCGGTTTGCCACCACGTATCGACGATTGGGCATCTGCCGCGTCCGATATGCGTGTGGTACCACATCCACGCTTCCGGATTGATCGGTTCGCCGACCGTGCCGAGCAGGCGCAAGCTGCCGAGATCGTTGCGCGCGGGCCAACCGTCACCCCATCGCGAGAATGCGCGGATCGCCGTTGGCGCGGTGTAAAACACATTGACGTGGTACCGCTCGATGATCTGCCAGAACCGGTCGGGCGTCGGAAAATTCGGGGCGCCTTCGTACATGACGCTCGTCGCGCCGTTCGCAAGGATGCCGTAGATGATGTAGCTGTGTCCTGTCACCCAGCCGATATCGGCGGTGCACCAGTACGTGTCTTCTTCACGGAGATCGAACACATACTTGGAGGTCAGGTACGTTCCGACCAAGTACCCACCGGTCGTGTGCAGGATTCCTTTTGGTTTGCCAGTCGATCCGGACGTGTAGAGGATGTAGAGGGGGTGTTCGGCATCGAGCGGTTCGGCGGGGCACACGTCGCTCGCGTTTTCCATCGCTTCGTGCCACCAGATGTCGCGGCCATGAACCATTTGCACGGGTGTGTGCGTGCGCTGCGCTACGACCACGCGCCGAACCGAGGGGCATTTCGCAAGCGCCTCGTCCACGGCCTTCTTCAGTTCGACCACTGCGCCGCGGCGATAGCCTCCGTCCGCGGTGATGACCATGGTCGCGCCTGCGTCGTTGATTCGATCGACCAATGACGCGGAGGAGAATCCGCCGAAGATAATCGAGTGCGGCGCGCCGATCCGCGCGCAGGCGAGCATGGCGATGGCGAGTTCGGGGATCATGGGCATATAGATAGCCACACGGTCGCCCTTCGTCACACCCAGCGCTTTCAACACGTTCGCGAATTTCGAGACCTGCCGGTGCAATTCGCGGTAGGTCAGGATGCTGCGCTGGCCGTACGGTTCGCCTTCCCAGATGATCGCCGCTTTGTTCTTGCGCCACGTGGCGAGGTGCCGGTCGAGGCAGTTGTACGAGACGTTGGTTTCGCCGCCTTCGAACCATTTGTAAAACGGGGGACGATCGTCGTTCAGCACGCGGTCCCACTTTTTGAACCAATGCAATTCTTCGGCTGCTTTGGCCCAGAACACGTCCGGCTTCTCGATCGACTCGCGGTACATCACGTCGTATTCTTCGCGAGACTTGACCCGCGCGAGCTTCGAGAATTCTTCGCTCGGCTCGAAACGTCGCGCCTCGTGCAAGACGTGTTCAATTTGCGTGCTCACGATGAACCACCCTTTCCCTGCGTTGTGCCCGCGCCACGCACAACTCGACTGCCCGGAATCTGACCAAAATGAGTTGCCTCCGCCCAGCGAGGGACATGGGATTGTTCCATGTTTATTGGGCCAAGTCAATGTGTACACCACGAATAGGTCCGGGCGCGACGGCAACCGCGGCCCGCCACGGAGGAGAGCCTGCGCTTCGCCATGCGTCGCGTACGAAGGGTACTGGGCGAAGGTCGCCAGATCGTCGGTCACGTCCCTACGACGACCTCGCGTTATACGCTCTCGGTGACCTGCGGCTGAGGCAAGGTCACGGTAAAGGTCGAACCTTGGCCCTTCACACTCTCGACCCGAACAGTTCCGCCGTGCAGCCGTACTATCGCGTCGGTCAAACTTAGCCCAAGGCCGTGGCCCGTCCCGCCTCGACTTTTGTCCGCGCGGTAGAACCGCGTGAATACGTGGGCGAGTTCGTCCTCGGCGATGCCGGTTCCCGTGTCCTGAATTTCAACGACAACGGCAGCGGGATCGCAGCGAGTTCGCAGTTCGATTCGGCCGCCGCCTTCCGTATATTTCACAGCGTTGTCTATGAGGTTCGCGAACGCACGCCGCAACCGATTCGGATCGCCACGCACGACTGCGTCCGGCCCGGACACGAGCGACAGGTCGACGCGTTTTTCGTCCGCGGCCATCTCGAAAAGCTCGACCAATTCGCGCAGCAGTTCATCAACGTCGACACGAGATTCCGGCAACGTCACGATGCCGGTGTTCAATTCGGACAGGTCCATAATCGTATCGAGCAAGCCGAGCAGTTCCGTGGCATTCTCGGTTACGGCGACGGCGAGTGACTCCTGTTCCTCGGAGAGCGGACGCGTCGCGAGCAGACGCCCGGCCGCCAGTTGGATGCGGGTGAGGGCGGACCTCAGATCGTGCGCGATGCTGTCGTTCATTTCGCGCAGTTCCCGAACGAACGATTGAATCCTGTCCAGCATTGCGTTGAATGCGCTCGCCAACCGGTCGAGTTCGGCGTCGTCCGAAGCCAACGAGACCCGGTCATCGAAATTGCCGCTTGCGATGTTTTGCGCGGTGCGTGTCATCAGATCGAGCGGCCGCAATACGCGTTTTGCGGCGATCCAGCCCATGGCGCATGACGCGACCAATCCAACGGTTACGACCACCAGGAAGACGCGGCGGAGATCATAGAGCGGCTGCAACTCATGCTGCTGCCGAAGCGCCGCCTGCAACACCATGCCGGATGCCATTTGGAAATACATCACGCGCACAGGCGCGCCGTCGCGCGGCAACGTGGTTGTTTCGAAGTAGGGAGCGTCTAAAGGGCCCGTTGCACGTGCGGGGTCGAAGGCAAGGCCTTCCCACATGGCGGTGTCGGATTCCGCCAGGTGCTCTCCCGTTCGGTTGGCGATGCGGTAAAAGACCAGCCCGGTCCCCTCGGCGTTTGCCATCCCGGATACGGCGCTCTGTACATTCTCATGGCCCTGCAGCGCGATGAGCGATTCGAGTTCAGCCGCTTCGTGGCGGAGCCGATCGTCCAGGCGTTGGTGGATCGTCGACGACAGGCTCACGTAGACGATGGCGAATGACGCAAGGAAGCAGCTTCCGGTGATAAACGCCGCACCGGCCGCCAAACGGAGCGCGAGAGTGGATTTCCGATCATTCCCCCGCTTCGAGAACATACCCGAATCCTCGAATGGTCCGGACGCACGATTTTGCGCCGGCAGTGTCGAGCTTTTCTCTGAGGCGGCAGATGCGCGTTTCGACGACGTTTGTCGACGGGTCGAAGTCATAGCCCCAGACGTGGTGGAGAATGGACGTCTTGGAGACGACTTTGCCCGCGTTGCGCATGAGGTATTCGAGCAATGCGAATTCGCGCGCGTGCAACACGATCTCGGTCCCGTCGCGCTCGACGCGCCGGCGAACCAAGTCCATTCGCAATGGGCCCACGGCAAGCTGCGTAGGTTGCATGTCCATGCCACGGCGGAGAATTGCCTGTATGCGCGCGAGCAGTTCGCCGAAATCGAATGGCTTGACGAGGTAATCGTCACCGCCGGCTTGCAGTCCGCGGATTCGCTCGTCGACGCTCCGTCGTGCGCTCAGGATAAGGATGGGTGTTTTTACGCCTTGCGCCCGGGCCTGTTCGATCATGCTCAGCCCGTCCAACTTGGGCAGCATCACGTCGGCGATTGCGAGATCGAAGTCCCCGTTCGTCAGTTCGTGAAAACCATCTTCGCCGTTCGTGGCGTGGGTGACGGCATACCCCGCCTCGACCAGCCCCTTTGACACGAACGATGCGAGCCTCGTGTCGTCCTCGACAAGCAGAATATTCACTGCCTTTTGCCTCCCCCAAGTCCAATCATTGCATGCCGGAATCGTGGTGGCAAACGACGAAAGCGGCAACCGGCTGCAGGCCGCCAAGATTGCCCAACTGTAATCTTCGTGCAATATGGCCGCAATGAGGTACCTGCCATATTGGTTCTGACCGTACTGGGGCCCGCTCGGGGGAGCGGGCGCACCTCAGGAGAGGGGTTTGGGGGAGACATTAACCGCGTTTTCGGAAGACTTCCGGGATCGCGGGGTCGCCGCTCGGTCCAACTTCGCCCACGCCACCTTTCCGGAAACAAGTACATCAGAAGGAGGAGTATGAGTACCAGGGGGATTCTTTGGGTAACCGTCGCAATACCGGTCTGCCTTGCGCTGCTGCTTTCCGGGTGTCCCACCGACACGAACACGCCGCCTCCCGTCCAGCAAATTGTGAAAGGGACGATTAAAGGCGTCGTGATAGACAGCGATACAGGCGATCCGATCAACGGGGCGTCGGTCGTCACCGCCCCGGAGACGTCGCAGGAGTCGACGGGGTCGAAAGGGAAGTTTAGGTTCGAAGAGCTTCCGATTGGCGTTTATCAGGTCATGGTGACCGCAACGGGGTACTTGCCACAGGAGGTTTCCGGGGTATCCGTTACGGCAGGGCAAACGGTGGAAGTCGAAGTGCAGATGGACTTACCACCCGTCACAACGGCGAGTGTTTCGGGAATGGTCATGAAACACGATTCGCCGTCGGACGCTCCACTCGCCGGGGCAACGGTGGCCCTTGTCGACGCAATGGCGCTGGCGAGCTCGGGCGGCAAAACGCCGCTTGAAACGCTTGCGGCTGCCAGCCCGTACACGGCCGTCACCGACGTTAACGGGGAATACACTATTGACGGTGTAGCCCCGAGTTCGTACTTCGTTCATGCGGCGCCGGCGGTTGCCGACCAGGAGACCATTTTGCCCGGCGGCGACCGCTCGCGCGAATCGTTCGATGTCGAATTGGACGCAAAACTGAGCGTCAACATCGTGCTCTCCCAACAACCGTCAGCGGCGGCGACATATGTCGGATCGGGAACCTGTCTGTTCTGCCACGACGGCACTGCGGCGACCGATGTGAGCGGGTACAAGAAAACGCTCCACGCCCTCGTGTACCGCGTGCCGGACCAGACGAGCTCGATTCAGGACCTGAGCGATTTGCCGAACGCGAATGCCGCGCACGCCTACTTCAAAGACGGCAACAGCCGCGACAACACAGGGGCCGGGGACGAGTACGGGCTACGGATCAATTCCACGGACTTCCCGCTGTTCACCGCGACCAACGCCGCCGACCGCTACAACATCTGGCTCGGTTATGAGAGTGCCGGCGGAAAGTACTTCATGCAGATGTCGAATACCGCCGACACGATCATGTCAGCGAAGTACTATGTTGAATTTACGTGGGGCGGGATGGGCATTTACAAGGAGCGGTGGGTTACACGCGCGAAGGCGGACAGCACGTACGACGCGGACCCGGCGGGCGGGGATTCGTCCTACTACATCCTTCCCGTGCAATACGACGAGAAGTTGCAGGCGGGAGCGGAGCCATTCCATCCGTACAACTACACGAATTGGGGACCGCCCACCGTGGACGGCGGACCGGCGCGCGCGCCTGCGAAGAACAAGTCCTTCGACTTGAATTGCGCGGGGTGCCATTTCACGGGCAATACGCTTGTGCGCGACGTGAACGGTCTCTATCACGCGGACGCGCTAAACGCGAGCAGTTCGGCCGGAATTATCGACTTCGATGGCGACGGTCACAAGGACGAAATGGTGATCGGGTGCGAAGGGTGTCACGGCCCCGGGTCGGAACACGTCCAGGCGGGCCTGCCGCCGCGGGTCGTATTGTCGCGCTACTTATCAGCGGAGCGTGACGCCATGCTGTGCGGGCGTTGCCATACGCGGGGCGCCGGCAAGGCAACCTTCACGGGGACGACGGACCATCCCGAGTATCCGGCCGCGGGTACTGACACGATATCGTTCCCGAGACCAGGAATCGGGTACGAGGAGTTTGTTGGTACGTATCACACAGACAATCCCGGCATATTCGCTGACGATGTAGGGCATTCGAGGCAGCACCACCAGCAGTTCGTGGACATGCAGAAATCCAAGCATTACAAGAACCAGTACCTGCTTGTCGGGTGCAGCGAGTGCCACGAACTTCACAACCGCGACATTGGCCCAAGTCTTTCCGCGCGGGACGACAATAATCAGTTGTGCCTGAGTTGTCATTCGCTGTACGACTTCGGTTTACAGCCGGGTTACACGATTGGTCAGGAAGCCGATGCAGTTTCCGACCATATGATCGAATTCGCCGGGATGGCCTCGGGGTACGACCCGCAAAATCTTTCGGGATTTGCCAGCGAGACGGCAGACGGCGGGCCGGGCAAGTGCAGTTCGTGCCACATGCCTAAGACGGCGGCAAGCCAATCGCGGTGGATTCACGAGACGGTGAACTCGCAAGGACAACCAGCGGGTGGTCGTATTCGCGGCGATGTTGCGTCGCACGTGTTCGATGTCGTTACGCCGGCGGAAAGCCAGGCGTTGTACAACAGCGTGACGACGAACCGGCAGTTGGCCAATAGCTGCAGTGCCTGCCACAACTCGATAACCGACGATCTCGATTACGCTTACTAGTTGGCGACCGGTAGGCGTTCATCGATTGTTCGGCATGGGCGGCGCGCGTAAAAGTGCGCTGCCCATGTTTCTTTGGGCGGGAAGGTTTGACGGGAAACCTATCCATCACATGCAGCATATTGTGCGGCATTGGCGTGAAAGCCTTGACGCCGTCGTGACACACGCGTAGGATGAAGCAGTGGTTCGTTGCACCGCGAAATCGCTGTAATGAACCGTCTCGGGGGAGCCGAAGCGAAGCAGTACACTCCGCCCTGAAGGGCCGCTCTATCCGTGACATCCCCTACGCGCGTTCTTGCGCGCATATGCTTAACCCGCACCTCGGCGCGCCGCACGCCAGAGTCCCGTGCTTCCGATCGATCGAAACACCCACGTGCGCGTGGCTCGCCGCACTTAGAAAGGGGTGTGTAGCCATGCGTTGGACATGTCTGAGCGTAATCCTCACCACTGCATTGCCTTCAATCGCGTTTTCCTCAGTGTGGTACGTGGACCAAGCGTGCACGTCGCCCACCGAGGACGGTCTGTCGTGGGCGACGGCGTTTACCGACATCGAGCCTGCGATCGACACGGCAACGAAGGGGGACGAGATTTGGGTGGCCAAAGGGGTCTATGGCGAAGTGCACAACGATCCGGGCGGCGCGCTGGTGCTTAAGGAGGGCGTGAGTCTTTACGGTGGATTCTATGGAACGGAGACCTCGCGCGATCAGCGGAATTGGGCGCTTCACGAGACTGTCGTTGACGGCAGTACATCTCGAGGCGGTTTGCAGGCGTACCACGTGATTTGGGCCGCAGATGCGCTCGTAGTGGACGGGTTCACGATAACCGGCGGATTCGCCAATGTCATGGAGAACCCGAACATCTGGGGCGGCGGTTTCGCAGCGGCGAATCCGACGGGCGGAACAGTTCCGTGGACGGGAATCACGGTTGCGCACTGCACATTTCGCTACAACGAGGGGTGTGGCGGGTCCGCGATCTATGCCTACTACGTACCACTGACCATTGAGGACTGCGTGTTCCACAACAACGGAAATTCGGACACCACGTGGATGGGCGGCGCTGTCATGACGTTTGGGGCACCCGTCGCGATTCGACGCAGCGAGTTTCGCGACAATGGCCGCAATTACCTGACGGGTGGCGCGCTCTATATAGACACGGGCGCATATGAGATTTCGCGATGCCGATTCGTGGGAAACGTTGGAGGGTTCGGAGGCGCAATCGATATCGATACGAACCCGGGTGGCACAATATCGAATTGCCTTTTCTACGGGAATCTCGGGGGAACCTGGGGCGCGGAAGGCGGTGGAATCTGCATTGACCACAATTCGACCGCCGCGGTGACCAACTGCACGTTTTACGGAAACCAGGCGACCGATGGGGGCGCGCTATGCACCCGTAACGGTTCCAGCGCGACCGTAACAAACTGTATTGCGTGGAACAACGTCAGCACCCACGAGTTCGGTGGAACGAACCTCACCTTGAAGTATTGCGACATCGAAGACATGCCGGCAGCAGGGACGAATTTTTCGCTCGATCCGGAGTTCTACGATGCACCAAGGCAGGATTTTCGCCTTCGGACATCGTCGCCGTGCCGAAACGCCGGCACGGGCATTGGCGCGCCGAGTGACGATTTGAACGGGGTGGCACGACCCAAAGAAGGCGCGGTGGACATGGGCGCGATCGAAATGCCCGAAACGTTTTTTGTAAGCAAATCGACCGGAAAACCTGCGGCGGCCGGGCGATCCTGGGCGACGGCGTACGCAACCATACAGGAAGGTGTTGATGCCGTTGCAGCGCTCGGCGGAGGCGAGATTTGGGTGGCGCAAGGTGTGTACAACGAACCGCGAACATCCGCACGCGGTGCGGTGATGTTGTGGGACGACGTTGGTTTGCTCGGCGGGTTCGCCGGCACTGAAACGACTCCGCTTGGGCGAGATTGGCTAACACATGCAACGGTCATTGACGGATCGACGGCGTTGAGCGGAGCGCCAGCGTTCAATGTGGTCTGGGCCGGCAACCGAACGAATCTCGACGGAGTTGCGGTTACAGGGGGATATGCTTCGTCGGTCCCATACGAACTGGGCGGAGGCGTGTTCGTACAGGGATCCTCGGTCCGCTTGGCCAACTGCACCATCGAATACAATGCGGCCAATACGTTTGGCGGTGGAGCTTGTGTGTTCGTCGGCGCGGACGCGACGTTTGAGAATTGCACGTTTCGCCACAATACGGCTGGCGGCGAAGGCGGCGGATGCGATCTCGAATCGGGCGCATCGGGACGATTCGTCAGTTGCCGTTTCGAGAACAATTCAAGCAACATCGGCGGAGGGGTGAATGGTTTCTTGCCCAACTTGATTCGACTCGAGCGCTGCCGATTCATCGAGAACCAAGGTGCGACGGGCGGCGGCGCGGTCTGTGTCCGCGGCGGGAGCAGCCAGTCCCAGAATTGTGAGTTCAGCGGGAACACGGGCATTTTGGGGAGTGCGTACTACCTGTGGGATATCAATCACCAACTGGAGCAGGTAACCTGTATTGGCAGCCCGGCATCGACCCACCCGCTCATCGTGATCGACGGCGTGCGATCGTGCGATATCCGCAATTCGATTTTCTGGTTGGACGGGCCGTCGGCAATCCAGGTCATCGGAGGATCGGCGCCGACGGTGACATATTCGGACGTCAAAGGCTTGAGCCCCCTCGGCGACACCAATATTGACGCCGATCCGCAGTTCATAGAGACGCCAGACGGGGTGTTATTGCGAACGGGTTCACCCTGCATTGATACGGCGGCAACGTTGCCGCACGTCCCGGCTGACCTGCGGGGCGTCGCGCGTCCGCAGCACGGCGCGTACGACATGGGTGCGTACGAGATGCGGCCCTATACGCTGCACGTCGGCACACGTGGAAGCGGAACGACCATTCCTCCAGCCGGTGACCATACGATTTTTGAACAGGATGCCGCGGTCCTGCAGGCCAATCCCGACCCGGGTTGGTATTGGTCAAAATGGGAAGGCGACGCAGCCTCTCTGGGGAACGGCGCGTCGATCGTCGTGGACAGCGACAAATCGGTGGTCGCGGTCTTCAAACAGTGCAAGCTTACCGTGAAATGGCCGGATGGCGGCGAATCTCTCGACGCCGGTGAAAAGTACGCGGTCAAGTGGAAGTGCCAAGGCGACACAGGAGACGCGGTGCGAATCGAGTTGGAGCGCAAAGGTTCGGTCGTCGCCGCGCTTCAATTGGACACGCCGAACGATGGTTCGCAGAAGTGCCGCATCCCGAGCAGCACGCCCGCAGCAGACGGTTACCGGATACGGGTAACGTCCACGACGAATAGCAACTATACGGACACGAGCAATAGCGGTTTTCGGATCGAAGCCTCGCGGTAATACGCGCTACGCGCCAGCCGGAGGAATGCTCTGCAATTCGTTCGCGTGGTGGCGGATGATGCGTCCTTCGACGAGATAGATGACGTCCTCCGCGATGTTGGAGGCGTGGTCCGCGATGCGCTCGATGTATCGCGAAACACCGAGCAGATGTATATAGCTGTACGCCGCTTCCGGTTGTTCGCGGATGCAGCGTTCGGTGCTCACGTACATATCTCGATTGATGGCATCGACCTCGTCGTCCGCGGCGATGACGGCGTTCGCGGCGGCGACGTCGAGATTTACAAGCGCGTCGAGACTCTTGTGCAGCATGGTCTGAGCTTTCTGCGCCATTCCGGGAAAGTCATATGGAATATCTACGCGCGGCACGGTCGACAAGAAGAGCGTGCGCTCGGAAATATTCACGGTTGCGTCGCCGATGCGCTCCAATTCGGTGTTGATTTTGAGTACGGCGATGATAAAGCGCAGGTCGTGCGCCACGGGCTGGTGCAACGCCAGGATTTTTTGGCAGTCTTCCTCGATATCGACTTCCATCTGATCAATTACGGTGTCCGCGTCGATGACCGATCGTGCGACGGCCGTATCGCGGTCGGCGAACGCATGGATGGCGCGGTACACGGCCTCTTCCACCAGCGTGCCGAGGTCGAGAATTCTCTTTTTCAGTTTGTCGATTTCGTTTTGGAGATGCCTGGACATTTCGTGTTCTCTCTAGCAGTTGCGGATCCGTGCGCTAACCGTAGCGGCCGGAGACGTAGTCTTCCGTGCGTTTGTCCTTTGGGTTTTCGAATATGTCAACGGTCGGCCCGAACTCGACCATGTCGCCAAGCAACATGAAGGCCGTTTCGGTAGCGACGCGCGCGGCTTGCTGCATGTTGTGCGTAACGATTACAATCGTATACCTTTCGCAGAGGTTCCACATGAGTTCTTCGATGTGGCCCGTCGCGATAGGATCTAACGCGGAACAGGGCTCGTCCATGAGCAAAACTTCCGGCTTTACCGCGACGACGCGCGAGATGCATAGGCGTTGCTGCTGCTCCGGCGAGAGCGAAAGCGCGGCGCTGGACAGCTTGTCTTTGACGTCGTCCCACAGGCCCGTGGCGCGCAGGCTCTTTTCAACAATTTCGTCCATTTCCGGGCCGCGTGCCATCCCGTGAACGCGCAAACCATAGGCGACGTTTTCTTCGACCGTTAACGGAAATGGGTTGGGCCGTTGGAACACCATCCCGACGCGCCGCCGCAGGCCCGCCAAATCGACCCCCGGCCCGTGGATATCCGACCCGTCCAGCAGGATTTTGCCATCGATACGCACACCTTTGATGAGGTCGTTCATCCGGTTCAGGCAGCGCAGCAGCGTTGACTTGCCGCATCCCGACGGCCCGATGATTGCAGTCGTCATTTTCGGTTTGATTCGAAGGCTCACCTTGTTCAGGGCCTTGAACTTTCCGTAGAACAGGTCCAAGTCCTCGGTCTGAATCTTGTGTTCGTTGGGGCTATTCATCCGAATCGTCCGGTGAGGTACTCGTCGGTGCGCGGGTTCTCCGGCTTGGTGAATACCTGTTCGGTAGGCCCGGTCTCGATGAGCTCCCCCATGAGAAAGAAGGCGATCCGGTCGGACGCCCGGCTGGCCTGTTTTGTGTTATTGGTGACCAAAATGATGGTATGCCGCGCGGCGAGTTCTGCAAGCGCATCTTCGATTTTGGCGGTCGAAATGGGGTCGAGTCCAGAACACGGTTCGTCGAGAATCAGCACGTCCGGGTTCAGCGCGAGGACACGCGCAAGACACAACCGCTGTTGTTGCCCTCCGGAGAGATTTGTTGCGGGTTCCTGGAGGCGGTCCTTGACCTCGTCCCAAATTACCGCGGATTTGAGGGAGGATTCCACGCGTTCGTCAAGCGTCGTCTTGTCGTTGATGCCGGCCAGACGCAATCCAAAAACGAGATTCTCGTAGACGGAGCGCGGTAACGGCACGGGCACCGCGTAGACCATGCCGACGCGCCGGCGCAAGGCAGCGACGTCGACATCCGGGCTGTAAATGTCCCGTCCGTCGAGCAGCACAGTTCCGGAGAACGAGAATTCGTAGACGAGGTCGTTCAGCCGGTTGATGCAACGCAGGAAGGACGTCTTGCCGCTGTTTGCCGGCCCAATAATCGCCAGTCGCTGGTTGGGAAAGATGTCGAGATTGAGCTTCCGAAGCACTTCCTTTCCGGAGTACCGGACCGTCAGATCGCGAATCTGGATTTTGGGATTGACCGCGGCGGCGTCCGTCATTGCAGGCTCCGCGAGAAGCGATTCAATAACCAGTATGCAACCGCGTTAAGGAGCAGTATCGAAATGATGAGCACGGACGCGGTCGCGTAGGCGTTGTCCATCGAGATACCTTCGCGAGACAGGATGTAGAAGTGCAGCGCGAGCGTGCGCGACGAGTCGAACATCGAACCGGGCAGGTGCAAAGCCGACCCGGCGGTCAACATGACGGCGGCAGTCTCGCTGATGCTGCGCCCGACGGAGAGGACGATTCCGGTGCAGATGCCCGGCGTCGCCGACGGCAGGACCACGCGAGTGACCATCTGCCAGCGGGTGCTGCCAAGGCCATAACTGACTTCACGGTAGGAGTACGGCACGGCGCGAATTGCTTCCTCGGCCGTACGAATGATTGTGGGCAGCACCATCAATGCCAGCGTCAGCGCACCGGAAATCACGCTCAAGCCCATGCCGAGCGTGATGGTGAAAAACACAAAACCGAACAGGCCAAAGATGATCGAGGGAATGCCGGCGAGACAGTCCGCGCCGAAGCGGATAATCGACGTCAACCGGCTTTCGCGCGTGTACTCGGTGAGATAGATTGCAGTGGCGACACCCACGGGCGCGGCGATAATCACCGCCAACCCCGCCACATAGACGGTCCCGACGATCATCGGGAAGATGCCGCCCATCCGCCCCATCCGCCGTGGAGACTGCAGAAGGAATTCCAGGGTAATGTGGGGCACGCCATGTGCGAGAATGTACGCGATGATGAACAACAACACGCTGACCGTAGTGCCGGCGAGCAACCACATGATGCCGACGGCCACGCGTTGCGCAGCGGTCGGAGACATGACCCTCATCGGCCACCACCGCGAACGCCGCGCTTGGCAATGAGCAACGCGGCGGTATTCAGAATCATGATGATTATGAACAGCGTGACCGCCGTGGCAAACAACGCGTCCCGGTGTTTTCCGGAAGCGTACCCCATTTCGAGCGCAATGTTGCTGGTGAGTGTGCGCACGGCGTCGAGTGGACCGTGCGGGATTTCGAGCGTGTTGCCGGCGACCATGATGACGGCCATCGTTTCGCCGACGGCGCGTCCCATACCCAAAATAATCGCGGCGACGATTCCGGAACGCGCCGCCTTCAGCAGGACCATGTAGGTGGACTGCCACTCTGTAGCGCCGAGTGCAATCGAACCTTCCCAATACGATCGGGGCACGGCCTTGATTGCATCCACGGAGATGCTGGTAACCGTTGGCAGGACCATCACGCCGAGCACAATCGATGCGGCAAGCACGGACAACCCCGGCCCGCCCAGATGCGTGCGAATCAGCGGCGCAATGGTTACGACGCCGATGAACCCGTAAACGACCGAGGGAATTCCGGCCAGGAGTTCGATAAGCGGCTTTAGAATTGCGGCGATTTCGCGGGGGCAAAATTGCGTCAACACAATGGCAAGGCCAAGTCCAAACACGGTGCCGATGATCATGGCGCCGGCAGTGACCGCCAGCGAGCCGACGATCATGGACAGGATGCCGAAGCTTCCGTTCTTTGGGTCCCAATCGAGCGAGAGAAAGAACCCACGCGCACCTGATTCGATTATGAGGGGCAGGCCCGATTTGAAGATGAATACTGTAATCAACGCGAGCCCGGACACCGCCGAGAACGCCACGATCATCAGCGCAGCCGCTATGAGTTTGTCCTGTCTCATTTCGCTCGCACGAGGCCTTCCGACTCGAGAGTGCGTTGCCCTTCAGGTGAAAGCACGTAATCCATAAACCGCTGTGCTTCGGGTCGAAGCGTCCCTTCCGTGATGAACAAGAACGGCCGGGCAAGCTTGTATTGGTCAGCAATTACGTTTTCGCCCGTCGGCTCGACGCCGTCCACTTTTATTGCTTTCAGCTCCGAGCCGACCAGGCCCAGTGACATGTAACCGATCGCGGCGGGATCGCCCTTGACCAGCTCTTTCACCGCTCCGTTCGATTCCTGCGTCAGCGCGGCGCGCGAGATTCGCTCTTTCCCCATGACGAGGTGCGTGAAGCTCTCGCGCGTGCCCGACCCTTCCTCACGCGTAATTGGCCGGACGGGTCCGTCTTCTCCGCCGACATCCTTCCAACTGCGAATTGAACCGCTGAATAGCGCGCGCAACTGGTCCGTTGTCAGTTCGGTCACTGGATTGCCCGGGTTGACCACGATTGCCAGGCCGTCCCGGGCGATTGTCGTGCCGGAGAACTGCTTTTCTTCGTCCTCGGTTAGCGAGCGCGAACACATGCCGATGTCGGCGAGTTGATTCGCAACTGCCTGGAGTCCCGCCGTGGAGCCGCCGCCTTGCACCTCGACGTTTTCTTCAGCGTGTGCGGCCATGTATTCCTCTGCGAGGAATTCGGCGAAGGGCTGGACCGACGTGGAACCGACAACGTTCACCGCGCGCTCATGTTTTCCGCCGCACCCCAGTGCGAGAAAGCACAGTGCGACGGTCAAACAGAGTGACGATATCCACTCCGCTAACGATTTCGACATGGTTCCCCGCGCGCCAGAATCCGGGACATCGGGTACGGACACCCCGGCCCTACTTCCCTCTCGTGATTAGCCGATAGGGTATCATTCAACGACCGTGAAGTCCAAAAGAATGCCGCCCCGAACAATCGTTGGATGGTGAAGTGCACACCCTATTCCCGCGGTAAACGGAAGCCGGATTCGCTCCTCTATCGCGTTCCAAGCAACGGAGAAAAAGTTGGGATATCGGGTTGGTCGAAACTCCAACGGGGATCATCCCACGAGTTTGCACCCGGCGTTTCCGATGGTTCTCCATGAAGGGCTTCTCGGAGCCGCATCAGGAACTCGAGACCTGGTGCGTGAGCGGTACGGTTTCCAGCATGCATCGGCGGGCAGCCGACGTCGTTTCGCTTCGTTGCGATTCGGGGATCTATCTCGTAGACTGACACCTCTCTACCTGAGGCGCACCGCGATGTCTGGGAGCTGTGGAGTCAGGTGCAGCACGATAGCGGCACAATTATTGTTGGAGCTGGTCCATCCGGTCTGGCGATGGCGGCGTGCCTCAAGCGCGCCGACGTGCCGTTCGAATTGATCGAACGCGCGGAGCACGTGGGATCGGCTTGGCGGTCGCATTACGAACGGCTGCACCTGCATACGGTCAAGAAACACTCGAACCTGCCGTACTTTTCGTTCCCGGCCGGCGTCGAGAAGTACCCGTCGCGCCAGGACGTAGTCGACTATCTCGATGCGTATATGCGCCATTTTGACATTGAGCCGCGCTTGGGCGAAGAAGTCATATCTATCCGGCGAGATAACGGCGCCTGGCAAACGACGACGACGCGCCGCGCGTACACATCGCAGCGGGTGGTGATCGCGACAGGGTACAACCGAAGGCCGGTGATACCCACGTGGCCCGGCGAAGAGTCGTTTCAGGGCGCCATCATACACAGCGCGGAGTACCGCAACGGAGAACCGTACCGCGGCAAACGCGTGCTCGTGGTCGGGATTGGCAACACGGGTGGCGAGATCGCAATCGATCTCTGCGAATATGGCGCTGCGCCGGTGCATATCAGCGTGCGCGGTCCCATCAACGTCATCCCGCGCGACTACCTTGGTACGCCCGCGCAAGTGTCCGGGATCATGTTGAGCAAACTCCCGCGCGCGGTGCGGTACCCACTGAGCAAAGCGATCGCACGCGTTGCGACGGGAGACCTTTCGCGGTACGGGATTCGTTGGCCGGAGTTTGGGCCCATCGAGAGCGTCGAACGGTTTGGCCGCGTCGCCCTTATCGATATCGGCACCATCGATTTGATCAAGCGCGGCGAGATCACGGTCGTGCCGGGCATAAAGCGTTTCACCGAGCGCGGAGTTGCGTTCATGGATGGCGCTACCCACGAGTACGACGCGGTGATCCTTGCGACGGGATACAAACCGCGCATCGAAGATTTTCTCCAAGATGCGCATGACGTAACCGACGAAGCCGGATACCCCGTTCCGCCGGCTGGCGAGTCCAAATGGCCGGGCCTGTACTTTCTCGGCTTCGTAAATCCTCCGACCGGATTGCTGCGGCAGATCGCCATCGATGCGCAGCGTATCGCCGCCGAGATTGCGTACACGGCGACCCGGAGTCACGCTCATGCGTAATATGGAACATTGGCATCCGGTTGCCCTGTCGGCCGAGTTGGGTACGAAACCGATCGGGGTCCGGCTGAACGGCGAAGAGATCGCATTGTTTCGCACTGTGCGCGGCGAAATCGGCGCATTGCAGGATCAGTGCCCGCACCGCCGCATGCGGCTCAGTTGCGGCGCGGTTAGGGGGGACCGGCTCGAGTGCCCGTATCATGGCTGGACATTTGACTGCTCGGGTGCGGGCGAAAGCCCCGGCACGCCAAAACTGCACGCGCAGGCGAAACACTACGAGGTTCGCGAGCAGTACGGCGCCGTTTGGATTCGGCGCGCGGGCGGGGAAACAGCGTTTCCTGAATTCGAGGTCGCGGGATACCACCCGGCGTGCGTACTGCGGCACGTCGCGAGTGCGCCGCTTGAGGTGGTGCTCGACAACTTCACCGAAATCGAGCACACACCGACGACGCACGCGCTCCTGGGCTATGAACTCGCCCACATGCCGGAAGTGACGACGGCGGTCGAGTCCACCGAGGATTCGGTGTACGTCTTCAATCGCGGCCCGCAGAAGCGTATCCCGCTCTATTTTCGCGCGCTCCTGGGAGTCCGCGAGGGCGACATGTTTGTGGACGAATGGACGACACGCTTTTCGCCTGTGTATTCGGTGTACGATCAGTGGTGGTCAGACCCGAAGACCGGTAAGGAGCGGCGCGACCGCTTACGCATCTATGTGTTTTTCAATCCGATCGGTCCGGAAGAAACGGGGCTTGTCACATTTGCGTTCTTGAAATCTCGGCTTTGGAGTGGCGGCGCGGTGCGCGCCATCGTTGGGCCAGTGCTGCGCAAACTGGTTGACATGGAGGTGGGTCTCGATGTGCAGATGCTTTCGAGGCTCGCGGACAAAACGCCGGGAATCGAGGGGATGCGTCTGAGCCGTTTCGACAAGGTGCTGGGATTGAACCGGAAGCGCATCGCCACAGTGTATCGAGGCGAGCGCGACGAGACCATCGATACGCCTGCGCTGCCGCATTAGCCGATACAAGACGGGAGTTATGGATTGTCTGCGAAGAGTTTGGCAGTAGTCCTTGCCGAGAACATGTACGAGAACCTGGAATTGCATTATCCGCGGCTTCGCCTCATCGAGGCGGGCTATGAGGTGAAGGTTGTCGGGCCCAAGAAAGGCGAGACCTATGGGTCGAAGGAGGGATATCCTGCGGTAACGGATGCGGCATTCGGGGACATCGACCCGAAACAGGTGAAGATACTGGTGGTGCCGGGCGGTTTTGCGCCGGACAAATTGCGGCGGTATCCGGAGTGCAATCGATTTGTCGCCGACGCGTGGGCCGCGGGCGCGGTCGTTGGCGCGATCTGCCACGCGGGCTGGGTCCCCATCAGCGCCAAGATAGTGCGAGGAGTGCGGATGACGAGCGTGAACGCAATCAAGGACGACCTCGAAAACGCCGGAGCAATTTGGGTTGATGAGCCGTGCGTCGTCGATGGTCGTTTCGTCTCGGCGCAAATACCGAAGGACCTGCCCGCGTTCATGGAAGCGGTCCTTCGTGTGGCGGAGGCGAAATGATTGCGCAAATGCTTTGGCAATCGAACGGCGACCTTGCGAAGTCGTGCCTCGATCATCCCTTTGTGCTGGGATTGGCGGACGGCTCGTTGCCGCCGCAGCGGTTCGCGCGGTACATGGAACAGGACGCGTATTTTCTCGATGCGTTCGCGCGGGCGTATGCGATGGCGCTGGCCAAGAGCCCGGATCGCGAAGGGTTCTTCGCGTTCAAGGATTTGTTGGACGGTGTGCTTGATGAACTTCAACTGCACGAAGAGTTGGCTGCGCGGCACAATCTGAACCTCGAACCGGAGCCGTCGCCCGCTACGGTTTCGTATACGGATTTCCTGTTGCGCGTTGCGGCAATGGCGCCGGTGGGAGAGATCGTTGCGGCGATGACACCGTGCATGCGGCTGTACGCGTGGCTGGGACAAGAACTGGCGGAGAAGTTGTCAAAGACGAGCCCGTACCGAGATTGGGTGATGACGTACAGCAGCCCGGAGTTCGAAGGGCTTGCGACTCGGCTCGAGGACTTATTGGACAAGTACGGTAAAGGGCTCGACAAGGTCCCCGCGAATTACCGTCGCGCGATGGAGTTGGAGTTCGCTTTTTTCGATGAGGCGTGGCATTTGAATGTGTAGAGACGCTGGCGGGGCATCTCGGAATCGATACGTCCAATGGGTCCCTTGGGTCCTATGGGTAACTTTGTTTTCCGGTATTTCTGGCGCAGGTGCTATTACCGTTGAGCCGTTGTGGACCGCCGAGACCCACTCGATCATGGAAGGTCCGCCGATGACCGTCGATTTGGATGGCGACGGCGACGCGGAGATCGTGACGGCGGCCTACGAGGAGCTGATCGCGATTGACGGCGATGGCAAGGAACGTTGGCGTTTCGACGCCCGCGGGCGATACCAGACGTGCCCCGCAATTTGGGAACGCGATGGCGCTCCCCCACTCCTTTTCGCCGGCGACAATACGGGTCAATTCACGTGCCTGGACGGCGGGGGAAAGGTCATCTGGCAAGTCGATACGAAACCGATCTTTTGCGCGGCGCCGGCAATCGGGGATCTCGATGGCGATGGCACGATGGAAGTCGTGCAGGGCGACAAGTCGGGCATGGTGCACGCGTTCAATGCGCTGACCGGCAAAGTAGTGTGGCAAACGCAAATCGAGGGGGAATGTTCGAGCCCGGCGCTGGCGGATTTGGACGGCGACGGCAAACGTAACGTTGTGATTGCGACGGGCGCAGGCAAGGTGTTCGCGCTTGATGCCGCCGGCGCAGTGCTGTGGACGTACGCCATGGATGGAACGACACCAGATTGGGCTACATGCTCGCCAATCGTTTTTAAGGTCGGCGACGGTAAACGTCGTATCGCCTGCTCATCGGGTAATGAGACTGTCCATTGCATCGATGCGAAAGGCAAACAAGTTTGGTCACGAACGACGCGCGGCGCCGTCGCGTCGACGTTGTCGGCGGGCGATATCGACGATGATGGTTGGACCGACCTGTTCGCAGTGACCCAGTTGGGTGTTGTGTACCGATTTGACGAAGATGGGAGGACACGCTGGCAAATCGACTCGCAGGGGCGTTCGCTCGCGCCAGGTGCGCTTGTCGACATCGATGGAGACGAAAAACTCGAATACGTGTTGTGCACGCAAAACGGCAATCTGATCGTGATCGATAACAACGGAGACGTCGCGTTTTCCTATCAGTTCAAACACCGCACGATAAACGTGACGCCTGCATTTGGCGAGATAGCGCCGGAGCGCGAGGGAATTGAATTTGTCGTTACGGGGGGCGAATCCGGACGCGTGATTTGCTTCGGCGCCCCCGCGCGCGTGGGCACGCGCAGCCAGTGGCGAAGCTATCGCGGCGATTCGCGGCTTGTCGCGGCATGGCTTCCGGAAGAGCAGGATGCTGTTGCCAGCATCGCGCCCGTGGATTTGGACGCGGACGGACTGGTCTGCGGCGACGTAGTTCGTTGTCGTGTCATGAACCATCAGCCGGAACGAAGCGATCTTTTCGCGGAAGTAGCCATCGAGGACCCCGCCGGCGAGATTCGAAGCGCGCTCGGGCGCGTCGACGGTGCGCAAACGGTCGTCGAACTGCCTGTTTCGATACGCCAGGCAGGAACGTACGCGCTGAAGTGGCGCGTCAAGGACGGCAACGGATTTGTGCTTGCGTGCGGCGAACAGAAAACGGATATCACGCCATTCAAGAATGACCGATCCCTCCTGGAGATGACGTTGCTTCAATTGCGTGCGGCTGTAGGCGGCGCGCGGCCTGCGGATGACGACGGCAGTTTTCGCGCGGCGTTGCACTCGGAGACGAAGGAAATTCTTAGGGTTGCGGTCCCCTTACAGACGCGGTGGGGCCGCACGAATTCGCTTGCGCAAGAGGATTGGCAGGACCTCGAACGTGACACGGCGGAATTGAACGCGCGATGCCGGCGCGCCGCCAAATTCGCAGATATGGTAGATATGGGTTTGATGAAAAGTTTTAAGGCAGGGCTGGTTCCTTTTCAGGAATCGGATGGGGACAGCCGCGATCTTGGAAAACGCGTTCCGCAATTGGTGTTCCTCCCGTATCCGATAAAGCGTCGCTGCGTGGTTGGGGAGCACGAGCCGGTTTCGATCAAATTGTTCAACGCGTCGAATGAAGCGCTTCGTCCATCCATAAAGGTTACTTCAGCGTCGGCGGGGATTCGGACTCAAGTGCTCGCCCCGAAAGAGGCGCCCACGAATCTCGGCGGCACGGCCTGGGACGCGCTCGTGCCAAGTGGCGATGCGCAGTTGGAGATTCCCCCTCTCGAGTCGCGCGAGATTTGGCTTGATATCGATGCAACAGAGGCAAAACCAGGAGAGCACAGAATAGACGTTTCCGCCCAGACAGAATCCGGCAATACAGAAGTAAACGTTTTTCTGGATATTTTGCCGTTTGCCATGGCGGGTTACGATCAAATGCGCATGTGCGCCTGGGCGAAGTATGACGAGCACGCCGTGAGGGACCTTCTGGCGCACGGGAACACGGTATTCATCGGGAACCTGCCGCCCGCAACGGTGACGGACGGAACATCTCCCGGCATTGTGTGCGACTATGGCCCGCTGAACGGGTTTCTCGCACCGCTGAAGGGACACGACGTGTACCTGCTGTTTCACGGCATTCCGCAGTTGGGCGTGCCGATGGAAAGCGACGAATATGTGCCGCGTTTTGCGGAGTACATGAAGTTGGTGCTCGCGCATTTGGCGGCGAATGGGTTCGATGAGGAGCACGTTGCGTTGTATCCGTACGACGAGCCGGGCGGCAACGGTTGGAACGTCGTGAAACAGTACACGGCGTTCGCGCAGCAGGCGTTGAAGGCGCTGCCAACCCTGAGATTCTACGTCAACGGAGGGGCGGACCTTCCGAAGTTCGAGGAAATGGCGGAGTACGCGGGAATTTGGAGTCCGGGCATCTACATGCTGCCGGAGCGGTCGCCGGAGATGGAACTGCTGCGAAAAACCGGCAAGCCGTTGTGGTCGTACGACTGCGCATACCTGTTTTCGCGGCCGATCGGCGCAAACACGAAGACGGTCAACGTCGTCGCACAATATCGATTGTCGGCGATCATCGCAATGAACTACGGCGCGACGGGAATCGGCTGGTGGTGCTACAACCACGGGCCGTCGATGTGGGACCCGATACCGTTCGAGTATCCGCTCGTGTATACGAACGAGGACGGCACGGTGACGACATCGCGGCGGTGGGAAGCGGTGCGCGAGGGAGTGGAGGACGCGCGGATATTGATTGCGCTACGGGAAAGGCTGGGCGATGATTCCGTGAGTGGCGAGGCGAAAGAGAAAATCCGGCACTTATTGGAGAAAACCGTTCCGGAACTGTCGAAGCAAACGATGGAATATGCGCGATTGGGTGTCGCGCGGTATGTGATTGATGAGACGCATAACGACGAGTTGGTGGAGCGGCTGCGGGCGGAGATGATGAATTGTGTGGCGGCGGTGGGGAGATGAGGACGGAAGTCGTGAGTGCTCTTTCGTGCTCGTACTCGTAGTTGATCGTACCGGCTGTGCGATCGCTGGACTACACCAAGATCGAATCGGAGCTTTTCAAGAGTGCGTTCCCAAGCCGGAGCTTGGGAACGAGGATTCGCTTGGTGCGAGGAGCAGGCAACCTACCAATACGACGTCTTCGCCGAGGGCGCAGGGGACAATTTCGTATTTGCCGCGAAAAGCGCCGAAGCAGAGGGTTGCTACATGGCCGCGAATTGGATTCAGTAGCACGTCGCCGAGGAGGCTGACGCCGCCGCCGATAGCGATGCGTTCAGGATGAATGAGCGTGATGACATTTGAGAGCGCCACGCCGATGCCTTGCGCAATATCGTTCAGTTCATTCCGCGCGAATGGGTCGCCGGCGCGCGCGGCCTCCCCGAGGATGGCGCAAGTGATGCGCTGAGGATCGCCATCGCAAAGGCGATGGAGCGGCGATCCGGGCGCGAGTCGCGCGGAAGCGCGAACGCGTTTCTCGATGGACCAACCACTGCAGAGGTTCTCAAGTTTGTTGAAGCCGCCGGGTGTGAAGTTCGTCCAATCGGGAATGTAGGTGTGGCCGATTTCCGCGGCGCCGAACCCTTGGCCGTCGTGGAGCATGCCGTTTATAACGAAGCCACCGCCGATGCCGCTGCCGATGTTCATGTAGCAGAAGGTACGCGTGCCCTTGCCCGCGCCGCACACGTACTCGCCCCAGCACGAGACGCTGGAGTCGTTGCCGACGAAGACGGGTACGCCGAAGCGCGATTCGAAGTATTGCTTGAGCGGGTAGTCGCTCCAGCCGCCAACCTGGTGCGAAACGAGCGCTTTGCCCGTTGCAGTTTCGATCGGTCCACCGAAACCAACGCCAATACCGCTGACGCGAGCACCCCGCGATTGCGCTTCATTAAGCAGCTTTGGAACCGATTCGTCAAACCACGAGAGTATCGCTTGCGCGCCTTCGGATGCAGGCGCGGCGCCGCGTTCGCGAGTGATAATTTTACCGTCGTGTGTGCCGAGGGCAGCCTGGAGCTTTGTGCCGCCAATTTCGAGGGCGAGTACTAGATTTGACATCAGGATAGTCTGGTTACGCGATGATCTTGTGCAGCACCTTGCCCGACACGTCCGTTAGCCGGAAGTTTCGGCCGTTGTGGACGTAGGTGAGTTCTTCGTGGTCGATGCCGCAGAGTGCGAGGATTGTGGCGTGAAGGTCGGGGACGGAGACGGGATCGACGGCGGCTTTGTAGCCGACTTCGTCGGTCTCGCCGTAGCTGGTACCGCCCTTGACGCCGCCGCCGGCCATCCACATGAGGAAGCCGTCGGGATTGTGGTCGCGGCCGATGCCGTTTTGCGAGACCGGCAGGCGGCCGAATTCCCCGCCCCAGACGACGAGCGTGGAATCGAGCAAGCCGCGGCGCTTGAGATCGGTAAGCAAGCCCGCGATGGGCACGTCGGTCTCCGCGCAGTGCATGTCGTGGTTTTCGACTAGGCCGTTGTGCGCGTCCCAACTGTCCTGCTGGTGGCCGCCGCCGCTGTAAACCTGCACGAATCGCACACCGCGCTCGACGAGCCGGCGCGCGACGAGGAGTTGGCTGCCGAAGTATTTCGTCTTGTCCTGATCGAGACCGTAAAGTTTTTTTGTCTCGTCGTTTTCCTTCGTAATATCGACGGACTCGGGGGCGGCGCTTTGCATGCGGTATGCAAGTTCGAAGCTTTCGATACGCGCAGCGAGATCCGCCTCGTGCGGATGTTCCTCGTAGTGCGCTTGATTAAGCTGTCCGAGCAGATCAAGTTGCGCGCGCTGTTGTTCATCGTTCATGCCGCGCTGCTTTTCAAGGTTTATGATCGGCGAACCGCTGTTGCGCAATGGTGTCGCTTGAAACGAGCTCGGCAGAAATCCCGAGCCCCAGTTCTGCGGACCGCCGATGGGGCCTCCGCGGGGATCGTACATGACGACATATCCCGGCAAGTTCTGGTTCTCGGTTCCGAGGCCATACGTTAGCCAGGAGCCAATGCTCGGGAATCCCACGCGAATGTACCCGGTGTTCATCTGGAACAGCGCGGGCGCGTGGTTGTTGCTGTCGGCATAGCAGGATTTGATGAACGCGATGTTGTCCACGCACTGCGCGAGCGCGGGGTATTTTTCGCTCACCCACGCGCCGGATTGACCATACTGTTTGAACGCGTAGGGGCTTCTCATTAGCGGCCCGGGATTCGGGCTGAAGGGTTTGAGTTCGCCTTTCCAGTCGAGTTTTTTGCCGTCGAACTTGTCAAGATCCGGTTTGTAGTCGAAGAGGTCGAAGGCGCTGGGACCGCCGTACATGAACAGGAATATGACCGATTTCGCCTTTGGCGCGAACTGCGCGTTCTTCGCCGCAAAGGGCGACGCGGCGTTTGCCGATTGCAGTAAACCGCCGAGACCCAGCATACCGAAGCCGAGGCCGGTGCGTTTGAGGAAGTCGCGGCGGGTAGTAAAGGTCTGGCTGCGGCCAAAGTCGCAGTGCGTGCAGGTTGGGTTGGTCATGATACTTCAATTCCAGAATTAGCCACGAAAGAACACAAAGAGCGCAAAGAAATCGCGCGAAAGGACTCAGAGAACCTAAGACGGCCTCGGCCCGAAACGAAATTATGTGAAGGGTTCAGCAGATCGGGTATCGGGTTTCGGGTATCGGGTTTCGGGAACACAGCGAGCGAAGTAGGAATCTCAGAATCTGAAATTTGAGACCTCAAAGAATTGGAGACGCTGAACTTGCGATCTCGTCTCATTCGTTGCAGATGGATACAGAATTTCCTTTGCGCATTTACGAGAATCGACGCGAAAAGAATAGTCGCACTGAGACGAGTATTAGTTCTAAGACGCGCGCGTACGTCCTTAAAGTTGTTGAAGCACGAAGAGAAATCAGATGTCTTCATCGCTTTCTGCCCAGTATTTTGCAGATCTCTTCGTATCTCTTTCTACATCGCGCGCATGTGGCAATTGTATACCATGATGCACGAGTACATCCTCGTAATGCAGCAGGGCCGATTCTAATAGTTCCGCCAACCGCAAAGCTGTCAGAAAAGTTTCGTCGTCAACCTTTCCTTCCAAACGTTCAATAAGCTCGATACTTAATGCGACGTTAATAGATAACGAATCACCTTGAATGACCACACCTGGGAACTTTCTTTCCGGCATTCTAATGACGCATGCATTCGTCGCGTGAGAATAGACTTCGATCTGCTCTTTGATCATCTGATCCATCCCGGCAAGAGTTCAGTCGACATACACGAACTCGTTCAGGCTCAGGATTACCTGGGCGAAGTCGACGAGAGCGGATTGGACGACGTCCTTGTCCTTTAGCGCGTAGTAGTTTGTCTTGGTTTCGTCGGCTTCCTGCTTGATGTGTCGCTGCACCTGCTTTTCGAGAAAACCGAGGGAGAGCGCCAGTTCGTGATCGGTTGGCGGGCGGTTGAGTGCAAACGCGAATGCGCGGCGGACCCAGCCTTCGCGGTTATCGCCGGCTTCTGCGCGCAGGCGATCGGCAAAGAATCTGGCCTGATCGCTGCTGAACGCGCTGTTCATCATCGAGAGCGATTGCGTGGGCGTGACGGTTGCGAGGCGGCGTCCGCAACTGACGACGGTATCCGGCGCGTCGAAGGATTCGATCATCGGCATGCGCGCGGAACGGCGTACGAAGATGTAGATGCTGCGCCGCCACGTGTCCGGGCCATCTTTCGCGTCGAGCGGCCACTTGGGCGTAGAGCCGGTGGCCACGGCGTCGGGCGGCATGAACGGAAACACGCCCGGCCCGTACATGCGCGGATTGAGGCAATTCGTAATCGCGAGGGTCGCGTCCCGAATGATTTCCGCTTCGAGGCGTTTGGGGTTTTGCCGCCACAGCAGCCGATTGTCCGGATCGATTGCGGCGGCCGTCTCGTCATATTCGGAGGACTGTTGATACACGGCGCTCATGAGGATGAGTTTGTGAATGTGTTTCAGGCTCCACCCGTTCTGCACCAATTCCGCCGCGAGCCAATCGAGTAGTTCCGGGTGCGAGGGCCGGTCGCCCTGGCGGCCAAAGTCGTTCGGCGTGCGCACAATGCCGTGGCCAAAATAGTGATTCCATACCCTGTTCACGATCACGCGTGCGGTCAGGCGGCCCGCACCGCGGTCGACATCTGTCAGCCATTCGGCGAGCGCCGCGCGGCGAAAGGTGGTTTTCGCATCGGCGGTGCGCAGTGTCGCGGGCGCAAATCGATCATCTTCCGAACCCGGCAGGACCGAGAGGAACCCCAGCGCCACCTTCTCCTGTTTCGCATCCGGATTGCCGCGCGCGAGGAAGTAGCTGTCCGCAGGCTCCGGTTTCGCGTCGGTAAGCGCGAGGGCAAGCGGCGGCGAGACCGGCTTTTCGATCTCGATAGCGGCAATCGATGCGAGCGCGGCATCGGCCTTTGCGATGGACTCGGCGTCGAGCTGTGTGCGGATTTCCTCGTCCGGGACTTTTAACGCTTCCGCGTGTTTCGCGAGGAGTTTCTTTTGGCTTTCGTTCGTGTCGTCCTTCGCCAGTTTCAATAGCGACTTCTCGTCGTCGGTGGCCCGGAGGGCGTCGATCCTTGCGATGCGCAGTTGGTCGCGGACCGGCGAATAGATTGCCTGAAGCGCGGCATGCGCCTCCGCGTTCCTCCCCTCCCACTCCGCCACCTTCACGCGGTACGCATCCGCCTCCGCACGCGGCGCCATCAACGCTTCGTAGCGTTTCGTCGAGGTGAACGCAGAGAGCATGCGGTAGTAGTCGTGCGAGGAGATCGGATCGTACTTGTGATCGTGGCAGCGGGCGCAGGCGACGGTCATACCGAGGAACGCGACGCTCGTAGTCGAGAGCATGTCGTCCCATTCGTCGTACTTGTTCAGTTCGAGTTCCTGGTTCGAAACCGTGGGGCCGCTCGTGCAGAACCCGGTGGCCGCAAGCGCGAGCGGATTCTCCGGCGCGCACTCGTCGCCGGCGAGTTGCCACTTAACGAAGGTGTCGAAGGGCAGGTCGTCGTTGAAGGCACGGATGACGAAATCGCGGTAGTGGTAGGCATTGGGCCGTTCGATATCGAACTCATACCCGTCGCTGTCGGCGTAGCGGGCGACGTCAAGCCAGTGGCGTCCCCAGCGTTCGCCGAAGTGCGGGCTGGCGAGCAAGTGGTCCACCAACTTTTCGTAGGCCTCTGGCGACGGATCTCGCTCGAATGCTTCGATTTCCTCCGGTGACGGTGGGAGGCCGATGAGATCGTAATAGAGACGGCGAACGAGTTTGCCTGGCGAGACCTGTGGCGATGGGGCGATGCCTTTCGCTTCGAGCGCCGCGCCGATGAATGTGTCGATCAGCGTCGTTGACCAAGAGGAATTGCGCATGGCCGGTGGATCGACTCGTTTCAGCGGCTGGAACGACCAGAACGCGCGGTCCTCATCGGTCACTTTCCGATGCGGGATTTTGGGATTCTTGGCCGGCGAGACGGCTTTATCAATCGAATCGAGGCGTCGAAGCAGCGACTCGCGCTGCGCCTGCACTTCGGTTACGGACGCCCGCAGCCTCTCAAGCTGCGCCGAGGGGTCCTCCGCGGCGGAAATCGGGTAGGTGAGCGTTAGAACGGCGACCGCCAGCGGTGCAACGAGGCACCGGCGCGATCGTCCCCCAAACCCTGTAACCAAGCCAGCCATGGGACTAGAGTAAACATGTAGACACGATGGCGCAACTGCGCGTTGTTTCAGGGGTTGCGGGCAGATACCATATGGGCTGCACGACTCCATTGGCGCCTGCGGGTGAAGGACGACTCGATGAGCAGCAAATCTTCGGGGGAGAAATCGGCGAATCCGGACAATCCGTACAACATCGATTTTGCGCGGGAGCGCCGGTTGAAAAAGACGTTTCAACTGCTTATCGGCGGCGCGTTTGTCGTCGCGCTTATCCTTCTGGTCGTCGCATATGCGATGGATACACTACTCCGAGAGAACGTGGACGGCGGCGCTCCGGTAACCCCATACAGCACACCCGCGCAGGCGACCGATCGGCAGGTTGCGCCAAAGTAAGCTGGTTACGGCCGCGAGGTGGAGTATTCGATGCGAAGACCTGCTGAGACTTTTGATTTTCCGGGGACCGTACCATAAACTTTTCGGTTCGTTCGACAATGCGCATGCCATCAAGTATGCGTAGTAGGCGGGCGAAGACAGGTAAACCGGGTTAAATCGAAGAGTCGATTACGATTACGAGCACGATTACGAGCACGAGCACGGAAGGAACGGCGCGTGACACGGGATGTGTTCGCCAGGAAGGGCAATGCGTCGAAATATTGTACACATGGGGGCGGGCAGCCTCAGTTACGAAATCCGCGAGATTGTGCTCGTGGCGCGGCAGATTCGCGAGATGGGCCAGACAATCACGTGGGAGAACATCGGCGATCCCGTGCAGAAGGGCGAGATCGTTCCCGACTGGATTCGGGATATCGTGCGGGAGTTGGTTGACGATCCGAAGTCGTGGGCATACTGCGACACGGCGGGCGTGCCGGAAACACGCGAGTTCCTGGCGGGGAACGTGAACAAGCGGCCGGGCGGGCTGAAGATTACTACAGACGATATCCTCTTCTTCAACGGTCTGGGCGACGCCGTCGCGAAGGTGTACGGGTTCCTGCGGCGCGAGGCGCGCATTTTAGGCCCGTCGCCCGCGTACAGCACACACTCGTCCGCGGAGGCGGCGCATTCGGGGTACAACCACGTTACGTACAATCTCGACCCGTTCAACGGGTGGCAACCCGACGTGGACGATATCCGCAACAAGGTGAAGTACAACGATTCGATTGCGGGCATTTTGCTGCTGACGCCGGACAATCCGACCGGGGCGGTGTATCCGCGGGACGTATTGGAGGAGATTGCGGAGATCGCGCGGCAGAACAAGATTTTTTTGATCACGGACGAAATCTACGCGCACATCGTTTATAACGGCAACGAGCGGTGCCATTTGAGCGAATGGATCGGCGACGTGCCGGGGTTGGCCATGCGCGGCATCAGCAAGGAGTACCCGTGGCCGGGATCGCGGTGCGGCTGGCTCGAGGTATTGAACCGCGACAAGGACGAGAACTTCGCCACGTATGTGAATAGCCTGCTCGCGGCCAAACGCCTGGAGGTTTCCTCGACGACCCTGCCGCAGATGTCTATCCCTAAAGTGATGGGTGACCCGCGGTACAAGGCACACCTGGACCGGCGCGAGGACATGTTCGACAGGCGCGCGGAACAGGCAGTGCGCGCGTTCGACGGATGCGACGAAGTGATCGTGAACAAGCCGGGCGGCGCGTTCTACTTTACGGTGATGTTCAAGCCCGGCGTGCTCAACGACACACAGACGCTCAAAATCGAGAACAAGCAAATCCGCGAGAAGATCGAACTCTTGGTCAAGAACGTGGCGCCGGACAAACGGTTTGTCTACTACCTCATGGGCGCAACGGGAATCGTTGTGGTGCCGCTGACGGGGTTCCAATGCGCGCACGACGGTTTCCGGATGACGCTGCTCGAAACCGACGACACGAAACGCGCCTGGATTTTCAAGACGCTGCGCGCGGCGATTGAGGAATACGTGAGTTCATAAGATATAGGATCCAAGAGTTGTCTGATAGGGGCGGCAATGCCGCCCTTTGCTCTTTATGCGGAAGAAATCGAGGGGGAACAATTGGTTCGTGGCGCTGCAGATGCCGGCGAAATCGCGAGAATCTGCACGATTACGAGTGCGGGCGCGAAGGCAAGTACGGGTGAAGTCATGCGGATTCTGCGCGTTGGGAAAGTGCGCATGCGCTGTTGTATTCTTGGATAGGTGCGAATACGGATAAACCCCGGCAGCCGTGCGGAGGTCAGGCACGGACCAATTGGCGCTCGAATGGAGCGCTACGGAGGCTGCGGAGTTGGACACGGTCTATTTGCTGATGGGGGCGGTAGGATCGACCGTACTCATTCTTCAGTTCGCATTCACCCTCTTCGGCTTCGGCCACCACGAACTCGACTCCAGCGGCCTTGACGCGGGCGGCGTGGACGTCGACCACGGCGTCGATGATGGACACGGCCACGGCGCGGACCACGGCGACGGTTCCGTCGTGTTCAAGATGCTGAGCTTTCGCGCGCTGGTCGCGGCGGTCACGTTTTTCGGGTGGAGCGGGCGTGCTGCGACGGAAAGCGGACTCAGTACGATGCGCGCGTTCAGCGTCGCCTTCGGCGCGGGCCTGCTCGCGATGTACGTTGTGGCGTGGCTGTTGCATCTCCTCACGAAACTGAATGCCGAAGGCAACGTCCAGATTGCGCAGGCCGTCGGAGCGAATGGCACGGTCTATCTCTCCATTCCCGGCAATCGCGAAGGCATCGGGAAGGTTCATGTCAACGTTCAGCAACGCACGATGGAGTACAGCGCCGTCACGGCGGACGAAAAGCTCCCCACAGGAATGCCGATCGTCGTCGTGGGCGTGGTGGATAACGAAACGTTGGAAGTGCGGCCCGCGCCGCGCATGGAGGTCGTCGAGTAATGGGACCCATCTCGTTCTTTGCGATTGTCGGATCGGTACTGGTCGTGCTCAGTTCGTTCGTGCTGCTGATGGCGAAGCGGTACAAGCGGTGCCCGAGCAACCGCGTACTGGTGATTTACGGTAAGGTCGGCAGCGGCGAAACGGCGAAGTGCATCCACGGCGGCGCGGCGTTTGTGTGGCCGCTGATCAACGACTACGCGTTTCTAAGTCTCGAACCCATCCAAATCGAAATTCCGCTGAAGGACGCGCTGTCGGCGGAGAACATTCGCGTCAACGTGCCAAGCGTGTTTACAGTCGCGATTGGCACGCAGAAAGAGTTTATGCAGAACGCGGCCATCCGCTTGCTCGGTCTGAACATTATGCAGATCAAGAAACAGGCGGAAGACATCATCTTCGGTCAGATGCGGCAGGTAATCGCGTCGATGGGTATCGAGGAGATCAACAAGGACCGCGAAAAGTTTCTCCATAGCATTCAGACGTCGCTCGAACCCGAACTGCGCAAGATCGGTCTCGTGTTGATCAACGTGAACATCACGGACATTACCGACGAGTCGGGTTATATCGAGGCCATCGGGCAGAAGGCAGCGTCGCAGGCGGTGCAGCAGGCCCGCGGCGACGTGGCGGACCAGGTAAAGCTGGGCGAGGTGCGCGTGGCGCAGGCGGACCGGGACAAGCAGATTCAGGTCGCGGACGCGGGTAAGTTACGCAACATCGGTATTCGCGAGGCGCAGCGCGAACAGGCGGTTCGCGTGGCGGAGTTGGACAAAGAGCAGCAGACCGGCGAGCAGACGGCGGCGTTCCAGCGCGAGTCGCTGGTCAAGGAAGCGGAGCGCCAGAAGCGTATCGCCGTGGCGGAGGCTGAAGCGCACGCGGTGAAGGGCGAAAAGGACGCCGAGCGCGCGAAGCGCATCGCGGTCGCGGAGGCGAATGCCGTCGCCATCACTGGCGAGAATACGGCACAGGAAAAGGTCGCGCTGTCGAACGCCGAACTGCAGGTAAAGCAGGCGGAAGCGTATCAGATTGCCGAGACGCGCCGGCGTCAGGCCGAGGCGGCCGTGCTCGAGGCGCAAAACGTCGCGATGGCGAAGGCGGCGCTGGCGGAGGCCGAGCGCGTCGAGGCGGAACGCCGCGCGCAGCTCGAAGCGCCCGCCAAGGCACAAAAGGCGCAGACCATCGTCGAGGCGGAGGCCTTGGCAGAGCGCATCCGTATTCAGGCGCAAGGCGAGGCGGCGGCAATCTACGCGAAGCTGGAGGCCGAGGCCAAAGGCCAATACGAAATTCTCGCGAAGAAAGGCGAAGGCTTGCAGCGCATCGTCGAAGCGTGCGGCGGACCGAACCAGGCGTTCCAGATGCTGATGCTCGAACACCTAGACAATCTCGCCGATTCCGCGGCGAAAGCGATCTCCAACATCAAGTTCGACAAAGTGATTGTTTGGGAAGGCGGCGGAAACGGTTCGGGGTCGAATACGGCGAACTTCATTCAGGGCATGGCGCGGACGCTACCGCCGATGCTGCAAGTCATGCGCGACATCGGCGGAGTCGAATTGCCGGAGTCACTGATCAAATTGAGCGGCGAGAGTACCGACAGAAAGAAAGCCGAAGCTGCACCGGCCGCGGAAGAGAAGAAAACGCCCGCGCCTCCGAAGGCATAATCGAAGCCACCTGCGACACGCCCGACTTGAGATTGCCGACGGGGCATTTCGGGTGGGGCGAGGCTCCGTCCGAGCCGATCAGACTGAGTGCATAGGCGGCTCGGACAGAGCCTCGCCCCACCCGTTCGTACCGCGTTTCAGTTGTTTCGCCCGTTCTGATCGTCGATGCCCAGCGGCGCTTGCCCGCGGATGCGGCGGAAGAAGTTGGTGAGCAGCGCGCCGCATTCGTCGGCGCAGAGGCCGGGCGCGACTATAGGCTGGTGGTTGAAGCGACGGTCTGCGAGCAAGTTCATGAGCGTGCCGCACGCGCCGGCCTTCGGGTCGTACGCGCCGAAATATACTTCCGCGACGCGCGCGAGGATAATCGCGCCGGCGCACATCGGGCAGGGCTCGAGCGTGACGAAGAGTTTGGTGTCTTCGAGCCGCCAACTGCCGAGGTGGTTCGCGGCCTGGGTTATCGCGAGGACCTCGGCGTGCGCGGTGGGGTCCTGCAACCGCTCGCGTTGGTTGTGCGCCTTGCCGATGATCTCGCCGTTGTGAATGATCACGCAGCCGATGGGCACCTCGCCCTCTTCCTCCGCGCGCATCGCCTCGCGAATGGCGTATTGCATGTACCGTGAGTTGTCGTCCAGCATGCGGGGGATTGTGCGAAGCGCGCCCGGCCAAGTCAAACTGGATTGTGCGGAAGAGCGATGATTGCGATGCGCCGGTGTAGTCGGCCATGCTCTTCGGAGCTTAGGGAGTTCCCACCATGAACAATGTTCCTCGCATGACGCGTACACGAGTCGCATTGCGTGTAGTCCTCCTTACAGGATGCGCATTCGCGTTGGGATGTGTGTCCCGCCCATATCTTGTCGGCCTGTTTGACCGCGAACCCGTTCCGGCGGGGACGCCCACATCGCGGCCCGAGGGCACGGGTTGGATCGATCTGCTGGACGAGGAGCATGCGGCGCTGTGGAAAAACGTGGGCGACGACATGGACATTTTTAAGGTGCAGGATGGTGTGCTGCACATTTTCGGGCGGACGGTGTATCCGTTGCGGTATGTGACGTATACGGGCGAGACGTTTGGCGATTTCGACCTGCATCTCGAGTATAAGGTTGCGCGGCGGGCAAACAGTGGCGTGTTCCTGCGTACGCAGCCGAACGATCCCGTGAACCGCGGGTTCGAGGTGCAAGTGTTGGACGACTTCGGAAAGCGCCCGACGAAGAACAGTTGCGGCGCGATTTACGATGTGGTCACGCCCATGTTCAACATGTCGCGACCCGCGGGCGAGTGGAATTCGTTTGATATTTCGGTGAAGGGGAAGAAGGTTGTCGTCGTAATGAACGGCTGGACGATCATCGATACGGACTTGAGCAAGATGACGACGCCGCTGGGGAAGTTTCCGATAGCCTACAACGATCTGCCGTTGGTGGGAAACGTCGCGCTACAGGACCACGGCGGCGAGGTGTGGTATCGGAATGTGATGGTACGGCCGGCGGTGTGATGGTTCGAATTGTTGGGTGCGTGTGCACGACTAAATTGGGTCAATTGGGTCCGATCCAAAGCGGAGCTTTTCAAGAGCGCGTTCCCGAGTCGGAGCTTGTGAACGAGGATGGTTAAGGCCCACGCTCAGCCGCCGGAGTGATGGCTCCGGAACGCCGGAATTCCACATGACCATCGGCGAAGAGACAATTCATGCCACGAGGGATATGTGCATCCTCGTGTTTCTCTTGAATAACAATGACGTCTTTGTTTCCCTCGTCAGCGCCAGTTATCACGATCTCGTACGACGTCCACGAATCGATAGAGTTTAGATCGCCGACGACGTCGGTAGACGACGGGCATACAAAGACCGACGGATTCGAGAGGTATTTGGGGTAGAGTTCGCTAAGGTTTTGCGGCAGTTGGTTGTTATGGTCGCCCGCGAACATCTTGCACGAGATTCCGATTTGTTTGAGGTTGTTTTGGCACGATGCGCGGCGGGCGGCTTCACGGGCGCGGGCGAGGGCTGGCAGCAAGATTGCCGCGAGGATTGGGATGAGCAGCGGCACTACGATGGCCACCGCGATGAGCAAACCCGGCGTTGAACTGGAACTCTTCACGCGCGGCGGCTGGAAATGAGGGATTGGCGGCGGCTCGGACATGGCACTTCACCTCGCTCGTTGTGGCAGCAGTGTAACCCACTCGAAAGGCACTGCGGGAAAGCATATCACGCCCACTGTAGCGCTTCAATGGTCATCCTACGTTGTCGTTAATGCACTGAGGCGTGCCGCCGCGTCAGTCAGCCAAGTCGGTTCGCCTCGGAGAACTGCCCGCCACCGCACTCCGCAAAGGCGAACTTTCATATCGGGTTCTGCAATTAGTTTGTGTCGCGCGTCAGCCAGAATTTGAGGGTCCTCGAAACCAAGTCCGGGGCGTCGTGGTGGACCCAGTGGTCGGCGTTAGGGACGGTGACGAGGGTGAGGTCGCTGCCGAGCCATTCCCAAGTGTCGTTGAGGGCCTTGTAGCCGAGGGCCTTGTCTTTGAGGCCGTGGAACATGAGGACAGGGACGTTGATTCTAACGACCGGGGACTCGTCCTGCGTGTAGGGTTCGTGCGGGTAGTTGACGCGGTAGTACGCGAGCATGGCGGAAAAGTCGGATTTCTTGAACGCATCGATGTAGCGCGCGGCGATTTCGGGGTCGCCTTTGGCGACGAAGCCGGCAAGGCTTTCGGCATCGATGGTTTGTTCGGCGCCGGGCTGCTGGAAGCCGCGGGCATAGGCGCTGTTTTTCTGTTGTTCGGGGTTGGTGGCGAGTTCGCGGGTGAAGCCGCGGGGGTGGGGCAGATTGCAGATGACGAGGCGCTCGACCATATTCGGCATGTGCATGGCGAACTGCCACGCGATGGCGCCGCCCCAGTCGTGCCCGACAACGATCGCTTTTTCCACACCTTGCGCTTTAATCACCGCCGCGACGTCGCCGAGCAGGTGCGGAACGGCGTAGTTCTCGTCGCCCGATGGATTGTCGCTCAAGTTGTATCCGCGGAGGTCCATCGCGACGCATTTGAACTGGCCCGAGAGCGCGGCCATCTGGTGTCGCCACGAATACCAGAAGTCGGGGAAGCCGTGGACCATGACGACAACAGGGCCTTCGCCGAGCGCGGCGTAGTGAATCTTCACCCCGTTGTTGTCGGCGTAGCCGTGCTGTACCTGATCGAAGATGTCCGCGGGCGGTTCCGCGGACGCGATCGCGATCGCCGCGAAGCAACAAACAAGGGCCGTAAGTACGCGCATTGGAAAAACCTCCATAGAGCTGATGCAGTCCAATCGAGCGGGCATGATATCCGTTTCGTCCCGCCCCGCAAAAGGGCCAATCCTTGAACGATTCCGGCGAAGGCGGCTAGAATGCGGCGCAAACGGAACTGTGCGGCAGCCGTTTCGGGGCCGGCGCATCTGCAAGGCGCGCGCGGGAATTTGGTGCGTGTGGCGCCGCAGTTACGGGAACCCTAGGAGAGCGGATGTCGGACCTTCGTGAGAGCGGGCTGAGCACGTACCTCGCCGAAATCTCGCGCATACCGCTGTTATCGTCCGCGGAAGAAATCCGCCTCGCCCAACTCGCGCAGAAGCACGACGGCGAAGCGCGCCGCAAGCTTATCGTATCGAACCTGCGGCTTGTCGTGAGCATCGCGAAAAAGTATTTGTACTTCGGCTTGCCGTTGCAGGACTTGATCGAGGAGGGCAACATCGGCCTGATGAAGGCGGTCGATCGGTACGACCCGACGCGCGGATGCAAGTTCTCGACGTATGCGACGTGGTGGATTCGGCAGGCAATCACGCGCGCGCTCTCAAACTACGGGCGCACGGTGCGCATTCCGGTGTACGTGACCGACAACGTGTCGCGCTACAAGAAGACAGCCGAAGAACTGTACATCAAATCCGGCAAACGCCCCGAACCGGAAGAAGTGGCCGAGGCGATGGGAATCAAGAAGGCCGAGGCGCTCAAGCTGCAGGCGTTCGTCGAAGACGTCTCCCCGCTGGACAACATGGAATCGACGAGTGACGACGAAGGGCGTGGGATACCGGAGAGCATCGAACCGCGGCGAATCGACGAGGCGATCGCGCAGATCGAACTCGATCAGCAACTCGACGAGATCATGAAGCAGCTCTCGCCGCGCGAGCAGAATATCGTGAAGTACCGCTATGGTCTTGTGGATGGGCACGCGCACACGTTGGAGCAGACGGGGCGCTATTTCAATCTCACGCGCGAGCGCATCCGGCAGATTGAGAACGATGTAATGAAGCGGCTGCGGAAGTTTGTCGCGGAACGGCAGGACGATTTTAGTCCGTAGATGATTTCGCGCGGGACCGACATCCCCCTAAATCCCCCTTCAAAGGGGGACTGAATACGAATGAGAAGAAATTGGCTCAATACAGAAGTTCCTTCGGATCTACTTGAGAAAGGGAAGTCGTTCGAAATGGATCTTGCTTCGCTGATTCGGAATGTGCCGGACTTTCCGGTGCCGGGCATTCAGTTCAAAGACATCACAACGCTGCTGCTGCATCCCGCGGCGTTCCGGTTCATTATCGACGGGTGGAAGGCGCGATACGCGAACAAGAACCTCTCGGCGATCGTCGGCGCGGATGCGCGGGGGTTTGTGTTCGGCGGCGCGCTGGCGTACGCGATGGGGCTCCCGCTTGTGCTTGCGCGCAAGAAGGGCAAGCTGCCCGCGGACACCATCGAGGAAGAATACGCACTGGAATACGGCACGGCGACACTCGAGATTCATCGCGATGCGCTGAAGAAGGGCGACCGAGCGGTGTTGGTGGACGATTTGTTGGCGACCGGCGGCACCATGCGCGCCATCGCAAACATGGTCGAAGACCTCGGCGCGGAGATTGTCGAGATAGCGTTTGTGGTGGAGCTGCCGCCGCTCAAGGGGCGCCTGAAGCTGGAACCGCATCCGGTGCATTCGCTGGTGGAATTCATGGTGGACTAGAAAGAGGAATCAATGCAGTCGTTGGTAAGTAAGGACATTCAGATTATTCGCGATACGGAGCGCGGCCGGTTCAAGTACGCGCTGTTCGATTTTGACGGCACTGTCAGCCTGTTGCGTGAGGGATGGCAACAGGTCATGGGGCCGCTCATGGTGGAGATGATTTGCGGAGACGCGACGCCCACTCCGGAAATCGAGAAAGCATGCGCGGACTATATCGACGAATCGACGGGGATCAATACCATCCTCCAGATGGAACACCTCGTGAAAATGGTGCGCGAGTACGGTCTGGTGCCGGAGGACAAGATTCTCGACGCGCACGGGTACAAGGCCATCTACAACGAGCGATTGATGGTGCGCGTGCGCGAACGCATCGAGCAGTTGCGCGCGGGCACGCTGCCGCTCGAACAGGTCACGGTGCGCGGATCGATCGAATTCGTGAAGGCGCTCGCATCGCGCGGGTTGCAGATGTACATCTTTAGCGGCACCGATCGCGACGACGTGCGCAATGAGTCGTCGCTTGTCGGGGTGGCGCCGTACTTCGCGGAAATCTGGGGCGCACTGCGCACCTACGCCGAAAGCAACAAGGAGATGATCATCAAACAGATCATCGCCAACCACGATCTACACGGAACGGAGGTACTCGTCGTCGGCGACGGGCCGGTCGAAATCCGCCTCGCGCACGAGCACGGCTGCGTTTCGGTGGGTGTGTGTTCGGACGAATTGCGTGGCCACGGCTGGAGCGAGGAGAAGCGCGAGCGACTAACGAAGGCCGGGGCGGATATTCTCATACCCGACTTCGGCGAGAATGAGGCGTTGTTGGAGTATTTGTTCCCGGGGTAAATCGTCGATGCCAGCAAGAACTACAGGCGTTTACGGACGGCGTGATTTAATCTCGGCGGGAATTCTGGGTGCGGTCCTCGTCTTACCGCCGTTAGCATGTATACAGATAGCCAGGTGGCGCCCGCGACAGTTCTATAAGCGATATCACCTACTTGAAATCGGCATGACCGAGGCGAGGATCGCCGAAATCTTTGATAGGGCGCCGGATCAAGTGTGCGGACTGGGCAGCAACCGCATCGTATATTACCGCAGAGGCGCCATTGGTGATACGCGCCCGAGCCCAGGCTTCTTGACCATTTCCAACATGACGGAAATTCCGTCGCATTTCGGGTGCGCGCAACTCTTGTTCGACACTCACGGGCGCCTGAGCGCATATACTGTCGTTCGAGAAGAGGTCTCGGTGACCACGCGAGAAGGCAAGTTTAGGGGAGATAACATCAGGCAACTTGATGTGACACTATTTGAAAGGCTTCGCTTGCCCGTGAAGGAATGACTTGCACTTGAAGAAAATGAAAGCCACGCGCATCCTCGAAACCTGCCTTTACGTCAACGATCTCGACGCGGCCGAGCGGTTTTACCGCGACGTGATGGGGTTGGACTTCTACGCGAAGCAGGAAGGGCGGCACGTCTTCTTCCGATGCGGGACAACGATGTTTTTGTTGTTCGATCCGGAGGGGACGAGCGACCCGACGCAGCCGCTTGGTGGGCATGGGTGCCGGGGGCCGGGGCATGCCGCGTTTGAGATTGGCGACGACGAAGTGAACGCGTGGCGGGATTACCTGACGTCGTGCGGTGTGCCCATCGATTCGGAGATAGACTGGCCGAGCGGCGGCCATTCGCTGTATTTCCGCGATCCGGCAGGGAACATTCTGGAGGTCGCTACGCGATCGACGTGGGACTGGCCGGAGAAAGAGCGCTGTAGCGAATAGCAAAATGGGGAAAAAGCAACACGTTTGTGGCGGCTTGGTCGGAGCCTCGCCCCACCCAGTGTAGCGGCTCTATTCACGGTTGGTTCGTGGTACACCAATCGAATGTGGAAAGTACTGGTGACGCCAACTCGACGGTGATCGCCGCGGCGTAGTCATCGCCGACGTCGAGGTCGCGGACACACCACGCGTCCGTTTCGCCCGGTCTCGCATGCACAAGGACGCGGAGCCTGTCGTTATCGTCTTCCGCGATCGAAAACGCGTTCAGCGGATAGGACAACCCTTCGCCATGCGCCTTGATGAACGACTCTTTCCGCGTCCATTGTTGAGTAAATGCGCGGACGCGATCGGCGTCGCGCACGGCGCGAAGGAGCGCCGATTCGGATTCCGTGAAAAACCGGTCCGCGATGCGCTGGCCGTCGAAGTCGGGGCGGCACCGCTCGACGTCGATGCCGATGCGCGCGGCGCGCGCAAACGCGATCAGTACGATGTCGCCGGAGTGCGCGAGGTTGAAGCGCAAATCGCTTCCGTGCGCCGCTGCGAGGTCCGGCTTGCCATGCGATGTGTATGTGAGCTGGACGCCGGCCGGCGGGATGTTCAGGTACATGCCGAGCAGTTCTCTCAGGACACCGCGCGCGGCGACGTAGTTGTCGCGGCCCCGCTCGAAATGGAAACGCGCGGCGCGGTCGCGTTCGTCGGGCGCGAGCGAATTAATGAAACGGGTAATCGCGCTGTGTGACGCATCAGACGATGCTTTCCACACGTGCACGTCATCCGATTCGAGCTGGGGATCGGCTGGTGGCGACTTCCACATGGAATGAAGCTACCGCATCGCGCGCGAAAATGCGAGTGTCAAACGCCAGCTTTGCTGGGAGCCAAAACGTCGGCGCTGGTCCTGTCACCCCCTTTCGCCGCGCACCACATTGTCCCGATAGAGGAATCCGGCCTTTCGGCGTTGTCAATCGAAAATCGCGCTAACCGCCTGCGAGGCGCGCTTCGGCAAGCTCGATAGCGTCGCGCAGGCTCTCCCCCACGACTTCGATCGCGGGTTGCAACATCAGCGTAACGTGGTTGCCGGGGGTGTCGTAGACTTTGAGGCCCTCGAGCGCGACGCCGCCCCAGCCCATTGCGGGGTCAGGATCGTGCAGTCCGAGCGAGGCGCTGTCACTGGCTTTGATGAGCGCGCCGTGGGCGTGAATGGGTTGTGGTTTGTACTTCCGGAGAACGGTCATGTTTGCGACGAGCACGCGCAGGCTGCGGAAGAGGCCCGGCGGCTGCAAGTCGAGGTGCGGGCGACGCTCAATCACGTCGGCGATTGGCGCACGCCCGAGCAGACGCATACATACGCGCATAAACGGCGCGAGCACGGAGCCGTGCTTAATGCGGTCGCCAAACATGACGTAGAACCCGTCGCGGAAGTACGGGCCGGTGTGGCTGAACACGGCGATGATTATTTTCGGTATTACGTAGAGCCGCTGGATCGGCGTCAGGTTTGCGATCGGCGATTCGCGGCCCGGCCCATTCACGCGCATATCGAGCACGATGAGTTCGACTCTATCGCCGGTCTTCTCGAGTTGATGTGCCATCTCGAGCGCAACCATCGCACCGAAGGACCAGCCGCCGATAATGTACGGACCTGCGGGCTGGTGCGCCTTCAGTGCGGCAACATCGGCGCGCGCAAGGTCTTCGACCGTGCGAAACACGGGCGTTTCCGGGTTCAGGCTGGGGTCTTGGATCGCGTAAAACGGCCGGTCTTCGTCCCAATACTCGAGCACATGGTAGCAGGGGAAGACGACGCCGCTGGCGGGCGCGCACAGGTAGAACGGGCGCTTTGAACCGGTGGGGTGCAGAGCAAACAGATGCGGGACCATGCGGAGGCGGGTCTACGCTTCTTCGTCCGGCGCGGGGCCGCCGCGCTCCGCGATCGCTTTGTCCATTCCTTCGCGCAGCACTTTCGCAACGTGCTCGACATATGGCGGGTTCATCAGCACGGCATGGTTGCCCGGAACTTCGACAATATCGATTCCGCCTTCGGCCAGGTCGCCCCAGCCAAGCGTCCAGTCTTCGTGCAACTTGTGCATGATGGACTGGTCTTCGGCGCGCAGGAGCGTGATGCGGCCACGATAGGGCTGCAGCTTGTACGCAAGCAAAGCCTTCAAATTGGCCTTCAGCACGCGGACGGTCCGCCGCGTCTTCGGTTGCTTTATCAATAGCACGCGATTGTTGCGCGTGGCAATCTGCGCCATGTCCGCCTTTTTCACGAGCGTGTGGCGAATGACATCCGCGAACGCGAACGAGAAGTATTCCCACAACGACGGCTCGTCGGCGGATTTTTTCCGGTTCTTCAGTTTTGACGGAAGGATGATGTAGATGAAATCGCGCGCGTAGGGCGGCCAGTGGCCCACGACTTTCACCGACATTTTCAACTGGCCCCACAGGTATCTCAGCCATTCGCCCGCGGTGCGCGCGCGATGCTTCTCGATGCGCGCCTCGGTGTCGATGATGCCGAGGAAGGCCACGTCTTCGCCTGCGGCGATGAGCTGCTGCGCCGTCTCGAATGCGACGGCGCCACCGAATGACCAGCCGCCGATGTAGTACGGGCCACTGGGCTGGATGCTGCGGATCGCCTTTACCTGTTCGGCGCAGAGCAACTCCATCGTGGGCAGCGGATCGATCGCGGGGTTGAGCGCGGGGTCCTGCAAGCCGTAGATGGGCTGGTTTTCGCCCATGTAGCGCGGCAGGTGGAAGTACATGAACGTCATGCCGCCTGCCGGCGCGCAACAGAAGAACGGAGGGCGGTCGCCCTTGGGCTGAATCGCAACGACGTGCGGCACCGTCGCTGACAGACCGACCTCGGCATTCACGGAACCGGGCACTTCGACGGGCAGCGGGTACTCGAGTTCCGCGGCGACGCGGCGCGCGAACCCGCCGAGTTTGCGCGGCAGCCGCGTGCGTTTCCATACGTCGCCCAGCGATGCGTCAATGCCATCGTGTTTCTTAAAGTTCGGATCGCCGATGTGCATGGACGTCGCGTGGACGCCATCAGTCATGCGGTCGCCTTCGTAGGGCGTAAGCACCGCCGGATCAAAGGGAATGCCGAGAAACGCGCACATCGCCTTCATCGATTCCTCGGGCTTCGCGACGATGTCCTCGTACTTCACAACGTATTTGCGATCGGAATCGATATTCTCCAGGAAGTCGGAGATGTTTGCGTTATGGGCGGTCCACACGTCCTCTCCCGCGGCCATGGGGTCGGCCTCACCGTCCATCATGAGGCGATCGAAGCGGTTGCGGATGAAGGACTCGATCACCGAATACGGATGGCGCACGAGATGGATGTATTTCGCGCCGTCGAAGATGCGTTCGGCGTGATCGAGAATGTCGGCGCCCTCGCCGTACGAGGGCGATTTATCCACGAGCAGCCTGGGCGCGACGAGTTCCTGCATGTCGGCGTAGACCTTCTCGACGGGCACATCGTTTCTAACGTACTCGTCGACGTGCGCCTTAGCCTGTTCGGCGGTGAATCCGCGCAGCTCCATCCAAGCGCGCGGCAGGCCTTCCCCAAGGAACGAGGTGCCAAGGCCGTTATGCCATTCGCGCATCGTGTTGTACTGGAGCAGGTGAAACTCCGGCGGGCTGAACAATTGCGGGTGCCCGGCGAGCATGACGCGAAGCAGTGTCGAGCCCGAACGCGGCGCGGACAGGAGAAACACCGCCGGCTTGTTCTTGACTGCCGGGCCAATGCGCCGCAGGCGCGGACGCAACCGCGCCGCTGTGGACCGCGCCGTAGTCTGCGCGGGCTGCGCGTCGGCACGGTGATCAAGCTGCGCGACTTCGTGAACGAGGTAAGGCGCGAGATCGGCGATTGTTGGCCGATCGAAGAGCTCCTTCGGGAACAGGCGCACGCCGAGATCGCGTTCGATGCTGTTCACGATTTCCATCATCATGATCGAGTCCACGCCCAACTCGCCGAAGTTGCGGTCGATCGCGATAGAGTCTTCGTTCCGACTGAGCACCTGCGCGACCTGGCGACGAAGATACGCCTCGATCGCTTCGACGTCATTTGCCGCGGGTTTTGCCGGCGCCTTCGGCGCCGCGGCAGCGGGCGATTTCGCGTGACCGTTTATCAGTTCGGAGAACATCGGCGATTCCGCAAACATTGGAATGCGGTTTCCAATCCGGTCCCAGTCGGCGTGCAACACGCCGATGTGCGACTCCCCGCTGGACATAAGCGAATCGAGCACGGCGATGCCTTCGCTAGGCTGCAGGCTGTCAATGCCTTGCGCGGCCCAGCGGTGGACCAATTGTGTGCGCGCGGCCATGCCCGTTTCGGCCCACGGGCCCCAATTGATGCACAGGGCCGGCTGACCGTGGGCCCGGCGATGGTGCGCCAACGCATCCATGAAAGCGTTGCCCGCCGCGTAGTTTGCCTGGCCGGGCGCGCCCATGACGGCGGCGACCGACGAGAACAGCACGAAGAAATCGAGCCGGTTCGCCGCGCCGTTTCCGTTGGCGTCGAAGTGGCGATGCAGCAGCATCGTGCCGTCCACCTTGGGCCGCATCACGGCCGTGAGCGAATCCATGCTCAGATTGGTGACGGCATGATCGTCAATCACGCCCGCCGCGTGCACGACTCCGCGAATCGGCGGGAGGCCGCTCCGATCATACGCGGCGAGGAAATCGCGGACCTGCATTTCGTCCGTCACATCGACGGACGCGCAGCGCACCTCCACACCGTCAGCCTCGAGGGCCACGACGGTGTCGATCCGCTCGCGTATCGCGGTGTCCGATACCGTGTTCCATTCTTCGCGCGGAGGCAATGGCGTACGGCCAAACAGCACGACGTGCTTCGCGCCGCGCCCGCCCAGCCACTTTGCGACGTGCAGGCCGAGGCCGCCAAGACCACCGGTAACGACGTAGGTCGCATCGGGCCGGCATTGAATCGCAGCGCCCTTCCCATTACCCGTTGTGCCATTATTCTTCGCGAGCCGGGCGGCAAATCGCCGGCCCGAGCGGAAACCGATCTGGTCCTCGCCATCGGGTGCGTCAAGCTCGCGCAATAGCAAATCGGCGGACGAATCGCCGGCATGCGGGTCGAGATCGACGAGTCCGCCCCACAGGCGCGCGTGTTCGAGCGCGACACTGCGGCCGAATCCCCACAACGGGGCTTGCGCCGCCGCGACACCGCCGTTCAACGCCTCGATGCTTTGCGCGCCGCGCGTGACGCACCAGAGCAGACGTTGCGAACGGCTCGCGAAATGCCCATCACGCTCTCCGGACTCGGAAATCGATTGGACGAGGTGGAGCATTGCGCCGCACCCAAGCGCATGCGCATGGTGCAACGATTGCAGCGTTGCGTCGTCAATATTGGGCGCATCGAGCGACCAGAGGTGAACGATGCGATCGCATGTACGGCCAATTTCGTTCCAAAGCCGATCAAAATCGGCGCCATTCATTGGATCGAGGGAAATGTCGTCCGCGGCGGCGGCCTCATAGGAGTCCGCTGCCCGCACAATAATCGCGGACCCACCGCGCGCACGCACGCGTTGCGCCAACGCGTCCCCCGCTCCGGACTTATCGGCAAGAATCAACCAACGCGAGGGCATTGCGCCGGGCTGGGTGGCGTTGTTCTTCTGAATCCACTTGACCTGATACAGCCAATCGCTTACGCGACTCGCACTGACTGTTTGCGCAGAAGCCGCCGTTGGCGCGGGCGCTTTGCGTGTCGTCGCCGAATTATCGAGCCAGTGGCGCTGCTTCGCGAACGGATAGGTCGGCAGTGAAATGCGCGAACGCACGTACGGTGCGTCGAATCCTTTCCAATCGATCTTCGCCCCGGCGACATACAGCGACTGCAGCGAACGCAGGATGACTTGCCAGTCGTCTTGTCCCTTCGCAAGCGACGGAAGCCAAACCGCGGCATCCTTCGCCACGCAGCGGGCGCCCATGCCGGACAACGTGGCCTGCGGGCCCACTTCGAGAAACGTGTTGAATCCGAGTCCTGTAATTGACTTTATGCCGTCCAGGAACTGCACGGCTTCGCGCAGGTGATTGCGCCAATAGTTCGCAGTGAATGCGTTCGCGTCGTCCGGCACGCCGCCGTAGAGATTCGAGACGACAGGTATCTGCGGCGATTTGAACGCGATCGTGGAAGCGAATTGCTCGAACGCGTCCAACATCGGGTCCATAAGTGGAGAATGAAACGCGTGCGAGACGTTCAGTTTGATCGATTTCACGCCGCGCTCTTTGAATTCGGCAAGCAGCGCATCCACTTCTTGTTCCGGACCGGAGACAACTGTATTTGCGGGGCCGTTGATGCCCGCGATCGCGACTACGCCAGTGCGCGAGACAAGTCCCGCCGCGACTGTATCGCGATCGGTGAGGACCGCGGCCATCGTGCCGCCGGGTGGCATCGACCCCATGAGACGGGCCCGCTCGGCGATAAGGTTGAGGCCATCCTCGAACGAGAACACGCCTGCTACGCACGCCGCGACGTATTCGCCGACGCTGTGCCCCATCACGATCGAGGGCGTGATGCCCCACGACTTCCACAGTCCCGCGAGCGCGTATTCAATCGCAAACAGCGCGGGCTGTGTGTATGCGGTTTCGTCAAGCGGCGTCGCAGAGCCTTCTTCGGGATATATTGCCTTCAAGAGAGGGACTTCGAGCCTCGGGCGCAACACTTCGTCGCACTCGTTCATGACACGGCGAAACACGGGACTGGCTTCGTAGAGTCCGCGGCCCATTTGGGGGAACTGCGCGCCCTGCCCAGTGAAGAGGAACGCGAGTCGCGTTTCCGTATTTGGTTTCGCCTCGCCAACGACGGCGGACTTAGCAGAGCCATTCTCGGCGAATTCGCGTAAGGTGTTTACAGCTTCGCCGGTAGTACCTGCAATGATTGCAACTCGTTTTGCGAGGTGTGCGCGGCCCGTATTCGCCGAATAGCAGAAATCGGCCAAAGGCGCCGAATCGATCGCATCCGCATACCGTCCCGCGAGCGTCGTCAATGCGTCGTCGGTCTGCGCGGACAGCGCGAGTGCGTGCAGTGGGCGCTCAGCCTGCGACTCGGGCTTTGGCGCGGTTGCAGGCGGCGCTTCGAGAACGACGTGCGCATTCGCTCCGCCGAAACCGAACGAACTCACACCGGCAACGCGCTTGCGCTTCGACGTTTCCCACTGCTCCGTCTGCGTCGCGATGCGCAGGGGCGTGCCTTCTATTTCGATAAGGGGGTTGATCTGCTTTAGGTGGAGGTGGGCCGGAATCGTACCACGTTCCAACACCAAGGCCGTTTTGATTAGACCGGCAATACCGGCGGCCGCCTCGAGATGTCCAATGTTCGTTTTGACCGAGCCAAGCACGCAAGGCTCGTTTGCCGCGCGTTCGGGCAGCAGGACCGCTTTCAGCGCATCCACCTCGATTGGGTCACCCAGCGATGTGCCGGTGCCGTGCGCCTCGACATAGCCGACGTCGCGATGCGAGACGCCCGCATCGGCGAGTGCGCGCCGGATAACGTCCTGTTGCGCGAGTTGGTTTGGCGCCGTAATTCCATTGCTGCGGCCATCGTGATTCACCGCGGAGCCGCGAATGACCGCATGGATCGCGTCGCCATCGGCAATCGCCTCGGACAACCGTTTTAGCACGACGACGCCGCAGCCTTCGCCGCGCACATAACCGTCGGCGGATGCGTCGAACGTCTTGCACAGTCCATCCGGCGCCATCATGCGCGCATGCGAAAACACCATATTCACTTCGGGCGAGAGAATCACGTTGACGCCGCCTGCGAGTGCGAGCGAGCTTTCACCCTTACGCAGGCTTGTCACGGCTTGATGCACCGCGACGAGGGACGACGAGCACGCGGTATCGACGGCGATGCTCGGCCCGCGCAAGTCAAGGAAATAGGAAATGCGGTTTGGCGCGAGGCTGTGCGCGTTGCCGGTGCCTGCGTACGCATCGACGCGGTTGGCGTCGCCGAGTTGCAGACTCGAGTAGTCACTCGAACTGATGCCGACGAATACGCCTGTTTGCGATCCCGCGAGCGACGTTGGTGGCACGCCCGCGTCCTCGAGCGCTTCCCACGCGGTCTCCATGAGCAGGCGCTGCTGCGGGTCCATGCGCGCGGCCTCGCGCGGCGATATGCCGAAGAAATCGGCGTCGAACGTATCGACACGATCGAGGAACCCGCCGCGGCGCGTGTACATTTTCCCCGGCGCGCCGGGGTTTGCATCGAAATAGTCGTCGATCTTCCAGCGGTCAGCGGGCACTTCCGAGATTGCGTCTGTGCCATTCGTCAACAAGGACCAGAACGCGTTTACTGAAGCGGCGCCGGGCGCACGGATTCCCATGCCGATAATGGCGACGGGTTCATTCGACACGCCAACGGCCGGAGGTGCGTCAAGAGCAGCCGCCTGATTCTCGCCCGCAAGATGCGCGGCAAGTTGCGCAATGGACGGATACTCCCACAGGAGCGTCGGCGACAGCTTCTTGCCGAGCCAATCTTCGAGATCGCCGGAAATCGTCACGGCGTCGCGCGACGCCATCCCGAGATCGTCGAACGCTGCCGACGGTTTGATCGCACTGCGGTCGACCCCCAACTCTGCGGCGACGTGCTCGATGAGCCACGCCTGTATAGCTTCCTTACTCGGCAATCGCATCTTCCTGTCGCACACTTACCCGATGGCGACGACGTCCAGCGTGCCGTCGAGGAAGCCCCGCTTGCACGCCTGGCGCTGCAGTTTGCCGCTGCTCGTCTTGGTAATCGAGCGCGGCGTTATCACACACACTTTGTGCACGCGCAAGTCGTGGTCGCGCGCGACAGCCTTTCGCACGGCGGCGAACACCGGCGCGGCGCCCTCGGCGTCCACAATGCCGCCAGCCTCCGCGACAACGACGACGTTTTCGGCGCCATTTTCGTCCACCGGGAACGAAATGACACAACCGGGACGAATCGCCGCGTGCGCTTTTTCGACGGTCTCCTCGATGTCCTGCGGGTAGTGGTTCGCACCATCCACAATAATGACGTCCTTAATTCGGCCGGTAACGTAAACGTTGCCATTGTGGATGAAGCCAAGATCGCCCGTGCGCAGGAACGGTCCTTCACTCGTATCGGAAAGGCGCGCGTTGAACACGCGTTCGGTTTCACGTTCGTTGTTATAGTAGCCCTTCGCGACGGTAGGCCCACTGACCCAAATTTCGCCGACGGTACCGGGCTTGCACTGAATCCCGGTCTCCGAATCAACGATAATCGTGCGCGTCTGCAGGTGCGACGCGCCGCTGGAAACCAACGTCCGCGATCCGGGCGCGCCGCGCTCCATGACTACGACACGGTGCTTGATCAACTCGGCTGAGGAAACGGTCAGCACATCGGTCTCGAGGTCCGGCCGCGTTCCGCTGACTTTCAGCGTCGCCTCGGCAAGACCGTAGCCGGATTTGAAGATGCTCCACGAGACGCCGCATTCCCGGAAAGCCTCGACGAACCGTTCCAGCGTTTCGATGCGGATCGGTTCCGAACCGTTCGCGGCCGCCACCCAGCATGACAGATCGAGCGACGCCTTCTGCTCCGGCGTGACCTTTCGCGCGCACAAGTCGTACGCGAAGTTGGGCCCCACGCTCCACGTTGCGCGGTATTTCGATATCGCCTGCAGCCACCGCGCGGGATGCTGAAGGAAATCGAGCGGCGACATGACATAGCAGGGCAGCTTGCGGTAGATCGGAAGCAACAACCCAAAGATCAGACCCATGTCGTGGTACGCAGGCAGCCAGGTGACTTGGCTCGCTTCCGGTTGTTCGGAGTGCCAGTAGTAGGACATGTCCCACAGGTTGTAGAGCAAGTTTCCGTGCGTGACCATGACGCCCTTCGGGTCCGACGTCGAGCCTGAAGTGTACTGAAGAAACGCCACCGCATCAGTGGTCGAGACGGGACCATGCCAATTCGCGGCTTCGGAATCTTGCACGGTATCCACGGCGATCCAATCGAACTTCGCGAAATCCGCATCCTGCTGCGCCATCATTTCGACGAGCGGCAGCACCATCGACGTGGTTAGCGCGACGTGCGTGTTCGCATCGTTTGCAATCACTTTGAGGCGCGGCAAACTGCGATTCAACCGGCTTGGGTCCGGTGGATACACCGGAACGGCAACGACCCCCGCGTAGAGACAGCCGAGAAAAGTCGCGATGTAATCGAGCCCCGGCGGAAAAATCAGTAACGCGCGATCGCCGGGAGAACAATGATTCCGCAAGTGCGCGGCGATTGCGCGCGCACGAATATCGAGTTCCTCGTAGGTCAGTCGCGCGCCTTCGGTCTCACCGTCGTCCAGGTATTGGTAGGCCATACAGGAGGGGTCGCTCTCAGCGCGCGCTCGGACAAACTCGTCGACCGTCTTGGCATGTATGGGAATGCCGGCCGCCAACGCGCGCCGTTCCACATCGTCACTCTGCGCGGCCCATGCGGCGACCGCGGATGATTTCGTCATCGCAGAATTCTCCAGACCCTAATATGGAATCGCCCGGTGCGGAACATGCGCTCGGCAAACCCCACACGCAGACTTTGACCACGCGACAATGAGGGCGGTTGCACGGCGTCCACACGTCCTGTGGGCGCGCCGCTTCGACCCTGCCACCCCTAACCTCGCACCGCGTATGCGGTTACGTAATACGTTGACAACAGCTTACCACGTTCCTCTTAGGAACGCAAAACCCGGATGTGCATGTTCCCGTAATTGACGGGATTCTGGAGCGACTGGAGGTGTGACGTGCGGCTTCCCATTTACCAGATAGACGCATTTACCGGACAGGTATTCGGCGGAAACCCGGCGGCGGTCTGCCCACTGGAGCGGTGGCTTCCCGCAGAGCAAATGCAGGCCATCGCCGCGGAGAACAACCTGGCGGAGACCGCCTACTTCGTCAAGGAAGGCGAGGCATTCAGGCTTCGATGGTTTACTCCGACGGTCGAAGTAGACTTGTGTGGACACGCCACGCTCGCAGCAGCGTATGTGCTTTTCGAGTGCCTTGGCTACTCCGGCGACAGAGTAACGTTTCAATCGCAGAGCGGCCCACTTACCGTTGTTCAACGAGGCGCGTTGCTGGAAATGGATTTCCCCAGCCGGCCGCCGGAACAGTGTGCCGTTCACCCCGAACTCGTCCCCGCGCTGGGTAAGGACCCAGTATCGGTTACTGCGTCGCGCGATTACCTTTGCGTGTTCGAGTCCGCGGAGGAGGTGCTTGCCCTCAACCCGGACTTCACCCGGTTGAAACAGATCGATCGCTTCGCCGTCATCGCCACCGCGCCGGGAACCGATTGCGATTTCGTCTCCCGTTTCTTTGCCCCAGCACAAGGCGTCGACGAAGACCCCGTAACCGGATCGGCGCACTGCACGCTCGTACCGTACTGGTCAAAGCGCCTCGGCAAGCGATCGCTTCATGCGCGGCAAGTTTCCCGCCGGGGCGGCGAACTCTTCTGCGAGGACAGGGATGATCGCGTGGCGATTGCGGGAAACGCAGTCCTGTATATGCGGGGTGAGATTGAGATCGCGTAGGTTGGCTCGCGCGTAGCCCTACCCAGATTATTCGGCTGGACCACACACCGCCGGGATGCCGATATCGGCGACAACCACCCTGCCGAGGTAAGTCCGCGCGTTCGGATTGGTGAAGCCGCACTTTTGAAACTGAAACGTGACCGTTACGTCCGCTCGGATGCAATTGCCACAGACCTCGCCCGTATCGGCGTTTAGGCCGGAGGGTAAATCGACCGCGATCGTGCGCACGCCGGGCCACGCATCGATGGCGGCGCGGATGGGGCCTCTGACCTCACCCTGAGTTCCAGTGCCAAGCAGCGCGTCCACGAGCACCGCGCAGTCGGAGAGTTCGCGAACGGCGTCTGCTGCTTGGTCCTCGGTTTGCGCGACGCGAATCGCCCCCCCGAGGTTTTGGTAAACGCGCAGGTACGCCGCCGCGTCGCCTACGATCACCGCGGGATCGGCTATTAGAACGACCCGCGTTTCGAGGCCGGCCAGGAGCGCAAACCGCGCGACCACGAATCCATCGCCGCCGTTGTTGCCCTTGCCGCAGACCACGCCGACCGGGCCACGTTCAATCTCGCGGAACACCGCGGCGCCCGCGTTATTCATCAGCACTGCACCGGGAATGCCAATCTCTTCTATGCACCTGCGATCAATTTCGCGCATTTCCGCCGCGGTTACATAGCGGACGACTCTTTCGTCCACATTCATTTTGCGACCGGGCGTTCGGCAGTCCGCAGCGACGACGGCATACCAGGGACGTCAATACGGACTTTGGAATCGCGGACTGTTTCGCCGTCAACGTCGTACACCCACAGTTTTCGCACGGGGTGGCAGCCGACAACGATATGTTTGCCGTCTTGTGTGAACGCGACACCTTCGGGTATTGGGCCGGTGGCGAGTATCTGGACTACTTCAAATGTCTTGCCGCGCCGCGCAAGGATGATCAGCTTACCGCCGTCCTCGTGAAACGGCTCGCCCTTCGGAAGGTTGCTGCCGCCAATGAGTACAGCGGCTATCAGCGTGCCGTCCGGGCTGACCTCGAGGGACTCCGGCCCCCCGCCAATCGGGATGTAGTCGGTCGTCCGCGGCGGCTCCTGCGTCAGGTCAACGACGGTAATCGCGTCTGTATCCGGGATTCCCTGGCCCGAACCCGCGGTGACTCCGAGCGTGCCGTCCGGCGTGATAGCGACGCGGTACGGCTTTCCGCAGGTGGACAGCTTTCGCTTGTCCGAGGTCACCATACCCTCGTGGAGGTGAAGCATCGCCAGATATCCGCCATTGCACACACTTGCGAGGGCCAACTTGCCGTCAGGACTAATCGCGACGTCCGCGACGTTGTCCTCCGGTTTACACAACTCGATGGTTTGCCTCAGGGTGACGGTTTTGCCCTCGATACTGAGCAGTGAAACGGTTCCTCCCGCACGATTGGCGACAAGGGCAAAACGGCCATCGCGAGTAATGGACAGGCCGGACGGCTGCTTTCCGCCCTCGATCTCCTGGATGACAGACGGCGGATCCGACTGCAAATCAAGCACATAGATGCGGCTGGCGGGCACGTATTTCGATGTGTCGGCAGGGTCCTGCTGAATCGAGTCCGCGACCAGCGCTATGGATTCGTCCGGCGCGACGGCGACATTTGACGGGGGCCCGATGACGCTGTTGCTGACCCCGGTCACATGACGCACCGAAGGGGGAAAAGACGCGAAATCGAGAATGGAAATCGAGTCGGGCGGCGCGCCGGGAATGAATTTTGGGGTGCCCTTGGTCAGGTCCACCTTGTTTTCGTTTCCGGAGATCATCAACTGACCGTGGGCGCACGTAAGGCACGCCAACGCCGCGAACAGGACCGTCTTCATACACCTCTCCCCTGCGCTGTTTGGACATGGCACGTCGCCAATGCGCGATAATAGCGCATTGACCGCCACTGAAACAGCTTTGGTTCAGGTGGTTTGAAAGACGCTGGCGAACTGGGCGCGAAGGACTACTACTTGCCGCAGGTGGGCACCGGGTCCATTTTCCCGGTGCGTTCGCACAGGCTTACCCATTCCTCATCGGACATGGTGTCGTAGGCATCGGATTCCAGCGCGAGCCAGCACAATTCCTGCTCGCGAAGCATCGCGTTTGCGTCGTGCCCGCTCTTCTCGGGCTGTGAGGGTTGCTTGACCATAGAACCGATACTATAGCAAAAAAGGAAGCGCGGAGCAACGGTCGCGTTGGACGAACAAGTTTCCGTACATTTTCGCACTCGCCTCACTTTCGGGCCTGCCGAACGTGGCGCGTGACTTTCCGTGCCCACTCCTGTATCCTACGCCCGCACTGTAACGATACGACCAAAATACCCGCTCGGACACCACAATATATGACCGAATCCATCCCCCCCCAAGACCCCGAAAGTTCACTCCGTAGCCAATGGAAAGCGCTGGTCGCACGTTACCACCGGCCAAGCCACGGCAGAAGCATCTGGCAACTCGCCAACACCATCGTTCCGTATGCACTGGGCCTTGGCCTTATGTATTGGAGCCTGAACATCTCGTACCTCCTGACGCTCGTCTTGGCCGTACCGACGGCTGGGCTGCTTGTGCGCATTTTCATAATTTCGCACGACTGCGGGCACGGCGCGTACTTCCGGTCGCGCCGCGCAAACGATATCGTGGGCGGTATTACGTCGTTTCTGTGCCTCACCCCCTACCACTATTGGAAGCACGAGCACGCCGTTCACCATGCCTGTGCGGGCAATCTGGATGAGCGAGGCCGGGGCGACATTTGGACGATGACGGTGAAGGAATACGCCGCGGCATCCCGCATCAAGCGGCTCGCATACCGCCTGTACCGCAATCCCATCATTTTGTTTGGAATCGGCGCGTTCTCGGTATTCATGTTCGAGTACCGGGTGCCGCCCAAGAACGGGACCGCCCGCGACAGAAGAAGCGTTTGGCGCACGAACGCGGGCTTGGCCGCCGTCCTCGTGCTGGCGCATTTCACGATCGGCCTGAAGGCGCTGGCGCTGATACACATGCCGGTGCTCTTACTGGCGGCGGGCGCCGGCGCATGGCTGTTCTATGTGCAGCACCAATTCGAGGACGTTTACTGGGCGCGGGACAACGAGTGGGACTACGTCGCGGCGTGCATGCAGGGCAGTTCCTACTACAGGCTGCCGCGCGTGTTGCAGTGGTTTACGGGGAACATCGGCTTTCACCACATCCATCATTTAAGCGCGAAGATTCCAAACTACTTCCTTGAGAAATGCCACAAAGAAAACCCGATTATGCAGCGGGTGCACCAATTGTCGTTGTGGTCGAGCCTGCGGTGCATGCGCTTTCGCCTCTGGGACGAGGAAAAGAGACAACTCATCACCTTCGCACAGTACCGGAGGTATGACCGCGCCGCCTGAAGGCGGGTCCCGCGCCCGGTTCCTACTTGCGGCCCGAAGGTTTGTGGAACGAGAGCGGGGCTTTGCGCGCCGCGGGGATACGCCCCGCTTTAACCGAGGGGCCGTGCGGCTTTTTCAACAACTCGTCGCCGTGGCGGTCGTTTGCCCACGGAACGTTGTGGGCCGGCTTTACAGTGGAATCGCGTGAAGCAAGTTTCGCGGCGGCCTTTGCTAGCATCATGGCAGGTGCCTTTCGTTGAAATCGTTTCCAACGTCGGCGCTGATGGCTACATGCCGAGAGCGTCTACCCGCATTATACCACGCGCGTATGCTTTCGACCTCGTATCTCCTGTAAACTGACCACGTAGCGTGGCCGAGTGGGGCGAGTCAGCAGCCGCGCAGGACCCCCAACAGACCTTTAGATTGCGGTAATGGAATATCAACGAAGCACCTATTTCCCCTTCGGGTTCGCCCTGCGCGGCGACGTGTGGCGCCGCTACAACGTAGGCGAACTTGCCGGTACCGGCGAACAGGACAACAAACCGATCGATACGCGATCGGTGCGGCTCTTCGCGCAGCGCGTCAACGACGACCACGGCGCCCACGCCGAGTCCGCTCCTCCTCTCGGCGCGGGACAACTGCTCACGCTCGGCGTTCTGACGGAAATCCTCCGCTACCTCATCGACTATTATTGCGTCCGGCAAGTCCCGGGCGCGATGCAGTCCGCGTTCGCCTTCACGAAGTCCCGCGAAGGCGGACCCGTCGTGGACGAGCCGCCACCCGTGTTTGTCGAAGAATTCCCTCCGCAACGCGTGCAGTTGGGCAACGTTCGGCCGGCTGAGTTCTTGGCGTCGACGGAAGAGGACCGCCCCGCACGAGAATTGACCGCGCGGGAAATGGTCTTGCTCAGTTTGTCGATGTCGAACCCCGCCATGCGCGCCTTCTTTCCATTGTTTGCCGACGACTCGTTGCGCGCCCGCGCGCCGTATGTGCCGCTCGTGGTGAACATCGAGCAGTTCTTCAACGGTCAGCCCGAGCTCGATCTCCTGGGCGAGCCGCTTTTCGAATGCTTGCGCGCACCCATGCGCGCCGCGCCCGATTCGCTCGAAGGCCAACTCGACTTCATCCGCAAGAAATGGGGCCACATCCTTCCATCGGGCCTCGTCGATCGGCTGTTGAAAATTCAGGACATCCTCGGCGAGGAATACAAGCATCGTGGCGGCTTCGTTCCCGGCGGCATGGTCGAGGTCATGCGCTTTGGCGCGCGTCCGGGCGAAGGCGCGGACGTCTATCCCGAGTTCGAGCGCTTTTCCGCGGACGCGGACTGGATGTCGAACGTCGTCATGATCGCCAAGAGCGCGTACGTGTGGCTCGACCAGTTGTCGAAGAAATACAAGCGGCACATTCACCGGCTCGATCAGATTCCGGAGGAAGAACTCGATCGATTGGCGCGATGGGGTTTCAACGGGTTGTGGTTGATTGGTCTGTGGGAACGCTCCGAAGCGTCGGCGACCATCAAGCGAATCATGGGCAATCCGGACGCAGTGTCGTCGGCGTACTCGCTATTCGATTATGACATCGCGCACGACCTCGGCGGGGAGGAAGCCTACGCGAATTTGCGCGAACGCGCGCGCGCGCGCGGCATTCGACTGGCGAGCGATATGGTGCCGAATCACATGGGCATGTTCTCGCGGTGGGTGATCGAGCATCCGCATTGGTTCATTCAGTTGCCCCACCCGCCATACCCGAATTACTCGTTCAACGGCCCAAACCTGTCGCACGATCCGCGCGTAGGACTGTATATCGAAGACGGATACTGGACGCATCGCGACGCGGCGGTCGTGTTCAAGCGCGTCGACCATCACACCGGCGAAACGCGCTACATCTACCACGGCAACGATGGCACGAGTATGCCGTGGAACGATACGGCGCAACTGAACTATCTGATGCCGGAAGTGCGCGAAGCGGTGATCCAGACGATCCTGCACGTCGCAAGGAAGTTCCCAATCATCCGGTTCGATGCGGCGATGACGCTTGCCAAGAAACATTTTCAGCGCCTGTGGTACCCGAAGCTGGGCGACGCCGGCGCGATTCCGTCACGCGCCGAGCATGGCATGAGCCGCCACGAGTTCGATCGCGCGATGCCGGAGGAATTCTGGCGCGAAGTCGTCGACCGCGTGGCGCGCGAGGTTCCGGATACGCTGCTCCTCGCCGAAGCGTTTTGGCTCATGGAGGGCTACTTCGTCCGCACGCTGGGCATGCACCGCGTGTACAACAGCGCGTTCATGAACATGCTGAAAATGGAGCAAAACGCAAATTACCGCGCGACTGTGCGAAACGTGCTCGAGTTCAGTCCCGAAATTCTCAAACGGTTCGTGAATTTCATGAACAATCCGGACGAACGCACTGCTGTCGAGCAATTTGGCAAGGGCGACAAGTACATCGGGTGCTGCCTGCTGATGATCACGATGCCGGGCCTGCCGATGTTCGGGCACGGCCAAATCGAGGGCTACACCGAAAAATACGGCATGGAATACCGCCGCGCGTACTGGGACGAACACGTGGACGAAGACCTCGTCCGCCGGCACGAACGCGAACTTTTTCCGCTCATGCATAAGCGATACCTATTCAGCGGGGTCGAGCACTTCGCCTTCTATGATTTCCACACGCCGCACGGACACGTGGACGAGAACGTGTTCGCGTACTCGAACCGTGCCGGCGGCGAGCGATCGCTGATCTTTTACAACAACGCCTACAGCACGACAGCGGGATGGATCAAGCAATCGACCGGGCTCAACACCGGCCGGGGCGACGAGGGCCGAATTATCTCGAAGTCGCTCTCCGAATCTCTTGGGCTGCGCCGGGAAGATAATCTTTACTATGCGTTTCGCGATCACCGGGACGGGCTCGAGTACATTCGGCACTCGAAGCAACTCTGCGACGAGGGCATGTTTGTGAACCTGCACGGATATCAATGGCACGCGTTCATCGATTGGCGCGAAATTGTCGATACCGACGGTTCCTGGGGCGACCTCGCGTGGCATCTCGAAGGCCGCGGTGTCGGAGACCTTGGGTACGAGCGACGCGCACGTGAACTCGCCCCTGTGCTGAACTCGTTCAACGCGTACTTCAACGACGGTCAATTGAAATCGTTGTTGGCTACGGCAGCGCCGGATACGGCCGAGACGCAACGCGCCGGCGCAATGCGCCGGCCCTTGGAGGATTTTCTGCGCGAACTCGGCGCGCGAACTCGCATCCACGATGATGCCGGCGAACTGCTCATGCCTTCGGTACATAGCATTCAATATTGGCGCCGCCAGATTGCTGAACACCGGAAACACGCCGGCGCCGGCGAGGAAACGACTGTCGACGTTACGCGCTGGGTCCTCCCGATGGCGTATGCGCTGCTGAAACCCGTAAGTGTTGCGGTCGCGCGCGGCGGCGATTTGCACGACGGCGCAGCCTGGCTTGATTCGTGGCTTGTTTCCCGAAACGTCTTGTCGACCTTGGCCGAAGTATTGGGAGACCAATGGAAAGGCGAGTTGGCCTTCCGCGCATTGCGCGTGGCGCTGCGTTTCGCCGAACATGGACTCCACCGCGTGGACGCGCCGCCGGCGCTGCTGTCGCAATTCCAGCACATGCTCGATGATCCCGATGCGCAACAGTTTCTTATGTTCAACGAGCACGAGGGCGTTGTCTACTTCAATCGTGAACAACTGGAGGATTTGCTTCGCGCATTCGGCGACGTTCGCGCACCCGCGTTCGAGCGGATTCACCATGCCGAAGCCCGGGGTGTCGCGCTGGAAGAGGAACGCGCTGCGCGGCAGGCCCTTCTCGATGCGGCCGCGTTCGGTGGCTATCGCGTTGAGCGGCTGCGGGAGTTCATCGACGAGCAGATTGAAGACGGCGAGGTTTGAAAGATGAAACGACGTGATTTCGTTCGTCGCGTAAGCCTGCTCGGACTTCTTGGCGCACTCGGGCCTCGTCACTCGGCAGGCGCGGCGGAGACGTCCAATGCGGGCAAAAAGCCTCGCCGCTACGTTGACGTTCACACCCACATCACGCAACGGTTTGGCGAGAAGCCGCCCTTGTCGGCAAGCGAACTCGTACGGTGGATGGACTCCGCGGAGATTGAAATCGCATTTGTTCTGCCGCTGGTCAATCCGGAGTCGTGGGACCACTTGATATCCGTCGAGTACGTGCTGCGCGAGACCGAACCGTACCGCGATCGGTTGGTGCCATCGTGCTGCATCGACCCGCGCGCGAACTACCTCAATTCGCTCGAGGCGAAGGTGAAACATCTGAAGCGGTACATCGACGCGGGCGTGAAGGGGTACGGCGAACACAAATGCGGCGTGAACATCGATGATCCACGCAACATCGAAGTGTTCGCGGCGGCGGCAGAGTTGAGGCTGCCCATCCTGTTCCATCTCGACAACGTACGGAATATGGACAGGCCGGGATTGCCGGGCTTGGCAAAAGTGCTCGAAGCCGTGCCGAACGGCATCTTCATCGGCCACGCGAACGGCTGGTGGGCAAGCATCTCCGGCGATGCGACGCAACAGGATTTTGGCGCCTACCCGAACCGCAAGACAACTCCGGGCGGCGCGATAGACGCGTTAATGGATCGATTTCCGAACATATACGGGGACTTGAGCGCGGGCAGCGGATCGAACGCGATCTTGCGCGACGTCGAGTTCGGAAAAGAGTTTCTTGTGAGGCGCGCAGACAGGCTCATGTTCGGGACGGACTATCTGATGCCGGGTCAACACGTGCCGCAATTGAGCATGTATCGGGAGATTGAGCTGCCCGTGGAAGCGCAGGAAAAAATATTCCGGAGAAACGCCGAACGGCTGTTCGGAATCTCACTGAACAATTAGCCGCGAGAGCACCCAACGAGTGCAAAGAAAGTATCGATCATCCAACACGATCGATCACCTCCGTGAGCGACTGAATCGTCGTTCCATCGGAATCACCGGCACCCTTCCGATCGATATGTAGACCCCGAAGGCCCGCGTTTTGAGCAGCGCGCACATCGTCGTCGAGGGAATCACCAATGTGGAGGACTTCGTGCGTGAGCAAGCCAAGGCGTGCGACGGCCTGTAGAAAGATTTCCGGAGACGGCTTGCTCACGCCCGCTTCAGCGGACGTAAGGATGAACTGAAAACGGTTGGCGACTCCCATCGCGTGCATTAATCGCGGGAGGCGCGAGTCCCAATTCGACACGATGGCAATGGGGATGCCGCGGTCGCGCAACGCGTCGAGAGCCGGCATAACGTCACCGTACAGTCGCCAAACCTCGGGTTCTTCAAACCGCAGGTAGAGCGATTCGAAGAAAGTCTCAAAACCATCGCCGAACGAATCCAGACCCACGGCGTCGTCGAATACCCGCTCTACCAGCTTCCGCCACCATTCGCGCTCGATTGCCTCGGACGTGTGGAACGGAGACGTGCCGTCCGCGTAGGGGCGAAGTTCCCGCCACACCTTGCGGAACACGGCGCTAAGCGATTCGGTTGCTGCGCTCACCCCGAAGCGTTCGGCTTCCCGCGCATATATTTCGCCGACGGATGGATACACGTGCAGAAGTGTGCCCGCAGCGTCAAAGAAAACGGCTCGAACCATCGTCCGACTATACCACGGAAGATCGGGAACCGCACCAGGCAATACGTGTGGCCGAATGGGCCTCGTTGACTTCGCCGACGGCTACGCAAGCCATGTTGGCGCTGCGTCCTGTACGGGACGCGACTGCATTCGCCCGTGCGGACAGATTGTTGGGGGGTTAATCCGGCACGCAGCACATACGGTCCGAATGCCAGCTTCTCCGTGATGGAAGAATCGGACATCCCACAGCGTACATGCGGCCGCCTTTTTATCCGTTTAGCTCCTTGATCTTGTCTTCGATTAACTTGCGAATCTCCGCGAGACGCTCCGGGTTCTCCGCTTCGCACCGCATAACGAGAACCGGCGACGTGTTTGACGCGCGCACGAGGCCCCAGCCGTCGTCAAACTCGATGCGCGCGCCGTCGATGGTATTCACGTTCAACTTCAGTTCGTTTTTGAAGTAGTGGGTCGCCGCTTTCACGATGTCGAACTTTTTCGCCTCCGTCGTTTCGATCCGCACCTCGGGCGTGTTGTACATCTTGGGCACGTTTGCAAAATGTTCGGATAACGGTTTCTTGCTCGCGGCGACGATCTCCAGCAGGCGCGCCCCCGCGTAAATCGCGTCGTCGAAGCCGTACCAGCGGTGCTTGAAAAACATGTGCCCGCTCATTTCGCCGGCGAGCTGCGACTTGTGCTTCTTCATCGCCGCCTTGATGAGCGAATGCCCCGTCTTCCACATCACCGGCTTCCCGCCGTGCTTCGCAATGTCCGCGTACAACGTGCGCGAACTTTTCACCTCCCCGATAATCGTCGCCTTCGGTTTCGCCTTCAGCACGGCGCGCGCGAACAGGATCAGCAACTGGTCGCCAAAAATCACATTGCCCGTCTCGTCCACCGCCCCGATTCGGTCGGTGTCGCCGTCGTACGCGATGCCCAGGTCGGCCTTGGCGCTCCGGACCTTCGCGATGAGGTCCTTGAGGTTCTCCGGGACCGTCGGGTCGGGATGATGGTTCGGGAACGTCCCGTCCACGTCGCAATACAGTGGAATGACTTTGCAGCCCAGTTGCTTGTACAACGGCACGCCGACCGGGCCGCCCGTGCCGTTGCCGCCATCTAGCACCACCTTCAGTTTGCGCTTGAGCTTGATATCGCCCGCGACGCGCTTCAGATATTTCGGCACAATGTCCATCCGCGTGATCGTCACCGGGCCGCCCTTGCCCCGCGGAAACTTCCCCGCCTGGGCGATCTTCATCAACTTCTGGATGTCATGACCGTGAATGGTCGACTCTCCGACGGCCACCTTCATTCCGTTGTATTCTTTCGGGTTGTGGCTCGCCGTGATCATCACACCGCCGTCTACCGGCAGTGTGAACAGTCCGAAGTACAACAACCCCGTCGGCACTTCGCCGATATCGATTACGTTGACCCCGCACGACGTAATGCCCTCGATCAGCGCGTTCGCGTACGCTTTCGACGTGACGCGCCCGTCACGCCCCACCACCAGGCATTTCTTCTTCAGCTTGCCCTTCATGAATGCGCAGACCGCCCTGCCAACCGTTTCGTACGTCGTCTCGTCGAGGTCTTTGCCTGCGATGCCGCGAATGTCGTACTCGCGGAAAATATGCGGATGGATTTGCATTGAAAACTCCCTGAAAACGTGCTTTGGACCCCAAACAACGGCGAAAGCGTAGCAAGCATCGCGCGGTTGCCGCAACGTATGCGGCATCCCAAGAAACGCGCGCGGCGCGAGAGCGATACTGACCTCTCGCGCCGCGCGGGTCTATTGCGACGGCAAACGTGTTGCCAGGTTAGGTCAGGTTGTAGCCCGCCTCGTTGTGACCCGTCGTATCGAGACCTTCGGTCTCCGCCGCCTCGTCCACGCGCAGACCAACAATGAGATCAACGACCTTGTACAGGATGGCGGACACGATACCGCAATATAGGATCGTCACAGCGCATGTAATGGCCTGTGTCGTCATCTGCGGCCCAAAGCCCGGGTACGCCGCGTACGTCCCGCCCAACGCCGGGTTCGCGAACACGCCGGTCAGCATCGCGCCGACAAGTCCGCCAACACCGTGGACACCGAACGCATCGAGCGAGTCGTCGTATCCAAGCGCCTTCTTCACACTAGTGGCAGCGATAAAGCACACCACCGAGACTATGACGCCGATTGCGAGCGCGCCAATGGGGCCCGCGGTTCCGGATGCAGGTGTGATTGCGACAAGGCCGGCGACGGCGCCGGTGATTGCGCCCAACGCGCTCGGCTTGCCGTGCTTGATCCATTCAATCACCATCCAGGTAAAGGCCGCCGTTGCCGCGCAGATGTGCGTAACAAGCATCGCCATGCCCGCCGTGCCGTTCGCAGCCACCGCGCTGCCGGCATTGAACCCGAACCACCCAACCCACAGCATGCCGGCGCCGGTCACCGCCATCGTCATGTTGTGCGGCATCATCGGGGTCGTCGGATATCCCCTGCGTTTGCCGACCATAAGCGCGCCCACAAGTGCCGCGATTCCCGCGTTAATGTGAACGACAGTACCACCGGCGAAATCAAGCGCGCCCATGTCGAAGAACCACGCCCCCGCGCCGCCCCACACCATGTGGGCAATCGGGCTATACACGAAGACCGACCACAGGCAGCAGAACAGCAGCACCGCGGAAAACTTCATGCGCTCGGCGAAAGCGCCGATGATCAGTGCGGGCGTAATGATTGCAAACGTGCTCTGGAACGCGATGAACACGGTCTCCGGAATGGTGAGCGTCAAGGAATCGACCCCCACACCCTTCAAGAAAAGCTTGCCGAAGCCGCCAACATACTTGTTCATCGAGCCTGTCGTATCGAATGCGATCGAGTACCCAACGATCACCCAAAGCACCGTGATTGCAGCCGTAATCGCGAAACACTGCATCAGGATCGACAACACGTTCTTCGACCGCACCAGGCCGCCGTAGAACAGCGACAGCCCCGGAATCGTCATGAACAACACCAGCGCCATCGAGGTCAACATCCACGCCGTGTCACCGCTATTCAGTTCCGGCGCCGGTGCCGGTGCGGCCGCCTCTTCCGTAGCCACCTCGTCTGCCGGAGCCGCATCCGTGGCGGCGGCGTCCGCTGGCGGGTCCTGCGCAAGCGCGGGCAACGCCACAAAGGTCATCATCATCAGAAGGACCGCGACGAGCAGGCCCCCCGTTAATGTCGTCCCCAGTTTCAACCCAAACAATCGCATTTCGTGTCTCCTTAAACATGCCCGCTGATCGCGCCACCCGCGTTCAGGGCTCCCGTTACCGGCGGCACCGCGTCACCACCCGGGACCGCCGCCTTTCGTTCAGTTCCTACGCACCCGACAGGACCTAGCTCACGACCACGTCGCCCGACTCGCCCGTACGGATTCGCACCGCCTCGTCGATCGTCGACACAAATATCTTTCCGTCGCCAATCTTGCCGGTCGTCGCCGCCTTCGCAATCGTGTCCACGACCTGCTTGGCCTTTTCGTCCGGCACCACAATCTCCAACTTCACTTTCGGCAGGAACTCCACGACGTATTCCGCGCCGCGGTACAGTTCCTTATGGCCTTTCTGGCGGCCGAAGCCCTTCACTTCGGTCACCGTCAACCCTTGGACGCCAATCCCTCCAAGGGCCTCCTTCACTTCATCCAGCTTGAACGGTTTGATAATCGCCTCTACCTTTCGCACGGCAAAGCTCTCCACTTCGTAAGTTGCGGGTTTGCCCGAGTATCGTCCCTAGTGGAAACGCCCGGAATGTCGTGCACGACATGTTTGACGCCCGGTACAGCAACGGCTGTGCCAATGTGAAAAATGAGTTAGGCCATCAGGACTCCGCGCCGTTGTCTAAGTTCCTGTATTTAGTAGCCTTTCGAGCTTTGACAAATTCCTCAACGTAAACGTAGATACCGTTGCTCACCATGACGAAACTGTAGCTGCACATCGCAGACCCTACATTCACGTATGATTTTCTATCCCGCACGACTTGTGGCCCTCGCGACCGAACACCCATCTGCGAGCGGAGTCAACCAACGCCAATCCATGTCCATAAAACATGCCTATTGACTTGGACGACTACTTTATGTATTCTTCACCTGTTGAACGTGATATCGATTGTCATGTAACGCGGTGAAGTAGACTGCAACCAGTGATTGCTCTGACGGTGGGAAGAACAGCCAAATCGCCCAGGGGGAACGAAACCCTCAGCGCCCTGCTCGGCTCCGGCGCACGCGCCGAAGTGTTGCGCCTGTTCCTCATCGATCCCATGCGGGACTACTACCAGCGCCAGATCGAAGCGGCCACGGGGCTTCCTATCCGCGCCGTGCAACGCGAACTCGAGCGCCTCGCTAAGATCCGCCTTCTCTACCGGCGCAACGAAGGCAATCGCACCTACTACCAGGTCGATACGCAGTTCCCCCTGTTTCACGATCTGCGCAGCCTCTTTCTCCGCGCCGGCGGGCCGCTCGACCGGGTCCGCGGCGACGCCGCCATCGACCCCACCGTCATCCTGCTGATCCACAGCGAGAAGGAAAACCGGCTGCTGATGGTGTACACGGGCCGTCGCGCGCCCGAGATCGGCGCAACGGAATTGCTGCCAATGGACGCGCTGACGCGCGACGAATTCATGCTCGGACTGGCTGGTGAAGACCCCCGCATCGACGAGTTTCTGCGCACCGGCGTGGACCTGCTCGGCCGGCGGGAGGACGTCATTTGGCGGCGCATCGAAGCCGCCGGTTACGACGTCCCGAAAGGAAAGGGTGTGGCATAGCATGCGAAGTGCGATTGACATCCAGCGCCTGTGCGAGTCGTGGTGGGAACGTCTTGCCGATTCCACCCGCGACGACCAGCACCGCTTTGCGGAGAAGTTCCTGGCCCTGCTCGGTTGGACCGACCACGACCAGGTCGAACCCGCCGCGGTGCCCGGCCTGCCCAGCACGGCGGCCTACGTCATCCGTCTGAAGTCGCACGCCCCGCTTGTCACCTACTTCACGTTGCCGGGCATGCTCGAACCACCCGCCGCCGTCGTCAAGCGCGGGCTCGACTTCTGCGAAACCACCCGCACCCTCGTGGACACCAACCGCTTCTTCAACGCCGGGTACGCCTTCGTCACCGATTTGTTCCGTTCGTATCTCTACGACGCGCGGACCGACGAACTCCTTCTTTACGCCGACGCGCCCGCGCAGTTTACGCAGGAGTTTGGCGACGTCCTGGGCAAGGACCGCGTCGAGGCGGGTTCGCTCGACGAAGTCCGCCGCCAACCCCGCAGCTACACCGCGCGCCAACTGCGCGAATGGATTCAGCGCTGGTCCGAAACCTTGTGCGTGGACTGGCGCGCGCCCGAGGAAATCGCGTGGCTCGCGCTCGACCGTCTCGTCGCGCTGCGCTACATCTGCGAGCGCGATCTCGCGAAAAAACCCGGCTGGCAGCACGTGCAGGACTTCGAGCGCCTCATGACGCTCGCGATCAACGGCCGTTCCGAGGGCATCGGCCGCCAACTCATCGGTCTATTCACCGACGTGCACCAGGCCTGGGGCGCCGACCTGTTTGCGCCGCAGCCGCCGCTCGAAGCCACCTTCGAACAGGACGGCCTCGCCGGCCCGCTCCTGCGCGAACTGGCCCTGCTCTCGAAGGCGAAGTTCTCGATCCCCACCGTCCTCGAAAGCTTCAACTACGGCGACGCCACGGAAAAGGCGCGCGTCCGCATGATCCCCGAGGTGAACGAGGACCGCCAGATGTACCTCGCGCAGCGCACCGCCGCGAACGTGGACGCGACGCAGATCGAACTCGACGTCGCGGACGAAGGCTATCGCGCGATCGCGCACTGGCTCGACCAACTGATCGACACGTTCGAGCGCCTCCACGTCGAATACGAAACCGCCCCGAACGTCAAACCCGCCGCGAACGAAGACATGGACCTCTTCGGCTGGTCCGAACGCGACTCGCTCGTGCCGCTCGCGTTCACGGACACCGTCCACCACGCCGCGGAGCACTGCGTCACGATCTACTGCTCGTCCCCGCGCCAGTACCGCACCGCGCGATTGATTCTGTATCTGCACCTCGTCGAACGGTTCACCAAGTCCAGCGCGCGCTTCCACGGCTTCCCCAGCTTAGAAACCGTGTTCAAGCGCCGTCCGAACGTACTCGAAACCGATCGCCGCAGAATCTTCCAGCCCCAACGCGAAAGCGAGTGGGAAGTTATCTAATCCCGATGCACACCGGAGTAGCAGTACCGTGCTCGTACTCGTAGTTCTTCGCGTATTCCTCGTCAGCTTTCTCGCCTTGATCGAAGCTCCCGCACGCCCGTAATTCGGGCCGTGGATAGCATCCCGCAAAAGGAGCTCGGCCTTCTATACAATCTCGTGCTCATGCTCATCCTCGTGCTCGTGCTCGTGCTCGTGCTCGTAATCGTAATCGTAATCGATTCAGTTCGAGTGTCGAGCCACGAGTACGATGACGACTCACGAGCACGAGCACGTTTTCCTCGTTATCTCTGCTTTGCTCCTCCCACCACGCGGTTGCACTTCCTCCCCATCAAGATCACAATACCCCCATTCACATCGGGGGGAACACCGGCCATGCGCGCAATTCGTTTCTCGATTCTTCTCGGCTTCGCCGCCGCTGTCTCCGCCGTCGCGGTAGAATCCATCCCGGACAAGACCGTCGTCCTAACCTTCGACGATGCCGTAAAGTCGCACCGCACGTTCGTAGGCCCGCTGCTGAAGGAATACGGGTTCGGCGCGAGCTTCTTCGTGACCGCCCTCTGGATGTCGGACACCGAAAACTTCATGAACTGGCAGGACATCGCCGAACTGCACCAGATGGGCTTCGAGATTGGCAACCACAGTTGGAGTCACTCGAACTTCGGCAACCCGAAATACGCCGCTCAACTCGAAGGCCAAATCTTCCTCGTCGAACAGGAACTCGCGAAGGCCGGCGTCCCCAAGCCCACGAGCTTCGCGTGGTGCGGCAACACGTTCTCGCCCGAAGGCGTTGACGTGCTGAAGAAATGCGGCTACACGCTCGCCCGGCGCGGCATGCAACCCGAGATCCCCTACGGCCAGATCAAGCCCGGCCCGATGTATGCACCCGCGAACTACGACCCGCTGCTCATCCCGTCCGCGGGCGACGCGTATCCAAGCTGGACGCTCGACGACTTCAAGCGCGTCGTCGACCGCGCGAAAGACGGCACAATCGCCGTTGTCCAGTTCCACGGCGTGCCCGACATCGCGCACCCCTGGGTCCACACCCCGCCCGAACGGTTCCGCGAATACATGGACTACCTCAAGCAAAACGGTTTCAACGTGATTGCGATGCGCGGCCTCGCGCGCTACATCGACCCGGAACAACCGGCGAAAGACGCCATGACCATGGTCCGTTACACCTCCCAGCCCGTCGACCTCCCCGCCGAAGTCCACGCCACCCGCGCGAACCCCGCGTTCTGGTTCAACGTTATGAAAGCGCACAACTACACCGAAGAGGAGCTCGCTTCGGTGTTCGGCTGGCCCGTCAAAACGTTGCAGGCGCGCGCGCCGAAATTCGCGGACGTGCCGCCTGCATGGCCGCCCGCCGGCAAGAAACCCCGCATCGTCGTCCTCCCCTATCCGGGCGGACGCCACCCCCGCATCGGGTTCCTCGACGGCGCGGTCAGCCCGCTGCGCGGCTCGAAAGTCAGCATCTTCGCCCCGTGGCAGGACGGCGATCGGGAATCGACAGGAGCGCGGGCGCCCGGACCTCGGACCGATCCGAACTACGTCGTGCTCGATATTCCCGAGGCCATCTTCAGCAACCTCGGGCTGACGTTCCTTGCGCACACCCACGTGCAAAGCATGTGGGACAAGCAACACCAGCCCATCGAAAACAACGACTGGGAACTGCTTCCCAACGGCGATCTCGAAAACGAATGGACCTTGCCCAACAACATAAAGTTCGGCGCGCGCGTCATGCCCAAGGAGGACGCCGTCGATCTCGAACTCTGGCTCGAGAACGGCTCCGGACAACCGCTAACGGGCCTCCGCACCCAAATCTGCGCCATGCTCAAGGGCATGCCCGGCTTCAACGCACAAACGAAAGACAATAAACGGTTCGACGGAAGCGTCGCGTCTACCAGGATGGACAGCGGGGAACGCGAAATCCTGATCGCGTTCGACCGCTGCGGCCGCGTCTGGGGCAATGAAAAATGCCCCTGCATGCACTCCGACCCTGTCCTACCCGACGCCGCCCCCGGCCAACGCGTCAGCGTCAAGGGACGCCTCTGGTTCCTCGACGCGATCGCGAATCGTGACAAGGAAGTCCGCCGCGCCCAAAGAGAATTCGCCGCGCTCGAACGCCCACCGGTGAAGTAAAGCTCTCGTTCTCAACTGGAAAGTCGGGAACGAGGAGGGTACTGGAAAGTTGAGAACGAGGAGGGAACACAAGGAGGAAAAGCCCCCGCGGCGGCGTTCCCTGTGGCGAGTGCGGGACACACTTATCTATTTATGGACGCCATTGGAGAAAGTGCGCGGGCGCGCGAATGTCGCCGAAAATCCCGCACTTCGCGGGCGGCCACCGGCGCGGCCGAATGCCCCCGGCGCGCGGCGGGATTCAATGGTCCATCCAAAACACGCAGCGAAAATACATTATACATAACCAATTCAAAATGAATATCTTACATATATCACACAACCCAATACGTTCGGGTACTTCCGCGAATCCGCGTACCTGGTCCGGGGGAAGCGGAAAGTCGCTGAAGGATCGTTTTCTGCGAAATCAAAAAAAAGTCTTGCCAACGATCTGAAAAAGGATTAACGTTTTTGTGGGCAAGTTCGGGTACACGCAAGCCGGGGTCGGCAACGTCATGTCGGTTTGCGTGCAGGTGAAGGAGGGCGCGCAGGGCAAAACACACACCGTTCAGTACGCTGAGTGTTCCGTATCATTGCATTTTTCGATTCATGACTACTTGTAATGGGTTCAAAAGGCGATATTGGGGTCGCCGCTCGGTGAAAAAACCGGTGTGCAGACAAAGCACACTTCTCGATGGGGAGAAAGTAGATGAGAGGAAGAGTACGAGGCTTTACGCTGATCGAACTGCTCGTCGTCATCGCGATCATCGCGATTCTCGCGGCAATCCTCCTGCCGGCGCTGGCGCGCGCGCGCGAGGCGGCCCGCCGGGCATCGTGCCAGAACAACCTCAAGCAGTTGGGGATTGTCCACAAGATGTTCGCGAACGAAGCGTCAGAAAATCGTTGGCCGCAGAACGGTATCGACCACACGAATACCGGCTTCAACGCGACCAAGCGCATGAATGCCTACCACATGTGGAAGGACATCATTCCCGAGTACCTGTCGGACATCAAAGTCCTGACCTGCCCGTCGCAGGGTCGCCAGGGCTTGTATGCCGCGACGGAGCTCAACAATGCCCGCAACCTGAACGCGGGTTGCGATCCGTCGATCGTCACGTATGCCACGACGAACAACGAACGCGACAATCCCTGCTTCGGCAAGACAGGCGTGACCGCGGCGGACATCGCCACCTATGGCGTCACCGGTTCGCCGCCGGCGCGCTGGTTCAATGGCTGCGACGTTCTCCCGGATCGCTGCCAGGTGCAGCCGCACACCGACCTGGTGAAGACGGGATACAATGACGTCCGCGCGTACCGTTACTTCGGGTGGGCCATCAATCCCGACTGGATGACGAACCTCGAAGACTACTGGTACGTCGGCATGCTGTACGCGAAGAATAGCTTGAGCGTCGGCGTAGAGGTTACCGGTGGTACCACCGGCACCAACATCACGCCCGCCGTTTGGTCAAACCGCAACAACGACCGCACGTACAACTTGCCGTCCGGTAAGGTGGCATTTGTAGGCCGTCTCCGCGAAGGGCTCGAGCGGTTCTTCATTACCGACATCAATAACCCGGGCGGCAGCGCGGCGGCACAGTCCAACATCCTCGTGATGGCGGACGAGGCCCGCGCGTACAATGGTTCGGGTCAGGTGTTCGGCGGTTTGGACGGCTCTGGCCGCTTCAACCATGTCCCGGGCGGCGTGAACGCCCTGTACATGGATGGTCACGTGGAATGGCTCAAGTATGTCACGCCGGGTGGTCGCACTTGGCACGTCAACGAGTTCGCATACAAGCGTCCGGCTGGCGTTACCGCGACCCCGGACTTTCCGTAGGCCGAGTAGTGCTGACCCGATACCAACGCGTGTAGCGTAGTATGAAGTGTGCGCGGAGCGCCGGAGTACTTCTGTACTCCGGCCTCCGCATGTCTAAGGAGATGCGTCATGAGGGGCTTGATTCTGGGTACTGCCTTTTGCTTTCTATTCGTGGCAATGCTTTCTGGCTGTTCAGGCGGGAGCACACCCCTGCAAGAGGAGCAGCGTGACATTTCAGGGATGGCGCCTATACAGGTCCTTTGTGCCGCCGCTTATGAGGGACAGTTAGACGAAGTGAAGAACCTCCTCGCCGCCGATCCGTCACTCATCAACGCGAAAGGCGAACTCGGCCGCACAGCACTCCATGCTGCGGCCGGCGGCGGGCAATCGGGCATCGTAGACTATCTGTTGTCGCAAGGTGCCGATCCCACGATTACCGACGAAGACGGCAATTCGCCCGCGAGCGCAGCGCTCGAATTCGCCCATACGGGAATAGCCAAGACCCTGCGCGAGGCGGAAGTAAAGGCGCTGGAAGCGGGCGGCGCCGCTGCACCGGCCGCGCCACCCGCACAGTAGGTTTCCCAGCAACCGCGGTATCGCCTTCACGGTACGACGGCGCAGCAAGAGAACGCAGCCGCCGACACCGGCATAGTGCGCTGCATTCTCGTCCCGTCGTTGCATTCGCTGCATTCTCGTTACCAACTTTCCAGTTGGTAACGCGCTCTTGAAAAGCTCCGCTTTGCACTGCGCGCACTCCGGCTGCGGCAACGTGGCAAGACGGAGCGAAGCAGAGCTTCGCAAGAGCGCGTTCCCAACTGGAAAGTTGGGAACGAGTTAAAACTGGAAGGTTGGGAACGAGTTAAAAAGTCGGGAACGAGGAATCAACGAAAGTTGGGAACGAGTTAACGAGGAGATCGAAAGGTTGGGAGCGAGGAATCAACGAGGGCATCGAGTTAACTGAGGGGACCATCATGCTGGTGCGAAGTGTGTACGGTGTAGTTTTGGGCCTGTTGGTGGTGGTTTTCGCGGCCGGGGCGCAGCCGTTTGAACTCACGAAGGCCGTCGTCGTGCGCGGGAGCGACGATCCCGTTGTCGCGAAGAGCGCAACGATGCTCGTCGAGGAGATCGCGCGGATCAGCGGCGTCACGCTAATCGAGAAGCCGGGCAAACCGGACGGTTCCGCGATCGTCGTCGTCCTTGAAAAGGACCTGGCAGGCGTATCCGGCAAACTCCCCAGCGGTCTCACCGTGCCCGCCAAAGCCGAGGGCTACGCGCTGTGGACCGCCGGCGATCAGGTTTGGATCGTCGGCCATGACCCGCGCGGGGCGCTCTTCGGCGTCGGCCATCTGTTGCGCAAGCTCGAACTGCGCGACGGCTCCGTCACGCTTCCCGCACCGCTAAAGGTATCCACCGCGCCCGTCGATCGCATCCGCGGCCATCAACTGGGCTACCGCAACGCGAACAACACGTGGGACGCGTGGGACGAGAAGCAGTTCGATCAATACATCCGCGACCTCATCGTTTTCGGTATGAACGCGGTCGAGCTTATCCCCGATTTCGACGAAACGCCGAAGGAGAGTCCGGTCATGAAGATGACCGCGACGGAAATGAACGAGAAGCTGTGCCACATTATCCATTCCTACGGAATCGACGTCTGGGCGTGGCACGCGCTGAAGGGGGACGTCGCCGACGCGGCCCTCGCGGAGACGGAACTGGCGCGCAGCCGCGAGGTGTTCAAGCAGTTGCCCGTGCTCGATGCGCTGTTCATTCCCGGCGGCGATCCGGGCGATACGCTGCCCAAACACCTGATGCCGTTCCTCGAGAAGCTGGTCGCCATCCTGCACGAGGTGCACCCGAAGTGCGAGTTCTGGCTTTCGACGCAGGGCTTCGAGGACGAGGACAGCGAGTTCTTCTTCAACTATCTCGCGACCCAAAAGCCAAAATGGTTCACGGGGGTCATCTTCGGTCCCTGGGCCAAGATGAACTTGAAAGAGATTCGCGAACGCACGCCGAAGGAGTACCGCGTGCGCTCGTATCCGGACATCACGCACACCGTGCGCTGCCAGTATCCCGTGCCGCGTTGGGACCGCGCGTTCGCGCACACGCTGGGCCGCGAACCCGCAAACCCGCGGCCCTTCGCGCAGACCCACATCCACAACGGCGAACTCGACGACAGCGAAGGGTTTGTCACCTACTCCGACGGCGTGAACGACGACGTGAACAAAGTCATCTGGACTTCCGTGGGCTGGGACCCGAAGGCCGATATCACCGAAGTGCTCGAGGACTATGGCCGCTATTTCATCGGCGCGGATTTCGCCGAGCAAACCGCCAAGGGTCTTATCGGCCAGGAAGACAATTGGAAGGGCGCGCTGGCGGAGAATGCGTCCGTGGATAAGACCCTCGCGCTGTGGCAGGACGTCGAGAAACGTTCGACCGAAAAGGCGCTGAAAGAAAACTGGCGCCTGCAGCAGTGCCTCATCCGCGCGTATTACGACGCGTACCAGAAGGCGCGGCTCGTCGTGGAAACGGACGCGGAGAAGAAGGCCTACTCGGAACTCGCGAAAGCGCCGCAGGTGGGCGCGGACAAGGCAATGCAGGCGGCGATCGCGGCGTTGGCCGCGCCGGACAAATCGCCCGCCACGCCGGAACTGAAGCAACGCGTCGAAAAACTCGGCGACGAACTGTTCCACAGCATCGGCATGCAGTTGCACGTCGAGAAGTACAAGGCCAGCGGCGCCGAGCGCGGCGCGATTCTCGAAGGGTTGGACCGCCCCCTGAACGACCGTTACTGGTTGCAGGGCCACTTCCTCGAAATTTTCCACGAAAAAGACGAGAAGGTGAAGTTAGATCGAATCAGCAAGGTGATCAATTGGGAGACGCCCGCACCCGGCGCGCTGTACGACGATCTCGGCAACGGGCGCAAGGAACCGCATCTCGTAATCGCGAACAAGTGGGAAGACGATCCCGGATACGTCTTCACCGCGCAGGACGAGTTCCAGCGCGATCCGCGCGTGCCGCAGGACCCCGGCCAACTCGAACCGAAGGCCGACGCGCCGCCCGCGGGCACGATTCCCCCGCGTCTGTCGTGGCTGGATCAGGCGCAGACCCTCTTCCGCGCAGACCTGCAAATGAAGTACGAGAAGCTAGACCCGTCGAAGACGTACACGCTGCGCGCCGTCTACACCGGCCGCTTCCGCGCCACGATGACGTGCACCGCGGACGACAAGTATGAAGTACACGGACCGGTCAAGTTCAGCGACCCGCCCGAGGTGGTCGAATTCCCAATCCCCGCCGAGGCAACCAAGGACGGCACGCTCGAACTGCGCTGGAAGAAGGTAGAAGGGCGCGGCCCGCAAGTCGCGGAGGTGTGGTTGATACCGAATTAGAGCGGTTCAAGAATGTATGCAGATACAGGCGCGCGAATTACTCATAGCGTGCTCGTGAGTCGTCATCATAGTCGCACTCGATACTCGAAAAGATCGAGTACGATGACGAGCAGGAGCACGCGGCACAGCCGACCGTGAAACGCTCCAGCCCGCCGCAATCGCTGCGGCGGGAGATGTGCGCAATGCAATCTGGCTGCTTTGTCCGCTGTCAGCCTTATTCCCCGCCTTCTCTCGCCTTACGGGCGCGAGCGACCATTTCGTCAATTTGCTTTACAAACGCCGCCGCGTTGTTCGCGCGGTCGAATGCTTGCCGCGAGCGTTCGGTCAAATGCCGTTGCCCCTTGATGTCGGAGTTTTGCAAGTGGTCCGCCCATCCGCGGATTTGCTTCGCGCAGTTTTCGGTAATCAATTTCAAATTTGAGATTTCAGATTTGAGATGTTCGGCGGACGCGTCCCGCTCGACGAAATGGAGCATCGAGCGGACCTCGCCGGCTGAGCCGCGGGCGATATAGAGGAATGTGAGGAGTTCTGCCGTTGATCCTCTTTCGAATCCCTCAGCAATGTTATTCGAAATGGATAGCGCGGCGCGGCGGAGTTGGCTCAATAGATCGCCCGGTTGCGAAAAATAGCGGTCACGTGTGAGTGCATACGTCAACGACGCAACATCCATCGCCGCTTTCCACACGGGCAGGTCTTCGAAACGTTCGTATTTCATTGCAGCATCGTCCCCTGTCTCGCATATGAAATTTTGGATGTAAAGTTTCGAGTTTGGTACTTGGATTTTGAAATTTCAAATTTGAAATTGCGGACATACGACGAACCAGCGCAAATTAAGAAGTATCGTAGCCGGTATGTTCCGTAGGTTTCGGTACAAATCGAGTGTACGATTACGGTTACGATTCGCCGCGGCGAACGATTACGAGCACGAAAACGCGCTTGCGTAATATCGCAAATTGCTCTATCCGAGTGCTCTCATGGCAGAATGTCCTCGATATCTCGATCCAGCAAATTAACGAGAGCAACACCGTTACGCGGTCCCAAATTCGATACGAGTATCAACAATGACGGTTTACGCTTGGGATTTCAGATTTGAAATTTCAAATTTGAGATTCTTCAATAAGCGTGCCCCGTAGCAAAGTTGAAGTAAGACTGACACCGCGTGCGCTACGCGATCAACTCGTGCACGACGTTGCCGTGCACGTCCGTCAAGCGGAAATCGCGGCCGGCGGAGCGGAAGGTGAATTTCTCGTGGTCGAAGCCGAGCAGGTGCAGCATCGTTGCGTGGAGGTCGTGAACGTGTACGGGGCTTTCGACGGCCTTGAACCCGAACTCGTCCGTCGCGCCGTGGATGTGTCCGCCGCGCACGCCGCCGCCGGCGAGCCACGCGGTGAACCCGTACGGGTTGTGGTCGCGCCCGTTGATTTTGCCCGCGTTTAGTCCGGGCGTGGGCAACTCGACGGTTGGCGTGCGGCCGAACTCGCCGGAACACATCACAAGCGTGTCTTCCAGTAGCCCGCGTTGCTTGAGGTCCTTCAGCAGCGCGGCTATTCCCTGGTCGCAGTCGGCCGCCAGTTTGCGGTGTTGCGATTCGAGGTCGTCGTGGCTGTCCCACGGCTGGCCCGCGCCGTGCCAGACCTGGACAAAGCGCACGCCGCGCTCGATCAGGCGCCGCGCAATCAGCAGTTGCCGCGACTGCGTCTTCTCGCCGTACATCTCGCGGATGTACCGCGGCTCGCGCGACACGTCGAACGCGTCCGTCGCGTCGAGTTGCATGCGATAGGCCAATTCGTACGACTGTATCCGCGCCTCGATCTCCGCGTCTTCCGATCGTGCGCGCGCATGGCGTTCGTTCAATGCGTACAGCAATTCGAGTTGGCTGCGTTGCGCGCGCGCTCCGGTGTACTCGTTCTTGATGAACTCGATCAGTTTGTCGACGTCGGTGTGTTGCGTGTCGACGTACGTGCCCTGATATATCCCCGGCAGGAAACCCGCCTGCCAGTTCTGGGATTCCTGGATCGGATACCCGCGCGGGCACATCACGATGAATCCCGGCAGGTTCTGGTTTTCCGTGCCGAGCCCGTAGGTCACCCACGATCCCACGCTCGGCCGGATCAGCCGGGCTTCGCCGCAGTTCATCAGCAGCAGGGACGGCTCGTGGTTCGGTACGTCCGCGTGCATCGACCGCACGATGCACATGTCGTCCACGCATTCCGCCGTCTTCGCGAATATCTCGCTGACCGGGATGCCGCTCTGCCCGTACTGCTTAAATGTGTATGGAGATGGCAGGGCCGCGCCCGTCTTGCGTTCCGTGCGCAGGTTTTCCATTGGAAGCATCTGCCCGGCGTACTTTTCGAGCGCGGGCTTGGGGTCAAACGAGTCGACATGCGAGCAGCCGCCGTTCAGGAAAATGTGGATGACCCGCTTCGCGCGCCCGGCGAACTGCGGCTGCTTCACCGCCATCGAACCGGCGGCGCCGCCCTCCGCGTGGGCCCCCAGCATCGCCGTAAGTCCCAACGCACCAAGGCCAAGCCCCGTCCGGCGCAGGAAATCGCGCCGCGAGAGGACGTAGTCGTCCGCGGTCACGTCATGATGGTCGGTTTGACTGAAACTCGTCATGCCCAAACGCTCGCCCTGCATGCTGGGTGTGATTGTGCAACGTTCTTGGCAAAAGGTCAACAGGGGCGGCAGGAAAACCCTTGACAAAATTGTAACGATTCGCTATTCTTTGAGTAAGGTGCAATGGTCTCTGGTGCGTTTCTGATTCTCGTGCAAGGTGTGATTTCTTAGGTGAGGGTGTAGCCATGAGTATTCAGTTCGGTAGAGGAGCATGTCTTCTCGCATGTCTCCTGATCTCGCCGGCCGCGTTCGCGGACGTCATTTACGACAATGGCGGGCCCGACGCAACAACGGGCGGTACGGACAGCACGGTCTTCGACAGCCTCAATCCCGACTTCACCGCGTTCGACGATTTTGTGCTCGACGAAGGTAACACGACGCTTACCGACGTGCATTGGTGGGGCAATTATTACACCTACTTCTCCGAGCAACTCGACGACGACTTTCAGTTGTATATCTACGCCGATTTGAACGGCGCGCCGGACCTGGATACGGGCGCGCTTTTCACGATCGACGGTTCGAGCGCGTCGCGCATGGATTCGGGCCTGGATGTGGGAGGCGACACCGAGGCGCCGGTATTCGCGTACGACCTGTACTTCGATCCGATCGAGTTGGACGCGAACGTCACGTACTGGCTCGCGATCACGAACGGGTTCCACTGGCGCTGGCAGACCTCGCTTGAAGACGGCTCGTCGTATCAGGTGAGCGGCAACAACTTCCCCGGCGATATCGCGAACTGGAAAGACCAGCTCAATGTCCGCGAATACGACCTGGCTTTCAATCTGACCGGCGGCATCGTGCCGGAGCCTTCGACGGTTGTGCTCATCGGGGCGGGCATTGCGGCAATTTTCGTGCGGCAGCGCATTCGCCGCGCGTAGATTTTTCAGAACATGGGTTTCGGAGGGCGGGTCTTGATACCCGCCCCTTTTCTTTTTGCAAATCGCGAGCCCGATTGAACGGGGCTAGAGCGACTCAAGCTTGTGCACACTGTCTTTTCCGTGCTCTTGCTCGTGAGTCGTCATCGTACTCGCACTCGATATTCGAAAAGATCGAGTACGATGACCAGCAGGATCCTCCTTCGCCCGATCGGCTTCGGAGGACAAGTCACGAGCACGCCGCGTAGCCGACCTTGAAACGCTCTAATCGACGAACGCGAACTCGTTCGACGCGAGCAGAACCTGCGCCAATCGCTCCCACGGGTCCAGCGCCGGCGGGGGCGGCCCCGTAAAGTCCACGTCCGCGCGCCATTCGTTCTTGGCGTTCTGATCCGCGTCGTCCGTATACCGCACAATCGGAGCCCACCCGAACGAATCGAAGCTGTCGGTCGGGCCTGGAGAAATGACGAAGTCAATCGCGTCACCCTTCGCAACCTCGATCGCGGACGCAACGGTCTCGACATTCGCGGACTTTACCGGCGCGGTCCACGCGATTCCCTTGCGCGCCGTCACGATGTAACCAATCACGCCGTCGCCTTGCCCGTCCTCGGCGCCGTGCTTCAACGTCCCTTCAACGGCGACCACGCCGCCACGCGGCGCGATCCATCGGCGAATCGCGGCCTGCTCAATCCCCTTACCGGGATGACCGCCCCCGGCGCCAAGGCTGAGATAATTCGTATCAGGATTGGGAATCGACTCGCCCGCGCGCCATTGACCTTCGGCGAAACGCGGGAACGGCGTAAACGTCACTCGGCCGGCCGCGTCGTCCACCGCGCCGTATCCGTATTGCCACGCCGAGGGTTCGACCGCGGCAAACGTCGTCTGATCGGCGATAAATCGGTCCACCATTGCGCATTCGCCGGCGTCCGGTTCGCGGTTGTACACAATGCGGTACAGCATCTTCGCGCGTTCCGCCGCGCCTTCCGCGCTTGCGACCTCGGGCCGCGCCGCAAGCTTGCGCGCCTGTTCGATGACGAACGGTCCGTTCAGCATGAACAGGGCCTGCTGCGGGACCGTCGTGCGGAACCGGCGCGGGCTGTGCGTGTCCGGGTTCGCGAAATCGAACGTGCGAAACATCCCGGGCAAGTTCTGGCGCTCGATGAAGCTGTACACGGTGCGGCGGGTCGTGAACGGCGGATCGACGATATCGACGGACGGGCCGCCCATCGCGAGATCGAGTGTCCCGGAGGCCGCGAGAATCGAATCGCGCAACGCCTCGAAATCCAAACGTTGCCGGTTCTGCTTCCACAACAGTCGATTGTCCGGGTCTTTCACGCGTGCGTCTGCGTTGTCGGCGCTGATTTGCCGGTAGGTGTTCGACATGACGATCAGCTTGTGCAGTTTTTTTGTCGACCACCCGTCCGCGATGAACCGCGCGGCGAGGTAATCCAACAGCGCCGCGTGCACGGGCTTGTCCGTGCGCACGCCGAAATCGCTCGGCGTGTCGACGATGCCGCGATCGAAATGCTCCGTCCACACGCGGTTCACCCACACACGCGCCGTCAGCGGATTGTCCGCGCTTGCGATCGCGTTCGCCAATTCGAGGCGCCCGCTTCCTTTCTCGAAGGGTTTCGGTTCGTGTTCGCTCAGCACGGCGAGGAACTGGCGCGGCACGGCGTCGCCCTTGTTGCCGGGGTTCCCGCGCACGAGGATGTGCGGATCGAATGGCTTGTCGGCGTCCACCAAGGCCATTGCGCGATCGGGCCGGCCCTCGTGCGCCGCTTCGACGCGCGCAATCGCGTTGCGTTTGTCGCGCACGCGGTTCTGCGTCGGAACGTCGTACATCGACAGCAAATCGCCCTCGGAAACGTTCGCGGGGCTGTCCGCGCCATACAGGACGTTTCGAAGTTCTTCGTCGTTTGCGTCAGTCAACGACGTTGACAATGTCATTCCGAGCAGCGCCTCGCCGACGAGCAGATTCATCCACTGCGAATCGACGCCGCGCAGCACGTTCGCGTACCGCTGCGCGACCTCCGCCATGGATTTTGGCGCGTCTCCGCCAAATGCCGCGGCGATGCGCGGGTTCAGGGGCTTTTCGGCGTTCTTGTTCTCGGCAAACTGTGCGGCAAGCGGTGCGGACTGTTCTGCGAACCCATCCGCCGGCAACGCCGCAAACTGCGCCCACGGCCCGAAAATACTATCGTGAGCTTCCGACTTCTTCTTCAGGAAGTCGCGCCAACGCCCCACCAACTGCCACCGCAACTCGCGGTCGCGCGCAATCGTCTTGAACGCGCCCTCGTCCGTGATGTCTTTCGCGTCATGCGCGGCGAGCAAATACGCTTCGACCTTCTCTCGCGCATGGGTCAACAACGTCACGTGCAGTTCTTTTACCAATGCGCGTTCCGCGTCTTTGGCCTCCTTCAGCTTGGCGAGAAAGTCCTGATACTTTGGATTGTTTGGATCGGGCTCCTTGATTAATGGAAGCTCCGGGGGCTCGACCGAACTGCGGAACACGCCGTAAAGCGCATAGTAGTCCGCCATCGTCACCGGGTCATACTTGTGATCGTGACACCGCGCGCACGTAACCGTCAGCCCCATCAACCCGCGCGTCACCACGTCGATGCGATCATCGGTAATGTCGTTGATGTTTCCGAGGAAATGCCGGTTCAGCGTGAGAAACCCCATCGCCGCCAACGGGCGCTTGTCGTCGCCGATTTCCAACTGATCGGCCGCGAGTTGCTGCTTCACAAAGGTGTCGAACGGCAAGTCTTCGTTGAATGCCCGGATCACATAGTCTCGGTAGGTGTACGAGAAGGGAATGTTGCGTTCCTGCTGAAACACGTACCCGCGCGTGTCCGCATACCGCGCCACATCCAGCCAGTATCGGCCCCAACGTTCGCCGTAACGCGGCGACGCCAGCAGCCGATCCACAACTTTTTCGTACGCATCGGACGCGCCGTCGTTCTCGAACGCGTCGATTTCCTCGCGCGATGGCGGCAGTCCCGTCAGATCGTAGGTAAGCCTTCGAATCAGCGTGAACTTGTCGGCGGGCGGCGACGGCTCCAGCCCCTGCGCTTCGAGCGCCACCCGTACAAAGGCATCTATCGGATTGGCCACCCACGACGTGTCCCGTGGCGCCGGCACCGGCGGACTCGCAATTGGCTGGAATGCCCAGTGGTCTGTGCGCGCGTGCTCGATGCGTTGATCCATGATTGAGAGGTTCGGCGCGCCACCGGCCGGCCACGGCGCGCCCATCGCCACCCAATGCCGCAGATTCTCGATGACATCGTCGGGAAGCTTGCCCGAAGGCGGCATTTTCAGTTCGCCTTCGTACCCGATTGCATTCAATAAATGGCCCGTTTCCACGTCGCCGGACACGACTGCGGGGCCACGCTCTCCCCCTCTCAGGATCGCCTCGCGCGAATCGAGCCGCAGCCCGGCTTTCTGTTTCTCCGGACCGTGGCATTCAAAGCAATTCTGGACAAGCACCGGCCGAATCTTCGCCTCGAAGAACTCAATCGTCTCCGCGGAGTGGTTCTGCGCGCCTTCGGGTCTCAACGCCTGAAGCAGTCCAGCCCACGGGTTGTTCTTGTCGAAGGCTTGGCCGCCGAGCCGCTGTGTCAGCCCCTCGAGGACCGTCGCATCCGATTGCAGCGTACGGACGGCCTCGAGCAACTGAGTGACGTCCGCCAGCGGGTCGTCCGCGCGAGCGCCGGTCAGGGCCAGCGCGGCGCAGAGTAGGACTACTGCACGGCGAAGTGCGCCGCCGGTCTGCATGAAACGCGTCACCATAGGTCTGCAATCTAGCAGCGTTCCAACATTCGCGCAACATGCCTTTTATCTGCCACCGGGTCGATTCGACGGCGCACCACGCGTACTTGCCTGGGACCCGTGCCGGGGCCCGCCTCGAATAAACGATTGCCGCCACTTTTTCATCCAACAGACCAGAGTACGGTGGGGTAGGCCAACACCTTTTGACGGCCGCGCTTCGCCCGCCGGGCATAACGCATTGGTTTATATATGCTTGTGAGATTTGCGCGGCTTGGCATATTTGTTGCCCGTGCATGGCAGCAAACCGATCAGCGTCTGGATGAGTCGGGATCAAGTATCTCGTGTCGGGGAGGTCACACACGTCGTGCGCCGAAAAGCTTTTCTACCGTTCGCTGTCGGGACGACAATCTTGGCACTCGGGATTGTCTCGCTCCTTGCGCTCATTCTCCTGCGCAAGCCACCCGCCGAGGCCGCGCCCACTGACCGCGAAAAGCCAATCCAGGTGGAAGCCGTTGCCGTGCAGCCGAAGGATGTGCCCGTCACCATCACGGGCTGGGGCGAAGCCAAGGCCCTCAACGTTGTCAAGATTGGCCCTGAGGTCTCGGGCCGTGTTACCGAAATCCATCCCAACCTGCTCGTCGGTGGCATAGTCCCGAAGGGAGAAGCGCTTTTCGTCATTGAGCGCGACCCCTATGTCGCGCGGTCCGACGAAGCCCGCGCGCACGTAGCGCAACTCGAAGGCACGCTGGCTCGGTTGAAAAAAGAATGGGAGAACGAAAAGGCGCGTGTGGCCGCGATGGTTCGCTCCCGCGACCTGGCGAAGGCGCAATTCGAGCGCCTGAAGGAACTCATGACCGACGAGGTTGGAACGCAAACCAACGTTGACGAAGCTGAACGCAATTACGTCACGGCCAAGGACCAAACCGACCAACTTGAGCACGACCTCGCGCTGTTCCCGCTCCGCATCGGCGAGACGGAAAGCATGCTCGAATCGGCCAAAGCGCAATTCGCCGTCGCCGAACTCGACCTTAAAAGGACCCGTGTGGAGGCGCCATTCGACGCGCGCGTGACCGATGTCTCCCTAAAGAAAGACCAGGTGGCGCAGGCAGGCGTGGCGGTTGTGACGATCGCCGACGACTCGCTGCTCGAGCTAAGCGTGCCGCTCAAGAGCGCCGACGCGCGTCAGTGGTTGCGGTTCGATGGCACGGATTCGGCCCCAGGCGGCGCGTGGTTCTCGAATCTCGATCGGGTGGATTGTTTGGTCAGGTGGACGGAGCGGCCAGACGTGCACTGTTGGAAGGGGCGCGTCGAGCGTGTCGAGTCCTACGACGACCAAACGCGCATGTTGACCGTCGTCGTGCGCGTATCCGGCGCCGACGCAAAGGCCGGCGCCGAGGGATTGCCCCTCGTCGAGGGCATGTTCTGCCAGGTCGAGATTCCGGGCAAGACCATGCAGCAGGTATATGAAATCCCGGCGCACGCGCTCAGCAGTTTCGAAAACACCATATACGCGGCGGTAGACAACCGCTTGAAGACGGTCCCCGTTGAGGTCGCACGGCTGGACAAGAACTCGGTATTCGTATCGGGTGGCCTAAGTCCCGGCCAACTCGTAATTACCACGCGGCTAGTCAACCCACTGGAGAATTCCCTGCTGGCAATTCAATCCGGTGAATCCGCGCAACGGCCATGAAAGACATCATTCGATCCATCGTCGCGAACAACGTCTTCGCGAACGTTGTCATGGTCATCATCCTCGTGGTGGGGACCATCGCCGCGTTTACGATGGTTCGCGAGAGCATGCCGGAGTTCGAACTCGGCCTCATTGCGATCGAAGTCCCCTTCCCCGGCGCCGACCCCGAGGAAGTCGAGGAAGGCATTTGTCACCGAATCGAGGCGGCCATCGATGGCCTCGAAGGCGTCAAGGACTACAACACGACCGCTTGGGAAGGGTTTGCGTCCGTCGAAGTTTGGGCCGAACAAGGCTACGACATCGAAAAACTGAAGGACTCCGTGCGCAACGCCGTCGATTCGATCTCGACGTTTCCCGCGCGCGCCGAGAAACCGCAAATCTATGAAGTGCGCGACGAGGATGAAACGATTCATCTGGCCTTGTGGGGGAGTCTGCCGGAACGCCAACTAAAGGAATGGGCCGAGACGGTGCGCGATGACTTGCAGCGCCTTCCGCACATTTCGCGAGTCGAGGTCTACGGCGCGCGGCGATACGAAATCAACATCGAAGTTTCGAAGGAGAGGCTATGGGAATACGGCCTCACCCTCGACAACGTGACCGAGGCCGTTTATCGCGGCAGCCTGAACCTACCTGCGGGCACTATTCGCACCGAGGGCGAGGAAATCCGAATACGCACCATCGGCCGCAAGTACAACGGCCGCGACTTCGCCGCGGTCGTCATTAAGTCCTCGCCCAGCGGCGACATTATCACGCTTGGCGACGTTGCGGACATTCGCGACACGTTTACCGAGAACCCGTCGTATTCGAACTTCAACGATCACCCATGTGTGCACGTCGCAGTCCTCAAGGCGAAAGGCGAAGATTCGCTCGCGCAGGCCGAACTCACACGCGAATACGCCGCGAACAAGCAAAAGGAACTGCCGGCCGGCCTTAACATCACGCCGTGCTTCGACGACACCGAATTCGTGACCGGCCAAATCGCATTACTCTCGGAAGACGCCGTCTCGGGTTTGATTCTCGTCGTTTTGGTCCTATGGCTTTTCTTGAACACGCGCCTCAGTTTCTGGATAGCGATGGGAATCCCCGTGTCGTTTGCGGGCGCACTGTGCATCCTGTGGATGATCGGCGAAACGATAAACCAAATTTCGCTCATAGCATTCATCGTCGTGCTTGGAATCGTTGTTGACGATGCGATTGTCCTTGGCGAAGCAATCTTTGCGCATCGCCAACGCGGCGATGGACCCCTCGAGGCCGCCGTCGCGGGCGTGAGCGAAGTCGGCGCGCCGGTCTTCGCCGCGGTGATGACGATGATCACCGCCTTCATCCCGCTCGCGTTCATCCCAGGAATCATGGGCCAGATCGTGGCGGTCATGCCTATCGTCGTAATCTCGACGATGATTGTTTCGACCATTGAGAGCTTGTTCCTGCTGCCCACGCATCTGAATCACCTGCCGGACCCGAACCTGCCGGAAAAACCGCGCCCGCGATGGCAACAACGGTTCATCGCGTTTCACGCGGCGTTCCCCCGCGGGCTCGAGTGGTTTGCCCGGCACATGTACCAGCCCGCAGTGCGGACAGCCATCCGGCATCGCTACGTGACGTTGTGCTGCGCTATCAGCGTTCTGCTCGTGACGGGCGGCATCGTCGCGGGCGGTTTCGTTCGCGTGATATTCTGGCCGCCGGTTGACGGCAACTCGCTGGATGCGTTCGTCGAATTCCCTCCCGGCACTCCGGGCGAAGTCACGCGCGACGCCGTCGAGCAAACGCGGCGGGCATTCGAGCGCGTTGCCGAACGCACGAAAACCGAAAGCGGCGAGCCGCTACTCCGCAATATCTTCACGCGCGTCAACTCGTTCCAGCCCAATTTCGGTTTCATCGCCGTCGAAATGTTGCACTCAAGTGCGCGCGGCGTACACTCGCAAGACCTCGCAGCCGCATGGCAGAAGGAAGTCGGCGCGATACCCGGCGCGGTGCAGCAATCGTTTCACGAGGACACCATCGGCATGGGTGGCCCCCCGATCGAAATTTGGCTGCAAGGCAAGGACCTAAACGCTCTCCGCAACGCCGCAAACGAACTCAAGGCAAAACTCGCAACCTATGACGGCGTCTACCAGATTGCCGATGATTTCCGCGCGGGCCGCACGGAAATCCAGGTGCGCCTGAAACCCGAAGCGCATGCGCTCGGACTCACGCTCGATCAGGTTGCGCGCCATCTCTACACCGGCTACTACGGAGAAGAGGCGCAACGGTTCCAACGCGGGCGCGACGACGTGCGCGTCCGCATCCGCTACCCCGAAGACGAACGCCAGACCCTCGCGGAATTGGAGCGCGTCCGCGTTCGCACGCCCCAAGGGTTCGACGTGCCGCTCATGTCCGTCGCGGAAATTGCCGCCGCGCCCGGCGTATCGAGTATCAAAGGCAGCAACGGGCTGCGCCGCATTGCCGTTTACGCGAGCGCGGACTTCAACAAGGCGAACCCCAGCGAAATCGTGACCGACCTCGGCGCCAACTACCTTGACAGCCTCTGCGCGCAATACGGCAACCTGACATGGACCGTCGAAGGCGTTGAAGAAAGCAACCGCGAAACGCTTGCGGGCATTCAGCGCGGATTCGCGATCGCGGCGCTCGGCATCTTCGTCATTCTCGCGACGATATTCCGATCGTACGTCCAACCGGTTGTCATCATGCTCATCATCCCGTTCGCGATGGTCGGCGCGGTGCTCGGCCATCTTGCGATGGGAATCCCACTCACGTTTCTCAGCCTATTCGGACTGATCGCGCTCGCAGGTATCGTCGTGAACGACTCGATCGTCCTTATCGAGTGCGTCAACGAACTCATTGCGGGCGGCACGCCCGTCTATGACGCGCTGGCCCAGGCGGGCGTACGACGCTTCCGCGCGATCTTCCTTACTTCCGTCACGACGTTTATCGGCCTCGGCCCGCTCGTATGGGAGCGTGACTTGCAGGCGCAGATCGTGATTCCCATGGGCATTTCCATCGCCGCCGGGTCGGCCTTTGCAACCTTCGTAACGCTGCTTTTCACGCCCAGCCTGCTCGCCATCACGAACGACGCGCGCCGGCTGGCCCATCGGGCCCTACACAAACAATGGCCCGAGCCCGAAGACGTCGAACCCGCCCGCGACCGCCGGAGACCCCCGGTCGGCGCCCCGGCGCCACACGGCGCGCCGGATCTTGCGTGACGGAAGTAAACTTCGAGAATTTGCACAGGACGCATGTACACTGAATGCCATAACCGTATTGGGGGTATCTGCCATGAATCGAATCGCCTCGATGTCTGCACTTCTCGTCCTCCTACTATCGAGTTGCATCTCGGTCAAGGGAAACATTCACGTCGAAGACGAGGAAGCCAAGAACGCGGGCGTCCTGCGACATGTCGTGTTGTTCAAGTTCAAGGCGGGCACGAGCGACGCCGACATCGAGAAGGTCCGCACGGCCTTCCACAATCTGAAGAACGGCATCGAAACCGTGCGCAGCATCGAATCCGGCAAGGATATCAGCACCGAGGGGCTCCAGCAGGGCTTCACCCATTGCTTCATAGTCACCTTCGCCGACGCAGCGGGCCGCGACACCTACCTCACGCACCCGGTGCACGACGAGTTCGTCAAGTTGGCCGGACCGTACCTGGACCAGGCTCTGGTTGTAGACTTCGTGCCGTAGCACACCTGGCACGTCACGTCGCAGCGAAATTCTATAGAAAGAGCACGCAGACCGGCATGGGAACGACTATCGGCTCTCCGAGCGGTGAGAGTGCGCCAGTTTTTTGATCGATCGAAAACGTGACGATAGTATCGCTCTTCTGATTGGCGGCGATGAGGTACTTGCCGCTGGGGTCGAGGTTGAAATTGCGCGGCGTGCTGCCTGCCGTTGGCGTATGTCCCTTCAAGCTCAACGTTCCGCTTGCGCTCTCCACGGTGAACACGGAGATGCTGTCGTGCCCGCGGTTCGAGGCGTATACGAACGCCCCCGATGGGTGGACGCGGATTTCCGCGGTGGTGCTGGCCTCCGCGAAATCGCCCGGGAGCGTTCCAACGTTTTGAATTTGCTTCGCCGCGCCTGAAGCAGCGTCGAAGGCGAACGTGGTAACCGTGCTATCGAGTTCGTTCACGACGTAGAGATACGGCAATGTGGGATGGAATTTCGTGTGGCGCGGACCCGCACCGGGCTTCAGCGCAGCAGGCCTCTCGTTTGGCGCCAGCGCGCCTTTCTCCGCGTCATAGCGATAGACCAACAACTTATCCAGTCCGAGATCGGCAACGACGAGGTATTTCCCGCTCGGGTCGAAGGTAACGGAATGGGCGTGCGGTCCCTCCTGGCGCTGCGGGTTCACGCTGCTGCCTTCATGCTGGACGAATGCCGACGCCCTGCCCAACGCGCCCGTGTCGTCAATGGGGAGCAGCGCGGTGCTGCCGCCGCCATAATTCGCCACGGCCACATGCTTGCCCGAAGGCGCGACGGCCACGTGGCAAGGGCCATCGCCGACCGACGACGCGCGGTTGATCAGCGTCAACGCACCGGAGACTTCGATGCGAAAGGCGCTGACCGTACCGCCGGGACCATCCGGTTCCTTAACCATCTCCCCTACGGCGTAGATCACGGGAAGCGTGGGATGCTTCGCAAGAAAGGACGGGTTCTCGGTCTTCGCAGCAAGGCGCAGATTGTCGGCCGCACCGGCGCTTGAATCGAAATCGAGGACGTAGATGCCGTCGCTTGTGCCGCTCGTGTAGGTACCGATATAGACGCGTTGCGGGTCTGCCCGTGCCGCGGGGTTTATCAATGCCGAAACGTAGAACGCCGCGGCAAGCAAGGCGCCTGTGAAACGCATGATTCGCTCCTTCTCGTTTGACCAGGAATTGCACACGGCCAAGCCCGCAAACGCGGTGCTGACGCCGGTTCGGTACCGCGCGTGACGATAACCCAATTCGTTCCGGGGTTCATAGTTACGAAACAGGCGCAAGTCCCAGCACAGCCCAAGGCGACTTCAGGCTCAATCTCGTAAATCATGTTTTAATCGATTTTCTATTTATTTTGATAGCCTTATGCCTGCATACCCCGTGACAAATCCCAAAATGTATGGTATAGTTCTCGCGCTGTAGGCTGCTGGGGAAGGCGGTCTGTGCTCCGGGGTACAGTCGCCGCGTGGTCTCAGCCGCGCGCCAGGGGAACGGTTTAGGGCCGAGTTCAGGCTTGTGCGCGCACGCCGATTGCGTGCTTTCCACTTCGCGAGCAACGAGAGACACACATGTGCCAACGGGAGTGAGAGCATGGGAATCCAGGCCACGATCCAGCGGAAAGTAAGCGAATTCTTTCAACCCTTCACCACCTCCGATACGCCACCTGACGAACTGGTCGCACCGTCCCCACCCGCGCGACCCTCGCGACGCGACATTCTCTTTGGAAGAGGGGTTCCATCCGCGCTCCTCGGCGCGGCGATGTCGATTCCCGCGTTCGCCGAGAAGACGGTGGAAGATGAAATCTCCGATCAGTACAAGAGTGGCGACAAGAGCTACGATCCCCTCTTGCGCCGACTCGTCGACCGCTGCACCTACGGCGCGAGCGCCGACGACCTCAAACTCGCCAAACAGATGGGTTACGACGAGTACCTCGATTACCAACTCGACTACAACCAGATCGACGACGGCGATCTGAACGATCGGCTCTCCGATTTTCAAAGTTTAAACTGGAGCGCCAAGCAACTCGCGGATGCCGCGAACGAGGGCAACTACGAAGTCTTCTATGAGGCCATTAACTCGACGATCGTGCGTTCCGCGTACAGCAAGCGCCAACTTTACGAGCGCATGGTCGAGTTCTGGCGCGACCACTTCAACATCTATATCGAAAAAGACTACATGTATTACGTGCTGCCGACGGACACCCGCGAAGTGGTCCGCAAGCACGCGCTCGGCAAGTTTCCCGACATGCTGTGGGCCTCCGCGCACAGTCCCGCGATGCTCATCTATCTCGACAACGATCCCAGTTCGAAGGAAGCGCCGAACCAGAACTACGCGCGCGAACTGATGGAACTCCATACGCTTGGCGTCGGTAACTACACGCAGAAGGACGTCGAGGAAGTTGCCCGCTGTTTCACCGGGTACTCGTTCGTCTGGGAGTACGAAGCCGCCAACTGGGGCACGTTCAAGTTTTACGGGTGGGCGCACGACAGAGGGAAGAAAAAGGTCCTCGGTCGCGAGATTCCCAAGAAAGGGGGCGTAGAGGACGCGGAGATTGTCCTTGACATTTTGACGGCGGATCCTAACTACGCGCCCATCACGGGCCAGTTCATTGGTCGCAAACTCGCGAATTGGCTGTGGGGTTACAACCCGCCGCAGGCGCTCGTGGACAGCATCGCCGACACCTATGTGAGCAGCGGCGGCGACATCAAGAAGATGGCGAAGGTCGCATTGAGTCAGGAGTGGCTCGCGCAATCGCTGCCGAAACTGAAACGCCCTTACCATCTTGTGATGTCGACGCTCCGCATGGTGCCCTCGACCATCTCCGATTTCTGGGGCATCCGCTACACGCTGTCGCTGATGGGCCACGAACCGTACCAATGGGCCCCGCCCAACGGGTACCCCGATACGCTCGACTTCTGGGCGGGAGGCCTGCTGCCGCGCTGGCGGTACGGCTCGTACATCTACAGCCAGAACTACAATCCCCTCTTCAATCTGAAGGCCTTCGAGGGCGACATGGACGTGAAAAAGTTCATGAACCGCCTCAAGACGACGTTCTTTGGCGGGAAGATGACCAACAGCGACAAGGAAATCCTCGAGGCATACGTCTCCGAAGACTTCGATTCCGAGTGGCGGCGCAGGGAAACGCTCGGGCTTGCCGTTTCCTCCTCCAATTTCCAGTGGTACTAATACGCGCGGCAGCGCGTTAGAGGAGTTTGGACGATGCAGGGTTGTACACATCGCGGATGCAACGAATACCACCATCTGTCGCGCAGGCAGTTTATTGGCGTCAGCGCCGCGAGCGCGGCCGCCGTCGGCGCCCCAATGTGGTTGCCGCGCGTCGCCTACGCGGGAACGCCGAGCAGCCGCGACGTTGTCATCACCGTCTTTCTGCGCGGTGGCGCGGACGGACTGACGCTATGTTGCCCACACGGCGATAACGATTACTACCGCCTTCGCCCGACGCTTAATATTCCGCGTCCGGACAGCGGCAGCCCGGACGCCTGCACCGATCTCGACGGTTTCTTCGGCATCCCGAAGCCGATGAAGAGCCTGAAGACGGCATACAACCAAGGCGATCTATTGTTCGTTCACGCGACCGGCAGCAAAGACGAATCGCGCTCGCACTTCCAGGCCGAGTACGTCATGGAAATCGGCAAGCCGCTCGATCCCTCGCTGTTCACCGGGTGGCTCGGAAGGCACCTGATGACCTCGGCGCCCGCAGACCCCAACGCGATCCTGCGCGCCGTCGGCATCAGTTCGGCACTGCAACGCTCGCTGGCCGGAAGCCCGCTCGCGCTTCCGATTCCAAACCTCTCCGATTTTGGTATCGAGGGCTACTGGGCAACGGTGGACGAACGCATGGCCGCGCTCGGCGCCATGTACGCGGAAGGCCCCACCGAATTGCAGATCACCGCGGAGAACACGATCACAACCTTCAACATGCTCCAGGCGATCGACTTCGATAATTACGCCCCCGCGAATGATGCGGTCTATCCCGACTCGTGGTTCGGCTATTCGATGAAGTCCACCGCCGCGCTCATCAAGTCGGGCATCGGCGTCGAGGCTATCGCCGCGGACGTCGGAGGCTGGGACACGCACGCCGAACAGCAACCGCGCCAGGGTTACATGGCCGATCTCATGCAGGAGCTCGCGGATACGTTGGCTGCCTTCCACGCGGACATGAAAGGCGATTCCTCGAAGAACTACGTCGTCGTCGTGATGTCGGAGTTCGGGCGCATCTGTTGGGAAAATGGCACGGCCGGCACGGACCACGGATTCGGCGGCCTGATGATGCTCCTCGGCAACAACATCGACGGCGGGCGCGTCCTTGCCGATTGGCCGGGACTAAAGGACGACGAACTCTTCCAGGGACAGGACCTCAATATCACCATCGATTACCGCGATATTCTGGCTGAAATCGTGCAATACCGGCTTGGCAACTCGAACCTCACGGAAGTCTTTCCCGACTACACGCCCGTCTTCCGCGGAGTGACAGCGGCTTAACCCCAAACGGGGGATTCAGACCTCCTCGTGTTCGCCGGGGGCCGAAAGCGGAAATTCGGTCCCCATGCTGAATTTTCTTGCTCCCCCAAATGCGAACCACCCTCTCCTGTTTTCGTCAGTACAGTCGCAATCGAATGTCCGATAAATGCGCTTGGCGCGCAAGTCACAGTCTGTGTCGTTTCGGTCCTTTTCGTCCCTTGCGTCGTTTTCCCTACGAGGAACTCGAATGCGCGGACGAATACGATTAGGATTCCCGCTCACCAGGAATAGCAGAAAGGCACCGCAACATGAACTACCGTAACGTTGGCGCATCCGGACTCGAAGTTTCGGAGCTTTCTTTTGGATCGTGGGTGACCTTTGGGGATCAGGTCGTCGAATCCGCTGCCGAAGACTGCATGAAGGCGGCATGGGAATCCGGCGTGAACTTCTTCGACAACGCCGAAGCCTACGCGCAAGGCCGCTCCGAGACCGTCATGGGCAACGTGCTCAAACGCATGGGCTGGAAGCGGTCCGAAATCGTTGTCTCCACCAAAATCTTCTGGGCGGGCAAAGGCCCGAATCAGGTCGGCGTCTCTCGGAAGCGTCTCATCGAAGGCACGGAGGCAAGCCTCGCGCGGTTGCAGCTCGATTATGTCGACATGCTGTTCTGCCACCGGCCTGACTGTCGCACGCCCATCGAGGAGACGGTGCGCGCGATGACCTATCTCATCAATCAGGGCAAGGCGCTTTACTGGGGCACAAGTTGGTGGACCGCGGAACAACTGATCAACGCCTGCCACATCGCGCGGCGCGAGCGCCTCATTCCCCCGACAGTCGAGCAGCCCGAGTACAACATGCTCAAGCGCGACTGGGTCGAAAAAGAATACGTGAATCTCTACGACGAGATCGGACTTGGCCTCACGACGTGGAGTCCGCTCGCCAGCGGCATGCTCACCGGCAAGTACGCGAAAGGGATTCCGAAAGGATCGCGCGTATCGCTGAAAGGCTACGAATGGCTACGGAAAGAGTTCGAGTCCGAAGAAGGGAAACAACGCATTGCGAAAGTGGCCGGGCTCGAACCCATCGCCAAGTCGCTAAAGTGCACTATGGCCCAACTCGCCCTCGCGTGGTGCCTGAAGAATCCTCACGTCAGCACTGTAATCACCGGCGCAACGCGCCCGGAGCAAGTCCACGAAAACATGAAGGCGCTGAAGGTCGTCCCCAAACTGACCCATGCCGTCATGGAAAAGATTGAAAAGGTGCTGCAAAACAAGCCGGCGCCGCCGGCGATTTACCGCTGACCGGGTGGGTGATTCCGGCGCCGGGCCGTCCTCACGTCATCGCGGAAACAACCGATCGATCTCGGCCTGCTCCTGATTGTTGAAGTGCAGGTTTTCAATCGCTCTTGCGCAATCGATCACCTGCTGAACGCTTCTCGCGCCGATAATCGCGCTCGTCACGCGCGGGTCGCGCAGCGTCCACGCCAGCGCATACTGCGCCATCGACTGCCCGCGCACCTCGGCCTTCTTGGCCAGCACGCGCACCTTCTCCACAAGCTGTGGCGTCACCTGGTCTTCGCGCAAGAAGCCGTCCGGGTCCGCCGCCCGCGATTCGGCGGGGATGGGCGCCGCCGGATCGAGATATTTCGCCGTCAACAGCCCTTGCGCCAGCGGACTAAACACAATCACGCCCGTGCCGTGCGAGTCGGTGTATTTCAGCAAGTCCCTTTCGATCCACCGGTTCGTCATGTTGTACACCGGTTGATGCAGTGTGACCGGCGCCCAATCATGCTGCTTCGTTGTTTTTACCGCGCGCACGAAATCCGCGCCGCGATAATTGCTCACGCCTGCATACAGCGCCTTGCCTTGCCTCACGATAAGATCCAACGCGCCCAGCGTCTCCTCAATCGGTGTCTCGGGATCGGGGCGGTGGTGATAAAAAATGTCGACATAGTCGAGGCCCAATCTCTTCAGTGACTGATCGAGACTCGCCACCAGATACTTCTTGCTGCCCCATTCCCCATACGGACCGTCCCACATCCGATACCCCGCCTTGGACGATACGATCAATTCGTCGCGATGCGCCCCAAACTCTTCGCGAAGAATCTTGCCGACCCGCTCTTCCGCCGATCCTTTCGGGGGTCCGTAGTTGTTCGCGAGATCGAAATGATTGATCCCAATATCGAACGCGGCCTTCATAATTTCGACACACGTCTGATGATCGGCCTTCCCGCCGAAGTTGTGCCACATCCCCAGCGATATCAGCGGCAACATCAACCCTGACTTCCCGCACCGGCGGTACTGCATGCGCTCATAACGGTCCGCGTTAAATGACATAGCGACTCCTAACGATTCGTGGCGCGGATAGCGCGGCACGACGAATGCATTGTGGTATTGTGGCGTTATGCCTTACACACCCATTCTAGCAACTCTCGGCTACGTCATGTCGCCGGACCGCAACCGCGTGCTGCTCGTTCACCGCAATAAGCGCGGCGGCGATCAACACCTCGGCAAATACAACGGTCTCGGTGGAAAAGTCCACGACGACGAAGACGTCGTCGCCTGCATCAAACGAGAAATTCGCGAAGAAGCCGGCGTCGAATGCACAAATCTTGCCCTGCGCGGCACAGTGAGTTGGCCGGGCTTTGGCAAAGGCGGCGAAGATTGGTTCGGCTTCGTTTTCCTCATCGACGAAATCAAAGGCGAACCGGTTCATGAAAACGACGAGGGCACGTTGGAATGGGTAGACGTCTCGCGCGTTCTCGAATTGCCCCTCTGGGAAGGCGACCGCCATTTCCTCCCCCTCGTCTTTTCCAACGACCCGCGGCAGTTCCACGGCGTCATGCCTTATCGCGACGGCAAGCCCGTGAGCTGGACCTATTCGACACTCTAACCTCGTTCGTTTGTGCGACGATTTGCACTGCGGCGGCGGGGGATGCCGATTTGGCCGGCAGCGCATTGAATCTTCGAGGGATTCTCACGAATAATCGTGGGATGCTGCGTCGATCCAATTTCTTCAGCGCGTTGCGCTTTTTTGCCGCCACGTGCGCCGCCGCGCTTTGCGTCTACGCCCAGGGCTACGCACCCGAAGACGCCCCGTCGAAAATGTCCCTCATGCCCGGCTTCCGCGCCGAACTCGTCGCCTGCGAACCCTTGGTGCGCCAGCCCGTCGCCATGGAATTCGACGACCGCGGCCGCCTCTGGGTCGTGCAATACATGCAATATCCGAATCCTGAAGGACTCAAGCGCGTCAAAGTCGACCGCTACTCCCGCACCGAATACGACCGCATGCCCGAACCTCCGCCCCACGGCCCGCGTGGCGACGACGTCATCACCATTCTCGAAGACACCGACGGCGACGGCCGCGTGGATTCATCGAAGAGTTTTCTCGAAGGCCTCAATCTCTGCACCGGATTCGCGTTCGGTTACGGCGGCGTGTTTGTCATTCAAGTGCCCTATCTTCTTTTCTACCCCGATACGGACCGCGACGACGTTCCCGACGGCGATCCCGAGGTGCTTGTTACCGGCTTCGGCATGGAAGACGCCCACTCCGTAGCGAACTCGCTCACGTGGGGCCCCGACGGTTGGCTCTACGGCAATCAAGGCAGCACCGTCACGGCGCGCATCAACGGGATCGAATTCCAGCAAGGCATCTGGCGTTATCATCCAGTCACGCACAAATTCGAATTATTCTGCGAAGGCGGCGGAAACATGTGGGGCCTTGACTTTGATTGGGAGGGAAATCTTTTCTCGAGCACCAACTTTGGCCCGTACATCGCACTGCACGGCGTACAAGGCGCGTACTACTGGAAGCAATTCGGCAAACACGGCGCCCTGCACAATCCGTACACCTACGGCTATTTCGAACACATGACGAACCACAACCCGCAGGGCGGCCATGTCGCCGTTGGCGGCACCATCTACGAAGCGGACGCATACCCCGCCGAATTCCAAGGCAAGTACGTCTTCGGGAATCTGCTCACGCACGACGCGTATGTCAGCGAGTTGAAGCGCACTGGTTCGACGTTCGAGACCCACACTATGGGCCAATTCCTCAACAGCAACGACACGTGGTTCGCCCCAAGCGATCTCACGCTTGGTCCCGACGGAGCAATTTACATCGCTGACTGGTGTGACAAACGCACCGCGCATCCCGATCCCGACGCCGAATGGGACCGCTCGAACGGCCGCATCTATCGCGTTGTAACCGAAGGCATGCGGCCGGGCAAACGTTTCGACCTCCGCGATCAATCCACGAAGAAGCTCGTCGATGCACTCGAGAATCCAAACAAGTGGTACGTGCGCCGGGCGCTCGTTCATCTTGCGCAACGAAAAGACAAATCGTCGTACGCACGCCTGCGAAATCAGATTGAGCGAAACGGCGATCCGCGCACGACGATGAACAGCCTCTTCGCACTGTACGTCAGCGGCGGTATTGACGAAACGTACTCGCAACAACTCCTGCATCATCGTCTTGCGCCGGTCCGGAAATGGGCCGTTCGGTACTTAGGGGATGCGGACACCATTTCATCGCAGTCAGCATCGATGCTCGCTTCGCTCGCCGACACCGAAACCGACGTGACCGTGCGCAGCCAACTCGCGTGCACCGCGAAGCGGTTGTCTTCGGAAGCGGGTCTCGCCATTGTCTGGAGCATGGCCAGCAATAACGACGTAGCGAACGATCCCCATTTGCCGTTGTTGATGTGGTGGGCAGTCGAACGCCATGCAGTCGCCGATACCAAGTCAATCATGAAAACGCTCGGCTCGTGGCCCGATACCGATTCCGCCTGGATTAGGGCGACGCTCCTTCCCAGCCTGATTCGGCGATACGCTTCGGAAGGCTACGAGGAATGCGACGGCGCATGCGCCCAACTCGTTGGAATCGCGAGCAAATGGGGCAATGAGGAAGCCGTATTGACGGCGCTGGATGCGGGAATCAAGGATCGGCAACGTCCTGCGCCCGCAGAGGCGCCCGGCCCGCTGTTCGCAGCGTACGCGCAACATTCCATGGGCGACGCGCCGGCTGCGCATACGGTCACGCCGGTGAACGAGCGACTGCGTGTACTGCTGGTGTCGCGTTGGCGGGAGAAACAGAATAGGGACAACCCGATCCTGCTGCGTATTGCCATGCGCCTTGAAGACAAGGAGGCGTACGCGCACGCCCTCGCCCTCGCGGGGAATTCGGCGGCAAGCGATGCGCAAGTGCTGGGTATCACGCTGCTCGGCGAATTTGGCAATTCGGATAGCGCGCCGGTCTTGCTGCGGGTGCTGGCGAGCAACACCAACGAGACAACAAAGCAGGCGGCACTGACTGCGTTGCGCCACGTTTCCGGCGATTCCATCGGCGCCGAATTGATCCGGCTGTACCCGTCCTTCGACGACGCGATGAAAGGAAAAGTGCGCGACGTGCTCGCCACGCGCGCACCGTGGTGCAAGACATTGGCGGACGCCGTGAATCAAGGCGTCATTGCGCCGGCTGAAGTGCCAATCGATCAGGTCCGCGTCATGGCGAACCATGATGACGCCGAGTTGCGCGCGCTCATCGAAAAGACATGGGGAACGATCCGATCCGGCACGCCGGAAGAAAAACTCGCCGAAGTGCGGCGATTGAACAACGAACTGAACGCAGGTCCGGGCACCCCCGCAAAAGGCAAAGTGGTGTTCGAACAGAACTGCGCGAAATGCCACCAATTCTTCGGCGAAGGGTTCAAAGTCGGCCCGGACCTTACGCAGGCCAACCGCATGGATCGCGAGTACATGCTCGTCAGTCTCGTCGATCCCAACCTGACTGTCCGCAAGGAATACACGCAATACGTGCTGGAAACCAAGGACTTCGGGTTATTCAACGGCATCATCGCCGAACGCACCCCAGGCAGCGTGACGCTGGTCAATGCGAACGAAATCAGGACAACCGTCGCGACAAACGACATCGCCGACCTGCGTGAAGCAGGCATTTCCCTGATGCCGGAGAACCTGGTGACACCGATATCCGGCGACGACTTGCGTGATCTGTTCGCCTATTTGCAGAGCCAGGAACCGCTTCCCAAACCGTGAGGAAATGACCGCATGCAAAGAACAATCTGCGCGTTGGCGCTGTGCAGCGCCGTGGTGTTTGCAGCCGAGGAACCAGCCGCGAGCTACACGTACGAAAACACGCTCGCGCCTATTTCCAATCCACAACCCATCCTCGCCGATCATCCAGATTGGGTCCAGCCGGTGCACGAAGTCATGCGCTACGAAGCGCCCATTCTGGTAAACGACGAAAAAGCTACGCTCGACGTCCGCGCGTGGCGCTTCTCGTACAACGCGCGCGGCATCATCGAAATGCCCAACAAACTCCGCGGCGATCAGACTGCCATCGTCGTTGTGCATCCATGGGGTATTGACGATGGCCAGGGCTGGCGCACGCCGGAACCCGCGGGCGTTGCCGATTTCTGTACTCCGATTAAGAACGACCTCTCGCACAAACACATCGTCGATGTGCTCAACCCATTTCTCAAGGAATACAGGAACAAGGTGAAATTCGTCTTATACAGCCAACCCGGCAACGAAGACGCTATCCGCCGCAAGCTCTATCGCTCCGTCCGTGCCAAGCCGACCCGGAAACAGATGGAGCAGGGCAAGAAGGAATTGACGGAAAAACTGAACAGTTTCAACTACAATGCCGGTCCACTTCCGCAGACCCTGACCTTGGGCAAGCAATCGCCCGTCGTCGACTACTTCAAAGCTTTCCCTGGTCTCGATTCCGGCGACCACTACAACGGTGAAGGGTTTTGGGACCTGCCCATCCCGGTCGTTTCGAGCATCGAAGTCGACCCCAACGACGTCATGATTTACGACAAGGAAGGCTACGACGTTATGAAGGAGTTCCTGAAGAAGAACGGTGTCCGCCATATCCTGCTCACTGGCTACTGTACCGATATGTGTTACAAGTCCACCTGCGCGGGCTACGAGAATCTTTCCAAGGACTTTAATGTCTTCCTGGTCGGCGACGCTACGCTCGCGACTTTTCCCTCGAACTCCACGCCGGCGTACGCAACGAACGCATCGCTTTCCTACGCGGCCTTGAATCAACTCGTTACGCAAATCTCCTGGATAAGATACACGGGGAAAAAGAAATGAACCGCAGACACTTCTTGGAACTTGGCGGCGCCGCGCTCGTGGCGCCAATTCTAATGACGAAAGCCGGTGCGGAAGCTCCAGCGTGGAAAGATGGCAAGCGCTGGGTCTATTCGATCACATACGACGAAGGTCCGCAGGAACTCCTGAACCACGCCGTACCACTTCACCGGAAATACGGCATCCCCGGCCACGTCGCTCTTGTCTCTTCGCAAATTGGCATCCCGCGCAATGTCCCCGGCAGCAGTTACCATGGCATGATGATCTTGAGCAAAGAAGAAATCGCCGGGCTCGCGAAAGAAGGCTGGGGCTTCTCCTGCCACTCGATGACGCACTGCGGCGTCACCAACGAAAACGCGCAGGTGGAAGTTGTCGAAGCTAGAAAAGTGCTCGAAGACGCGATCGACCAACCTATTACCATCTTCACGGTCCCCGGCACAAACGACGGCCACCCCCCCGCGATGAAAGTCGCTGCGCAAGCAGGTTATAAAGCGATCCTCACAATCTACGACCGCGTGAACGTGCACGATTCCGACCCTATGGGCCTCGGCCGTGTCCCGCTTCACACGCAGTATCCCGCGCCGTTCTTCTCCGAATTCGACCCCTACAAACGCATCCACCAAGCCATCGATCTCGGCGGATGGATTGTTGATTACTGCCACTGCCCCATGCCCGGCAAACCCATCCACCCCGCGAAAGACTGCACCACGCAGGAACTCGAGCAGCGCTTTCAAAAAGTCAAAGAAATCGGCGGCGAAGACGTCTGGCTTGCCGACCCCAATGACGTTGTCGACTGGCTCGTCGAACAATCCAAGAAGTCGTGAAGGATCAAAAAGGCGTCTCGACTACGAATAAGAAGTGATAATGCAGGCAAGCGTGCGACCAATACTACGTGCCTGTACGCCCGTGGTTCCTCCATTTCGAGATTTCAAATCGAGATTCTTGGACCAGTGGCCAGCATGTTGTACGGCACTTTGCCAGCGACTAGCATACTGTAGGATTCGCACTTCAGTTCGCAAAGGTGCGGCATGGTGTCAAGTTCGGGCGATTTCGCCCGTATACGGAATGACAGCTTTCCACATTGGGGGGCTGAAGGGTTGTCACGTTTGTCGCCAGTTGCATTAATCGCCAGATGATCGTCCCGTCCCCGTCGAGGCGGGAAGGACTATCAACGCGAATCGAGGTGCATGATGGTTGAGAATTCGCTCGCCCTACACATCGCCGCCACCATGCTCGGCCAAACCGGCCCGTTGCCCAATCCTTTTCCGCGCACCATGGGCCCGAACGCGGCGAAGTACGTGCAGGAGGTCATCGACTCCGGCCTCACCATCGACATGATGGGCCGCTTCGAACGCGCCTTCGCCGAAGCGCTCGGCGTGAAGTACTGCATCGCCACGCCCGGCTGCACCCCGGCACTCCATGTCCTCGCGCTCGCGTGCGATTTCAAGCCCGGCGACGAAGTCATCGTCAGCCCGATCTCGGACTACGGCACCATTCAGGGGCTGCTCGCACAACACGTCATCCCCGTGTTCGCGGACGCCGCGCCTGGCACCGTCAATTTCTCGGCGGACACCATCGCGCCGCTCATCACGGAACGCACACGCGCGATCCTCTGCGTCCATTTCACCGGCCTCATCAACGATATGGACCCTATCAACGAACTCGCGAAGAAAAACAACCTTTTGGTATTCGAAGATTGTTGCCAGGCGACCTTCGGGCAGTACAAAGGCCGCTTCGCCGGAACCCTCGGCGATGCAGCGGGCTTTTCTTTCGACGCGGAGAAGACGATGGGCGCGGATCAGGGCGGCTGCATCGTGACAAACGACGAAAAGCTACACGAGCGAGCGCGCTATATGGGCCACAACCGCGCCTCGGACATGGTCCCGCATTTCGGCCGCACGCATTCCGAAATCGGTTACTCGTATCGCATGCCGCAATGCACGGCCGCCGTTTGCCTCGCGCAGCTCGATATTGTCCGCGATCAGGTAGCCCAGCGCGACAAGATGGCGCGGCTCCTCTACAAGCTATTTGCCGAAATCCCCGGCATCACGCCATTGCCGATACCCGAATACCAGACTGTATTCTCATGTTGGATGATCGGGTTCACAATCGATCCCAAGGCCTTCAAATGTTCGACGGAAGAATTTGGCGCGCGACTCTCCGACGCGGGCATCCCTGGCGCGGGCATGGCCGAGTACTATCTGTTGCCCGCGTCAATGACGTGTCTGCAACGAATGGCCCGCGGCAACGCGTACCCATACTCGAACCCGCCCGCGTCGCGCGCCCATACCTTCTCTGCGGACGCCTGCCCCACCGCTCGCGACTTCATGAAGAGCTTCATCCGCTGGTCTACGTTCTGCGAGAAGTACACGCCCGAACATTGCGAACTCGCCGCGAATATCGTGCGAAAAGTAGCGGGAGAGCATCGAGCGTGACCTCTACAAGTCGCTTGATATCCGGAAGGTAAGATGTTATCTTACTTCTCATGAATACTTCCATCTCAAGTAAAGGTCAGATTGTTCTTCCAGCGAAACTTCGCAAGATGGATGGCATCGAGCCCGGTCAGCAATTCGAAATCGAACGAATAGGAAAAGGGGAATACAAGCTGAAGCGTAAAGCGCGACGCCGCAATGAGGGGTTGGTCGATCTGTTGCTCGCATGCCCTGTAAAGGATTGGTTTGTTTCACTGGATCGATCGGAGACCACGGAAGACATTTGGAACGCCCGCCTCAAATGAACTACCTTGTGGACGCAAACGTCTTAAGTGAGACCATGCGCCAATCGCCAGACCCGAGGGTTGTTGCGTGGCTTCGCAGCCACGAGCAGGCACTCGTTATCGATCCCATAATACTTGGGGAGATTCGACTCGGAGTTTTGTCCCTGCCGCACGGACGCAAACGTATTGCGCTCGAGTCCTGGTTTGAAACTGTTGTGCGTGCGGTCAAGTGCTTACCGTGGGATCGCACAATAGGCGAGCGGTGGGCGCGCCTTGTGGTAGAAATGAACCAAAAAGGAAAGCGGCTGCCGGCCCTGGACAGTATGATTGCGGCGACAGCACTCACCCACAATCTTGTTGTCGTGACAAGAAACGTGGGCGATTTTCAGAGGGCCGGTGTAAGAGTTCTCAATCCATTCATGTGAACCCGATGGAGGGCTGCATTTGTGCATACTCCGCTGAAACGACGCGAGTTTCTTAAGACCGTAAGCGTTACGGCAACCGGCGCATTGATCGGCGGCTACCGCGCCTCGGCCGCGGGACTGCCCGCGAATGAAACCATCCATATCGGTCTTATCGGCACGGGCGGCCGTTGCGGCCAGTTGATGGAGCGCCTGACGAACATGCCCGGCGTTAAAGTCATCGCCGTGTGCGACACGTGGGACGTCAACCTCGAGCGCGGCAAGACATTCGCGGAGCCCAACGCGCAGGCAACGCGTAATTATCAAGATCTGCTCGCCAATAAGGACGTGGACGCGGTCCTCGTCGTTACGCCCGACCATCTTCACGTGCCGATCACCATCGACGCGTGTGAGGCCGGAAAGGACGTATACGTTGAGAAGCCGCTCACGCACGATATCGCCGAAGGCCAGTCGGTCACTGACGCTAAGAACAAAACCGGCCGCATTGTACAAGTCGGCATGCAACAGCGCAGCATGCCCCACCTCGCCGAAGCCCGCGAGATCATCAAGTCCGGCCAATTGGGCACGATAAGAAAGGTCCACCTCACGTGGAACCGAAACTCCGGGCCAACCAAGAAGGTCATTCCAAGCATCCCCGAAAACACCGTCGACTGGAAAGCTTTTCTTGGCAACGCGAAGGACCAGCCCTTCGATCCGTACAAGATGCGCAACTGGCGCTTCTTCTGGGATTTTGGCGGCGGCGTATTCACGGACCTCATGGTCCACTTCATCGACGTCGCGCATTGGTTCCTCGATTTGGACCACCCCGACGTCGCCACCAGCATCGGAAACTGGTTCAACCGAAAGGACCAATGGGAAACGCCGGACACGGTCCAGACGCTCATGCAGTACAACGACCCCGAAGTGCAGGTCTACTACGAAGGCACGTTCTACAACGCGCGCAACGCGGCGATGATGGAATACATGGGTTCTGAAGCGACGCTCTACTGCGATCGTGGCCGTTACGAAATCCACCCCGAATACGACCGGAAGATCGAGTATAAGGAAAAAGTTGTGGGGACAGGTGCGCGCGGACAGGACTTCTACGATCAACCCGACGGCGAGCTGCTACACCTCGGCAATTGGCTCGAGTGCATCCGTTCGCGCAAGGCGCCCAACGCACCCGTCGAGGCGGGCGTCAGTGCCGCGAACGCGGCCCACCTTGCGAACAAGGCGCTCCGGGAAAACGCCGTCGCGCGGTGGTCATAACGTCGCCTAGTACCAGACGGTCACCACGATAACCGGTTCCTGCACGGCGGACTGGTGGCCGCGCTCATATCCGAAGGATTGCTTGATGTGCTTCGGCTCGACGTTGTGCTCCGCGAGCCACTCGTTGATGTGTTCCTCCATCTGCTGCAGCGACTCCATCGAAACCTTTCCCACAAAGGTTTGCACGCGCATCGGAATCCTCCTCCCCTCGACCCTACCCGCGCGCAGTATATCAAGTTGCGCGCGTCCATGTGCGTGCATGCGCGTCCGCGTGTAGAATCCGGCCATGCAAATCGAAATTCGCGATTACGAATCCAAAGACGAAGCCGAGTGGATGCGCGTCCACGCGATCATCATGACCCAGTCCCACGCGTGGAACTACTGCATCCAGGAGCGCCCGGCGTACGAGGGCTACTCGAGCACCCGGCTCGTCGCGCTGCACAACGGCTGCATTATCGGCCTAACCGACTGCCAGTACGAAAACGAACCCGGTGAAATCTGTTACCTGCGCGACAGCCGCGGCGGCTACGTCTGCGAGTTCGGCCGCCTCCCTGAATTCCGCGGCTGCAACCTCGGCAAACGCCTCATCGACGCCACCATTGAAAGTGCCAGAGCGAAGGGAATCCGGCGCCTCGAATACTGGAGCCAGGACCGCAACGCGCAGCGTTTCTACCAGAGGCTCGGCATGCCCGAGATAGGCCGGCACTACCGCTTTCGCATGAAACCAACGCAAGCCATGAAGGATTTACTCGGTGAGCGCCAAATCGGGATCGAGTACGTCTATGGCGTGTGCCTGCCCGAAGAGTGGCCGCTCGTGAAGGAGCGATACGAAGTCCTGCAAAAACACCCCCTCGAGCCGCACCTCTGCGTGGGGTACGAAGTGCGTTTTTGATCCCGAGAGTGGCCTTGCCACTCGGCAGCCTTTCATGTATCCTGAATGCGTAGCGGGTGACACCCCAACATATTGGGTAACGACATGCCTCCTCTAATTCGCCAGCAGAAGAAACAGCCCAGCATCTTTAAGATAGTCTTCGGCATTTTCGCCGTCGGCGCGCTGGCCTACGGCGGGTATTGGGGCGTGACCCGTATCTTCTCCGGCGGCGGCGTCGAGGCTGTCCAGACGACCGCCCCCACGACGCTCGATACGGCGCGCGCGCTCCTCGAAGAGGGTAAGTCAAACGAGGCGCGCGATGCCCTGCGCCCCCTTGCGGCAGGCTCGACGGACGCACAAATCGCCGTACCGGCGCTCATGATGCTCGCCGACCTCGATGCCCGCGCTGGCGACCGCGCGAGCGCTATCGAATCCCTCAAGCGCATCACGGCGGAATTTGCCGCGAGCCCGGAACGCCCCCGTGCTCTGGCGCAGTATGCCAGGCTCCTCGAAGATGACGGCAAGACCCAGGAAGCTCTCGCCGTCTATAACGACATCCGCGCCAATGCCCCCGCCGAATTCCGCGCACCCGCGCTCAGCGGCATCGCCCGGCAGGCCGAAAAGGACGGCAAAATATCCGAGGCGCGCGATCTCTACGCCGAGGCCGCCAAGTCGGCGACATGGGACAGCCCGGCTTGGAACGAGGCCATCGACGCAATGGGCCGCGCCAACATCGCCCTGGTGTTCTCGCCCAACGAGACGCCGGAGAGCAAAGTGTACACGGTTGAGAAAGGCGACAACCTGACTTCCATTGGCATCAAGCTAAACACTACGCAGGGGTTGCTCACCCGCGCCAACGGAATCGAAGCCGACACGAAACTGAGCCTCGGCCAGCGCCTGAAGTGGACGCCAAAGGACTTTCGCATCGTTATCGAGCGCTCCAAATGCCGCATATTCCTGCTCGACTCGAATGGAATCTTCAAGCGATATTCGTGCGGCCTCGGCAAACCCGGTCATGAGACGACCCTCGGTGTATTCAAGATCGGTAACAAGGAAAAGGACCCCGTCTGGCACAAGCCCGGCGAAGGCCCGATACCCCCGGGCGACCCGCGCAATCTGCTCGGCTCCCGGTGGATGCCGATGGTTCCCGTACAGGAGGGGCTCCCAAAAGACCTCGGCATTCACGGCGCGCCAGACCCCACGACCGTCGGCTCGTTCTCCTCGAACGGCTGCGCGCGCATGAAGATGGAGGAAGTCGAGGAACTCTACGACCTTGTCGTCCGCTCGACCCCGGTTCAAGTGGTCGAAGTCGTCGACCCCGCAACGCTCGACACACTTGCGCTCGCACAAGCCTAATGCCGCGTCTTTGCGGTTTTCTCATCCCGTGCCGCGCGGTGTATACTTCCGCCTTTCCCTTCACGTTCTAGGAGACACTCCGTGAAGCATCTCGCATTCGCCGTCGCCATTGCTATGTGTCTGACCGGTTGCCACACGTTCATGCGCGTCGCGCCGGACTACGCCGACTTGCCGGTTGACGACGTCAAGGCCGTCGCCGCCGAAATCGAACAGGCCATTCACAACAAGGAGCGACAGCCCGACATCAAGAATCGCGGCGCTGTCGTTGTCGAAACGGACGCGATCAAGCAAGCCATCCGCACGCGTGCCGCGCGCGCACACCTAATCGAGGCCTTCCTCGAAACCGGCCACCTCATGGAGGCCAATAACGGTCTCGTGTCCATCTTGCGCACCCGCGAGTACAAGCACTTCGGGTCCAGCCGCGACCGCGACCGCAATGCCCAGCTCGTGCTCGGCGAAAACGCCGACCGGTGGGCGCTCTACGAAGGAATCCTCAAGGCAAGCAACTTCTCGCCCAAGTCGCTTCCCGCGGTCCAGCGCATTTTCTTCGAGGCCCATCTCGCCGTCCTGCCCGACGGCTCCAAATTTGAAGATGAAAGTGGAAACGTGGCATACAAAGGGGGCTCCCCTGCCGCAAAAACCAACTAGCGCTGTGGCGGGAGCGCGCGCCATAGTTCCCATGACCCCCATTGCTCCCATAGACACAGCCCAGCCAACGCGATGGCGCCGCCGATGATCACGGGAACTGCTACCGCCACGATGCCCAATCTGGCCATCGATCTCGGCGGACTAAAGATGAAGAACCCCGTCACCGTTGCGTCGGGCACTTTCGGCTATGGCGGCGAGTACAGTCAATATTTTGACATCGGCCGCCTCGGCGCGGTCACAACCAAGAGCCTTTCGCTCAAGCCCCGCGCCGGAAACAAACCGCCACGGCTCGTCGAAACACCTGCGGGCATGCTCAACGCTATCGGCCTGCAGAACGTCGGCATTGAAACCTACTTCAACGACAAACTCCCGTTCCTTCGCGCCAAAGGCGCTACGATCATCGCCAATATCTACGGCCATTTCCCCGATGAATACGTCGAACTTGCGCGCCGTCTGGACGAAGCCGGCGCGGCAGACGCCATCGAGGCGAACCTGTCGTGCCCAAACGTACACGACGCCCGCAAAGCCAAGGGCGCAGTGCTCGTCTCACAGGACCCGCGCTGTGTCGAGGACTACACGCGCGCGATCCGCGCCGCAACGCGATTGCCCCTCATCATCAAGCTCACGCCAAACGTCATGGACATTACGGAACCCGCCCTCGCTGCGGAGGCCGCTGGCGCAGATGCGTTGTGCCTCATCAATACACTGCTTGGCATGGCCATCGACGCGGAGACGCGCCGCCCGCGCCTCTCCAATATCGTCGGCGGCCTCAGCGGCCCCGCGATTCGCCCAGTCGCCGTAAAGATGGTTTGGGACGCACACCGCGTTGTCAAGATTCCCATCATCGGCACCGGCGGCATCTGCCACCCGGACGACGCCATCGAATTCTTGCTTGCCGGCGCCACTGCGGTTTCCATCGGCTCAATGACGTTCCGCCAACCCGACGCCGCCATGCGCGTGCTCGAAGGTATCGAGGATTATCTCGTGCGGCATTCGATCACTGACGTTAACGATCTCATTGGCGCGATGAGAGTGTAGCGAAATGCCATTTGGATTCGTACGCACCATCTCGGTTTCGAATACAACTTCGGCCACAAAGCTCGCTGTGGCCAAGACAACCACGAAGTCAACTTCTTCTACCTTGTCCATTGGGTCCATCGCGTCCATTATGTCCATCGCCACGATAAAGTCATTCTCACTCCTTGGGTCCCTTCCGTCATTTAGGTCCTTCGGCTTGTGCCATGCCCACTGAACTCATCATCGCCCTCGACGTAGACTCCCTCGACGCCGCCAAGCGCGCCGTCGACACCTGCGTCGGTTGCACCTGGTTCAAGGCCGGCCTCCAACTCTTTTCCCGCACCGGCCCCGCGATCGTCGATCAACTCCGCGGCGCTGGCAAACACGTCTTCCTCGATCTCAAACTCCACGACATCCCGAACACGGTAAAGCACGCCGCGCGCGCCGCCGCCGATCTCGGTGTTGACCTGATGACCGTTCACGCAAGCGGCGGGCGCAAAATGATCGCGGCAGCGCGCGAAGCCGTCGACGGTACGGAAACCCGCATCCTCGCGGTCACCGTACTTACCAGCATCAGCAGCGACGTCTTGCGCGACGAAGTCGGCATCAAGGCCGGCGCGGAAACGACAGTCTCCCGACTTGCGAAGCTCGCCTACGAAAGCGGCGCGCATGGCATCGTCTCTTCTCCCCACGAAATTGCGGTCGTACGCGAATCCGTTGGTCGCAGCACGCTAATCGTCACGCCCGGAATTCGGCCCGCATGGGCAGTCGCAGACGATCAGGCTCGATTCCTCACACCGCGCGACGCCGCCCGCGCAGGCGCGGACTTCATCGTGGTGGGCCGCCCCATACTGAAACACGACAGCCCCGCCGAAGCGGTGGCGCTTGTACTAAAGGAATTGACCGCATGACCTCCGGACAAGTCCTCGATATCTTCCGCGCGACGGGCGCGCTGCTCGAAGGCCACTTCCTCTACACCAGCGGCCGACACGGCGCGCACTTCGTTCAGGCATCCCGCGTGCTCCAGTTTCCGAACTACACCGAACGCCTCTGCAAGGCCATCGCGGAAAAGTGGGCCGGTGACACGATAGAACTCGTCGTCGGGCCTGCGACCGGCGGCATCATCCTGTCATACGAAACCGCGCGCCATCTCGAATGCCGATCCGTGTTCACCGAAAGGGATGGCGCAGGCGGCATGTCCCTCAAGCGCGGGTTCCGCCTCGATCCCGGCACCAACATCCTCGTTGTCGAAGACATCGTCACCACCGGCGGATCGGTGAAGAAGACCATCGACCACCTTCGTTCGCGCGGCGCGCGCATCGCCGGCGTCTCTGTCCTCGTCGACCGCAGCGGCGGCGAGGCCAATTTCGATTGTCCATACAAACCGCTCGCATACCTCGCGCTCAAGAGCTACGACCCGAAGGAATGCCCCGGTTGCCAGGACAAGATTCCGCTCAGTGACCCAGACGATCTGGTAATCTAATGATAACAATGCGCCGCACCGCCGCATTTTTCTTCATGGCGCTGGGCCCGTTAGCGCGCGCCGGCGAGCCGCCCCAGTCACTGCCATTCGCCGCCGCCGATCACGGCGCCATCGCGAGACAACTCAACGCCCCCGGCATCACCGTACTCAAGCCCGACAAAGACGAAGCCGAATGGTGGGCGGGTGCGCCCTCGGTGGTTCGCGACAAGGACGGAACTTTCTGGATGGCCTGCCGCATGCGCACCGGCGAAGGCGAACGTGGCCTTCGCGGATACGAGGTTCGCATCGTGCGCAGCGACGATGGCGAGCGCTTTGAGAAAGTCCTGAGCATCAAGCGCGAGGAAGTCCCCATCCCCGGTTTTGAACGCCCTGCGCTCCTCATTGATCCGAACACCGGCAAGTTCAAACTCTACGCGTGCGGCCCGTGGAAGAATGGCCCGTGGTCGATCGTCAAATTCGACGACGCCGCCAGCCCCTCCGAATTCGTCGCTTCCACTGCGAGGCCCGTTATCGTTCCGCGCGAAAGCACCTACGAACGCGATCAGCAGCCCGTCGAATACAAAGACCCCGTCATCATTCACGCCTACGGCAAGTATCACTGCTACGTCATCGGCTATATCCGCCGCAATGAACGCATCTTCCATTTCGCGAGCGATGACGGCGAGCAGTGGGCCCCCGTCGGCAATCCCTACGAACCGATCATGGACCTCGCCGGCTGGCACGACTTCTTCGTCCGCCCCGCCTCCGTCGTACCCACCGGCGCGGGCTATCTCTTCGTTTACGAAGGATCGAAAACGTCCTGGTATGATCCCGTCTACAACGTCGCGACCGGCATCGCCTATACCTTTGACCTGCACAGAATCATCGACCTGACGCCCGGCGCTCCGATCGCGGTCAGTGCCACGCCCAGCGAACACTTCGCCACCTTCCGATACTCCAGTTGGCTCCGCGTCGGCGACGGTCTCTGGGTCTACGCCGAAGTCACAGCGCCAAACGACACGAAGGAAATTCGGCTGTACAAACCGGCTTCGTAGGGCCGCCCCCACCACACAAGACTCGCGCGCGGCTCCGCCTTCACGCCGTTCTGCGGGTTGAGTCCATACTCCTCATTCTCTGGTATGATCGCCCCGCCAACCACGCACCATATGTAACTTCAAGGATCGTAATGAACAACCTTTCCCAGTCCAGCGGACCACAACCTACTCCCGGCGATCGCCACTCGCCCGGCAGTCAGCACACGACCCGAAATGTCGGTGCAATTGGCGGCGTCCTCGTTGCCATCGGCCTACTTCTCGCCAAATTCAAGTTTCTGCTCGTCCCCGTCCTCAAGTTCTTCCCGCTGATTTTCAAAACCGGCGGCACAATGATCCTCTCGATCGTCTTCTACGCGATGGAATGGGGCTGGTGGTACGCCACGGGCTTTGTCCTGCTCATCCTCATTCACGAATGTGGACATCTCGTCATGGCGCGCCGGTTCGGCCTCAACGCCGGCTGGCCCGTCTTCATCCCGTTCATGGGCGCTGTCATCGCCCTCAAGGACGCGCCGAAAAACGCATGGATCGAAGCATGGGTTGGAATCGGTGGACCAATACTGGGAACGCTCGGCGCCATCGTCTGCGAGATCATCTTCCTCGCCACCGGAGAACCGATCTTCCGCGCCCTCGCCTACACCGGGTTCTTCCTGAATCTCTTCAACCTCGCACCCATATCCCCGCTCGATGGCGGCCGCATTGCGACCGCGCTGTCGCCGTGGCTGTGGATCGTCGGCCTGCTCATCATCGGGACTCTGGCCGTGCTCCGCCCGAACTTCATCTGCTTCCTCATCATCGCGCTCGCGTTGCCCCGTCTCGTCACCTTGTTCCGCAAGCGCACCGACGAGGAACGCCGCTTCTTCGAGCTCTCCGGCAGCCAACGCCTTACCATGGCCTTCTTCTACTTCGGTCTTGTCGGCTTCCTTGTTATGGGCATGCACTTCAGCCATATACCGCCGCCCGACCAGCCGCAGGTGCGGACGGAAGAAGAACTGGAGTCCTTAGACTGGCCCACTTCGCTCGATTCGCCGGCTCCGCTACAAGACGGGAACTTCGATCGCGTCGCGTACTTTACGCATTCGAGCTCAGGTCATCCGTCTTGATGCGCCTTCGCCTACTCCGGACTCGGCACGAACGCGTCCGCGTAGATATCGCTGAGGGATGCCCCAGCCAAAAACGTTTTGCGCTGCATGATCCGCACGAAGTCCGGGTGACCACACAGATAGACCTTGTGTCCGCTGAGCTTCGGAACGGTCTGTAGGCTAAACTGATCGAGCGGTACGGTCGCGACACCATCCGCCTCGCCCTGAAGCACGCTCGCGTAGTAGTGAACGTTTGCGTTCCGCGACGCCATCGCCCGCAGTTCGTCGGCAAGATACAGCCCCTCCGGCCGAATCGCGCCGTGAAACAGATGAATCGGCCCTTCGTGTCCCCGGCGCAGTGCATCGCGCACAATGCCGTAGAGCGGCGCGAGCCCGGTATTCGTACCCGCAAGAAATATCGGCTGGTGTGCGTTCCCCGGAACGTAGAAGCAATTCCCCACGGGCCCCAACAGCGCGACCTGCGCGCCCAACCCGTCGCGCCGGTGCATCCACCCGCTCATCCTTCCGCCCGGCACCGCCGCGACGTGGAGTTCGAGCAACTCGTCTTCCTCGGGCACACTCGCAAGCGAATAACTTCGCACCAGCCCGTCCGCGCGCACTAGATTGACGTATTGACCCGGCCGGTATTCGATCGGCTTTTCCGTGCGCACTCGCACGCGCACCACCGTCGCATTCAGCGGATCGATTGATTCGATAGACCCGGGCGTGCGCAGCAGCGCCGTGTCGATCAGCGCTATCTCGACGTCACCCTCCGGAACGAAACAACACGCCAGCACGTATCCTTGCGCTCGCAACGTGTCGCGCAGGCCCGTCTGCGCCTTCGCCGGTATTGTCCCGCTAACCGCCCGCATGATGCACGACTGGCAGACGCCACTCTTGCAGGAGTGTGGCATGGCGAAACCGTTCCGCAGCAGGCAATCGAGAACGCTCTCCCCCTCCCGCGCGGCATACCGCTCGTTCTGGAAATGAATGTCGTGCATGGCGCGCCTGCGCGTCAAACCGAGCGTACCAGGCGACCGCCGCTCCTACCTCCCCAGCACGTCGTTACGCGTACTCTCCGCGATTGCGGCAACCTGATCGATCAGGTCCTGCGCCACCCCCATTTCCTGCAACGTCGCGCCGAGATCCTCGACCACCGCGTCAAAGTGGCTGTCGTTGAGCCCCCGCTGCACCAAGTGGGCGTGCCCCCGGCGCATGTCGAGGCCCGTGTAATCGTTCGGCCCGCCGAACGCATACGTCAAGAACGCCTTCTGCTTGGCCGCCTGGCGCGCCATATCGACCCCGTCAAAGAAATGCGCTATGCGGTCGTCGGACAAGACCCTCCTGTAAAACAAGTCTACCGCCGCATCGACCGCCGCTGCCCCGCCCAATTGCTCGTAAAGCGTGCTCATTCAACATTTCCCCCTTCAGTAATGGTTCGAGAGACCCCCTTGAAACACTCAGAAAAAGATGTATTTTTCACACATCTTAAACAAATGTTGCATTATACACCCTCTACATGTCAAATTAAGGTAAGGGTCCAACGGCTCGGGGGAGATAGCGTTGGACCAAGGGGGAGACTGTAATGCATCTTACCCACTATACCGATTACGCCCTTCGCACGCTTATTTTCCTGGCGGCCAAGGGCGAACCCTCCACCATTGCGGAGGTCGCAACACGCTTTCGCATTTCGCGAAACCATCTCGTTAAGGTCGTACACAGCCTGGGCAAGACCGGACTTATCAAGACCGAACGCGGCAAACTGGGCGGCATTCGGCTCGCGCACCCGGCAAACCAGATTAAGGTCGGCGACGTCGTCCGTAAAATGGAGGTAAACTTCCACTTGGTGGAATGTTTCTGTCCGGCCCACAACGAGTGCCCGATCACCCCGGTATGCGACCTAAAGCGCGTGCTCGAGGAAGCGTTTGACAATTTCATGGTCGTGCTGGACCGCTATACGCTCGCCGACATGATTGCCGAACGGCAACCGCTCATGCAATTGCTGCAGCCGGCCGCAAACGCAGAGACGTCGCCTGCGCGCGCGTAGCCCCCTTACATAAAAATCGTCGTGTCGCCGAAAAACGTCTCGATGATGTTCTGCAGAATCGGCGGAACGTTAAGTCCGTAAAGATTCGTCAGAAACGAGATCGCATTCGCAATAAATCCAAGCAGCAGACTGCCTGTCATGTCGCGTACTCCCGCGCTTCGCGCACCGTAACCAAACGCTCGTTCAATCGCACGCTTTACATATCGGCATTTTCGATCTAACCCAAGAATGAGCGAGAAACGCTGCCGCGCTCGCGCACGTGTTGCTCTTGAAATATTCGATCTCGCCCCTCGTCGTTTAAGTCTTTTCAGTACTTTAGGTCCTTTCGACCTCCGCGAATTTCGGGCACGCCGTTTCTGCGATGGCGCTAAAGCCCGCCGTCCGATTCTACCACGTAGGAGCTAATCGTGAACTTGTCGCAATCGTACCCGCGATGCATTGCGTACGATTCCGCCGCGATCTGGATAGGCACGATGTCCGTTAAGAACTGCCAATCCGCGGAAATCGCCGGCAAATCGATCCAAAGATCGCGCGGATCGCGCGTCACACCCTGTCCGATGACCATCAACGCGCAATGCCGTTTCCTCAGGTCGTCGACGAGCCGCAGGTCCTGCCCGCGCGAACGCACCGGATCGATCCACAGCGCGAACCGCGCCTCCCCCGCCGCGAGGATTTCCTGCGGTCCGTGACGAAAGGTGCTCGTCGTCATCGACGTCGACGCCGCCTTCGCCACTTCCAGCCACAGCAGGCGTGCTTCGTAGCTGCTCGCCATGCTGCACCCCCGCGCAAGGAAAAATGTCGGCCCCTCCGCCTCGAGCCAACCCGACTTCCGAATCTCGCCACGCCACGCATCCACGCGCGCGTTCGTACTTTCGAACGCGCCGCCAAGCTGCTCGACAAGTGCATCGGTCAACGAATCGGTCGATTGCGCCGCAAGCAGTCCCCCCACCAGTCCCGGCGCCGTGTACGTCGCGATCGATGCCGCCGTGTCAAACGAGACGTTGCACAACAGCGTCACGTCGGCGCGCTGCGCCAGCGGACTTTCCGCCGCGTTCGTGATCGCGATCACTTTCGACTTCGCCTGCGCTGCCTTGCCGATCACGCTCACAACCTCGACGCTACGCCCGCTCCGCGACAGCACGATCAACGCAGTATCCGGCGGAATCGGGCACATAAACTCCAACTCCGCCGTTTCCACCAAATGTGCGGGAATACCAAACTGGTGAAAGATGTGCTGCACACCAATCCCGGCATGCCAACTCGCGCCGATGCCGGTGATGTATACGTGCCGCGCCTTCTTCACCAAAACCGCCGCCGCATCGAGCTGCGCGCGCCCCACGGCCGTCGTATGGTCCAAACATGTCCGAAGTTCGCCCATCTGGCGAACGATGTCTTGCCACAACTTGCTCACCGTCCGACCTTCTTTTCCGCAAGCATGCACAGCCCGTCCGACTCTATGCCCAACGGCCGATTGATCAGATTGTAGTAATTTTCCATCGCGTTCACCCACGTGATCTCGACGATTTCTTCCTCGGAGAAGTGCATCTTCAATTCCGCGAATGTCTCGTCCGAAACATTCTTTGTTTTCGTCACCTCTTCGACGTACGCCAACGCCGCGCGCTCGCGTTCCGTATACAATTCGCTCGTCGCATAATTCGGCAGCGCCCGCATTTTCTCGGGCGGCACATGCGCGAAGACCGAATGCGCCTGCGCGATGTCCACACAGAACCCGCACCCGTTGATCGACGCCACGTGCGTGTTGATCAATGCTACCAGTCCCTTGTCCAGCCGCAACCCGTTCTGCGCAAAATTCACGATCGCCCGCGACATTCCGAGCGATTTGGGCATCCGCGCGTACACGACCTTCAACGGCGTAATCACCCGCCCATACGCCCGCCGCGTCATCCAATACGCAAGGCGCAACATTAGCGTTTTCGGTTGTTCAATCGGTGCAAGTCGCATGACTATTTCACTCCGTTCACTTCTGACTGTCCGGCAGAATTAAGAAAGCAGCACGATTGCCCAATCGACAGACGATACGCCGGAATCCGCCCAACTTCCAAGCGCGGCGACATGCCCGCCTTTTCACGCCTCCGCAGCGCCTTCGTACGCCTCCCCGTGCCATATATGACGTCTAGAGCAAGCCAAGTTCGAGTGCACCGTCTGTTTCGTGCTCGTGAGTCGTCATTGTACTCGTACTCGAAACTCGAAAAGATCGAGTACGAAGACGAGGCAGGAGCACGAGCACGCCGTGCAGCCGGCCGCGAAACGCTCTGGTAGTCCCGCTTCATCCGCCCCGACAGCCAGGTCCACTTCGTCCATTAAGTCCAATGTGTCGGCTCGCTCTCCTTGGTCCTTTTGGTCATTCTGGTCCTTTGAGTCCCTTCGCACCTTCACACCTTGATCCGCCCTCCTTCCCCGGCGCACCATACCGCCCATGCCAGTCAGCACATCCGTTCACATCACGCACTGTCTTCGATACATCATCAACATGCGCCCCCGCTCGATTCTCGATATCGGCTGCGGCTTCGGCATGTGGGGCTTTCTCTCGCGTATGTACCTCGATGTCGCCGAGGAGCGCGTACAACCCGCCGACTGGAAACTCCGCGTGGATGGACTCGAACTCTTCGAACCCTACATCCAAACGCACCAGCGCGCGCTCTACTCGAACATTTTCATCGGGGATGTGCGCGAACTCGCGCCAAAGGTGGAGAATTACGAACTCATCATCGCCGGCGACGTCATCGAACACCTCGACAAGGACGACGGCGAGACTGTCATCGAACAACTCTACGACAAGGCAACCCGCGCGCTCTTGGTCAATATCCCGCTCGGCGAAGGCTGGGAACACCCCGAACGCCACGGCAACCCCGGCGAACTCCACCGCAGCCAGTGGTACATCGAGGATTTCCACCCCTACCCCAACATCGCCGAAACGTTCACGCTCCCTGCCGGGGCCTACGGCAGCTTCTTTTGCCCCAAAGACTGCCCTACGGACGAACGCGTGCTCGGTCTCCTAAGCCTCGCTGACCGCCGCAAGAACGAAGGCCGCATCGAGCGCGCGCTCAAGTATGCCCGCAAGGCCCGCTCCCTCGACCCCGCGCACCAGGAAACCGTTCTCTTCCTGGTCGACACCCTGCTCGGCAACCGCCAGACCAATGAGGCCATCGACCTGCTGCGCGCAGCCATCACGCAATCACCGGGCTTCCACTACGCGTACATCGCCCTGGCCCGCATCCTCCGCGCAACCAACAACACCCCCGAAGCCCAACGCATCGCCCAACAACTCCTCGCACTGCCCAACGTCGCCCCCGACCTCCACGCCCAAGCTGAATTGTTACTCGTTTAACTGGACAGATCCACAAAGGTTAGCAAGATTATTCCTCCCGACCAGACGTATACGGGTGCCGTATTCCCAAATCGAAAAACCCAAAGCTAGAACTGAACGATCCAATTATGTGCCTTTCGCCCCCCACCTCAGGCTCAACGTCTTCTTATTCATTGCGCAGTCCCGCAGATACAAGTTGATGAGATTTTGATATGGCATCCCCAACTCCCCGGCGAGCGACTTAAAATACACAATCGTCGTCTTATCCAGTCGGATGGTAATCGGCTGCTTGAGCCGTTTGATGTACGGATTCTTCTCCCCCTTCATCTTTCCAAAATCGTAATGCTCTCTCATGGCTATGCGCTCCAATTATCCTCACATTCCTTCTTGTTTGCCTTTCGTGCCGAAATTATCCGAATCACCGAATCGCTCTCGCGAAAGCAGTTGCACACCACCAGCACGCGAAGTTTCCAGCTCATGCCAAGCATGAGAAACCTGTCCTCGTCCTCCGAATGGTCCGGGTCGAAATACCGCACCGCATTTTCATCGAAAAACACGGACTGCGCTTCATCGAATGACACGCCATGCTTGCGGTGGTTCGCGCGGTCCTTGGTTGCGTCCCATTTAATTCGTGTTTCGCTCATACGTACACTGTACATATAAGTTTCGGTGCCGTCAAGAGTGTATTGCCCAGCCCGTACAATGCGAGCGGCGCGCTACTCGTTCCCGAATTTCATTCCAAATTTCCGTTCGGGAACGAGCTCTTGGTAAGCGCTGCTCGGAACTCACTTGCGTCGCAGCGGCCAACCCAGTACCCGCGCCGCGATCCATTCGATGGACTGCGGATGTGCGAGGAATGCCGGGCCCAGCATGTTGAGGCAATGGACGGCTTCTTCTTCGCTTCCCATCGAATACGATCCAAAACCCGAATCGCGCAGCTCGCGGCGTCCGATAAGAAAATCGGCCACGTGCGGATTCACGGAACGGGCCCGCTGGAGCGCACGCTCGGCCCCGGATATGTTTCGCGACAGCAGGCACTCGAGCAACTGCCCATAGCACCACACCGCGAACATGGGTTCCTTGTATCGCGACATCAGTTTTCGTGCCTTCTTGGTGTCGCGTTGGCGCAAGTACAGGCCGAGCAGCACCTCGCGCATTCCCTGATTGTCGTTCGGGTTCAATTCGAGCATGGACTCGCACTCGACAATCGCCTCGTCGATACGATCCAACTCCGTCAGCACATACACGAGATCGCAGCGCGCGCGCATGTACGGCCGCGTCTCGATCTTTCCCCAGAAATGGCCCTTGTTCTCGGCGAAAAACTTCGGACCCAGTTTCTGCTTCGCCCTCTCCAACGTCTCGCGAATGAGATCGACTTTTTCCTCCTGGGTTTTGGCCGTGCAACCAATAACAACCATGCTTGCGTCGACATTCAGCGGGTCCAGCGCCAACGCCTGCTTCGCCAGCCGGATGGCGCTGCGCTCGTCTTGCGCGTCCATCGCCTGATAAGCGAGTTCCTGCGCAGATTCCTCCGCGGTCATCTCGATTGCGCCCATGAGTTCGTCTAACCCGCGTCCAGCCATAGACTCCTGCAGGAACTGGTTCGCTTCCTCGATACTCTTGAAATCCTTTTTCTCAAGGGCCTTTGCGACGATGCTGTTGAATCGTTCGTTGTTGAACTGGCTACCCTGCAAGCGACCCTGCGATGCAGCGGCCTTCTTGGAGTTTTTCTCCCGAGCCATGCGGTACCCCCACGTTTTAGCGTCAGAACCCGAATCTCCCAAGACAGGAGTTCTATGGTGTTGATCTCGCGTCCCAGATTTCAATGCACCAGATATCTGCGTTTTTTCTCGTTCCCTAAAACGTATGTGGTCCCGTCCCGCGCAGCTCAGCCGCTTCAGAGGACGGAGGATGGCAGCGTGACGTCTCACCTCCCAAGCCCATTGACGATGGTATCGTCTGCTGGGCCCTCTTCTCTTTCCTTATTTACAAAATCTGTGCAATCTACGGATGGACGAAATCGGTTGTCTGCCCAGCCGCCTTTCTGCGAAATTCCATCAAGAACCTCGTTTCGCAAAATTCCACCAAGCTTGGTTGCCGATCTAATTCGCACCTTATAGCGAGTTGCGTCAGCCAAACCTCCCTCGTTTCGCAAAAACCCGTCTCGAACCACACAAAAGCTCCCTCCGTCACCGTCAATTAAACAGGGGTCGTTTCGCAGGCAAGCGCTTTGTCCAACGCGTCGTGGGAGTGCAACGCAATGGCCATAAGAAGTAGGAAGCGCAACGTAATCCATTCGCGCATGGCGTCGCGTCTGTTACTTCCGCGTCTCGTGCGTCAGGAGCAGTCCGGCCAGCGTTAGCATTGCCGCGCTCGTCAGGTACAGCCCAACCGACGCGAGGCCGTAGGTGTTGGCGAGGGTGACGGCGAAGAACGGCGCCAGCGATCCGCCGAAGATGCCCGCGAGGTTGAACGTCAGCGACGCGCCCGTGAAACGGACTTCCGGCGGAAACAGTTCGGACAGAATTGTGCCGAGCGGGCCGTAGGTCGCACCCATGAGCGCGAGTCCGAGTGACAGGAAGCAAAGCGTCAGCATCGGGCTGCCTGCGCGAAACATCGGCGCGATGAGGAATCCGAACAGGCCAATCGCTACTGTCGCGCCGATAAGCACGCTGCGGCGCCCGAGCCGATCGGCCAGGACCGCCGAAATCGGAATCGTCGCCCCGAAGAATAGCACCGCGACGAGTTGCAGCCGCAGAAACTCGGGACGGCTGTAGCCGAGCTGTTTGGTACCCCAGCTCTGCGTGAAGACGGTGAGTAGGTAGAAAAGCGCAAACGTCGTGATCGCGATGAGTACGCCGAGCACGAACGCCCGCGTGTGCCGCGTGACCACCGTGGCCGTTGGTATCCGCACGCGCGTGTCGTTCTTCAACACGTCCTCGAACACGGGCGTTTCGGTGATCTTCAACCGTACGTAGAGGCCAATGACAATGAGAATGATGCTCGACAAAAACGGGATACGCCATCCAAAGCTGAAGAACTGTTCGTCCGTCAGCGTCTCGCTGAGGATCAGAAAAAGTCCGCCGGAAAGGATGAACCCGATGGGCGCGCCAAGCTGCGGAAACATCCCGTACCACGCGCGCCTGCCCGGCGGCGCATTCTCGATTGCAAGCAACACGGCGCCGCCCCACTCGCCGCCAAGGCCCAGCCCCTGCCCCATGCGGCACACCGCGAGCAACAGCGGCGCGGCCACGCCAACGCTTGCGTACGTTGGCAGCAGGCCAATAGCAACGGTCGAAACGCCCATCGTCAACAGCGCGGCGACCAGCGTCGCCTTGCGCCCGACCCGATCGCCGAAATGCCCAAACAGCGCAGAGCCCACGGGCCGCGCGAAAAACGCAATCGCAAATGTCGCGAGCGACTCGAGCATCCCCGCCGTCTCGCTCGACGCGGGAAAGAACAACTCGGGAAACACCAAGACCGCCGCGTTGGCGTAAATATAGAAATCGAAAAATTCGATCGCGGTCCCGATCAAACTGCCAAACAGCACATGCTTGGTCGAGTTCCTGGGCTTGGCCGGGTCCGGCTGATCGTACATCGTCGCTTTCAGTACCTATTTATTACGAGGAACTCACTTCGTAACCAGCTCTTGAAAAGCGCTGCTTTGAACTGGATACACATGAGATGGACACCCAAGATTAGTCTCCCCGTGACGATGAAACTGAATAGGAACCACAACAAGCGCGACCTACCCGTAGCGCGCCCAGAGCAGCAGAATAGCCAGCGCAAGCGGAAACAGCGCAACGAAGAACGCGGCCAGGCCGCCCTTGGCCATGAGTTCGATGTGCTGTTGCTGCGGGGTCGTGGACAGAATAAGCGGTTCCCTGCGCGAACCGTGCGCGATGCGGTTACGTGTAATGCGCGCGCCAGTCTCGTACAACTCTTCCGCTACACTGGGCGGTTCGTCGTCTGGACCATCTACACCGGCGTCATTCGCGTCAACAGGTGGGACTTCACCCTCAAACGCATCCTCGCCGCCTTCGGCCACCTCATCCACCGCGGCAGGCTGTGGCACTTCGACCGTGTTCGTAAACACGCCGAGCACCAACAACGGATCGCCGTCGTAGATGCGCTCCTCCCGGTAGCGATAGGTCGAGTCCGGACTGGTATCGATGTGGACCCAACTCGCCGTGCTTCCCGTCGGCGGCACGCGCGGCGGACTGCGGTCCTCCGGCGTCTCCGTCGCGCCGTACCACTCGCTCTTGTCCGTCGGCGTGACCTCGGCCTTGACCGGATCGACTACGCACGCGCCCGACGCGTCGCGCACAAAGAACGGCGTTTCGCTCGTTTCGTCGAGGACGGCCTCCCATTGCATCGTCCCGTCCGAATCGTTACGGCGCCGCACTCGCCGTTCGACGCGTGCGCGATACCAGCAGCACGGCGACAAGGTCAGCGGCGCTGTGACCGTACGGCGGTTGATAGCCTCCACTCTTCCTTCCAGCTCGACGTAGCCCGGCCGCGCCATGCGGATAGTCGAAGTCTTCACGCGCTGAACGAGCGCCGCCCGTTGCCGGGCGTAGATGCCCGCGTACACGCAAATGCCCGTCATCGCCAGCGGAAACGCGAGCATGACGAGGAACACGGGCAGTGGTATCGACTGAAACATGAATTCGCCACCCTGCGATGCTCGTTAGCAGTGGTTGAATGTAGCGGCGCGCGGCCCTCACTGCAACCATTGGGAAAAACGATCGGCTCCGCCCGTGCGCGCTGCCAACTATTGCACGGGCTCGGGGTCCATAGCCTCAGGCGGAAGCGGCGTCAATCGGAAGTCCACGTTTCGAACGGTTTGGCGCTCATTGCGCACTTCCACTTCCGTAGCCGCGCCCGGATATCCTTCGGCGCGGACGCTCACTTCGATAAGTCCCATGTGCACGCCATCAAGCGTATACGTGCCGTCTGTCGAGTACGTCGTGCTGCGTACAGAAGTCTGGCTCACGCGCTGCCTTCCCTCCTTCGACGCATCGACACTTCCCCACGCTACGGCAAAGGATCTAATCGGTTGTCCGGTCCTTGCATCGAGTATGTGCCCGGTGATTTTCGCCGTCCCCGGCATCGTCAGCCGCATATTCCGGCTAGGTGCAATCAGATCGAAGCTGAGTGCACTGTGGTCCCAGTGGTGAACATTGAGGTGGTATTCGCCGGACTCGAATCCGGCGAGCACGAAATGGCCGTTTTCGTCCGTTGTGTCGCTGGCATGGGCGCTCCCGGTTTTCGAGTGCGCCTGCACGCTTGCCTGCTTTATCGGCTTACCCGCCGAGTCGACCACGTGACCGTCGATCATCGGCTCGACGCGAGGCGGATCGAATACAAGCTGCAACCCCGTCGCGTCCACACCTTGCCGAATGACTATCTCGAGGTCGGAATCGACCTCGTAGCTGCTGGTAGCATCAGAAATCCGGAAGCCATAGACACCTGGCGGTACTCCCGAAAACTCGAATACTCCCGGTTCGTCCCGGTTCACGTATTCACCGACGTGTACGCCTTCAACCGGGTCTCTTGCCACGGGATTCACGCGCGCATTTACGACTGGCCTGCCCGCACTGTCAATCACCTTGCCTTCGATCCGGGAGCCGGCGACGAGCACCAGTTCGATTCCCGTAATCTCCGTCGCGTTGAGATCGATCTGCGGCAGTGTGGCGCGGGCATACCCCCGCTTTACGGCGGATACATACACCTTTGCACCGCGCGAATACCCACGCAACACAAAGCTGCCGTCCGGCCGGCTTCCCTCCGTATCGCCTTCGTTGGGGTTGTCGACATTGTGTCCCGACACGCGAGCAAAGTCGACGGGGTTGCCCGCCTCGTCGACCACACGCCCGCGAATGAAGACGCATGGCTGCATTGCGAAGTCGACGCCGGTGGTTTCCTCCCCCGGCGATACGGTGACGGTTTTGTCGTCCCGCTCCTCTCCGTGCAGGTATCCGTGAATCCAACGCCTCCGCACGAGCGCGTTTCCAGGAGACACGTTGCGCAACTCGTATTCGCCGTTTGCATCTGTGCAGACTTCGCGAGAAGTAAGGGTCTGCGCGCAAATCGCCACACCATGAATCGGCGCTCCCGTCTCCGCGTCGAAGGCCCGCCCCTGCACTGTACCGCCCGCGCCAACCTTCAGTTCGAGTCCATCTACACTGTTTCCGTTCTCGATTTGGATGGACGGCGGCCGCTCATATAGGCAAAGCTCTGAATGGTCGATGTTCAGCCAGATCGCGCCGTCAGGCAGGCCCGGAAATGCAAACTGTCCATCAGCTCCCGTCGTTACGCTGCGACGCCGACGCGTCTTTTCGCCGTGCAGCGTTACCTTTACCTCGCCGATCCCGTTTCCTGTCGCAGCGTCAACGACGATTCCGGAAACGCTCCCGCCGTCGTTCAGCCTCACGACCGCGTCAGTAGTGCCAATCGGATACTGCGGCGTGATCGATTCGGCATATCCTTCGGCGAAACCCATGAGGATCCATTCCGCCACCGGCAAATCCGTGAGTGTAAAATACCCGTCGCGATTCGAGTTTGCCCGGCGCTCCGTGAAAACACGCCCGCGCCCTGTATTGCCCTCCACCGGCCTCACTTCTGCGCCGCTGACTGCATCACCCGATCGGTTCACCACGCGCCCCGCAATACTCCCGGTTGGGCCAATGCGCACTTCGACAATCTGATCTTCCGGTTCGTTTGGATCGCAGTGGACGCGATCAACTCCCCGATCCGCGCCATACGCCGCACGAACCTCGAAGAGGCCATCCGGCAGCGATGCCACACGGAACTTGCCGTTGTCGGCTGCGTGCGCGCTCCATTCGTGACCCGTGAACGATTCGAAATAGTCCCGTTCTGGATCGAGCAATTCGACTGAGATCGTCGCGCCTGCGACCGGCACATCGTTGGAGTCGAATACGACGACACCGCGAATCGCGGATGTTCCCGAAGGTCTAGCTGCGGATTGTGCCGGTCTCGTGTGCGCGTCTTGCTCTGTCATCGGCCGCCGCGAGTCCGGCGGCGCCTGAATCGCGGTCTCGTAGTTATCGGCGCCTTTCCCGTCTGATCGCGCAGGAATGTCCTCGCGAGCCGGCGCAATCCCGGCCACGCCGAATCCCAAGCGCATTAGCAACCAGGAGGCAACCAAGACGAGAATTGTCGCGACAAGTAATAGTGCAAAGCGGATACTGGATTTCATGCACTCATCCACTCACGCCAAACTGGAGACGCTGCGTAGCGCCACAGACATTTCGTCAAGCGGTCGATTCCGCGCTCCGGACCACACTACGCGCCGAAGCCGCGCTATAACTTCGACGCCGGAATCATGCGCTTTGCGCGAACGGCTATTTGCTCACTCCCGCGCTAACCGAATCGTCACAGCGCTTCCCTATTTCATTGACGAGTAGTCCATCGGCGTCATGTAAACCGACTCGACCTTTGCTGTCAACGAGCCGTTCGCTTCCGAGGCCTTTTTCGCTTCCACCCATGCCGGGTCCGCGCGGAACGCATCGAACGATTTGAGGCCGTCCTCCCTGCTCCTGTGTGCGAGGACGTAGATAAGCTGATCATTTTCCTTGTCCGAGCGCGTCCAGTAACCGATGTTGGTCATGCCGTGCTTTTCGAAAAGCTTCGTCGTGTGTTCACGGAACCGCGCAAGCAATGCGTCCATCGTCCCGGGCGCGGGTGTGTATGTACGCAACTCGAATGCGCGCGGCGCGTCGGAATGCGATGCGCGTATCACTGGAGAAAAGTCTGTGGCCGTCAGGTAGATGCTATCGACTTTCAACACGAGTTTGCCGCTTGCTTCCGTCTTTTCCACGACTTTTTTCCATTCCGGGTCGGCGGCGAAGTCCTTCCACGCTTTGTCGTGCGCATCCCGGCTTGGGCTGGAGATGATGTAGACCAGCTTGTAGTCCGGATTCTCCATCGGCACCCAATACCCGACGTTCGTAAATCCATGCTTCTCGAACAACGCGCAGGTGTGTTCGCGGAACCGCGCGTTCAACGCATCGAGTTTTCCCGGCGCGGCGTAGTAGATGCGCATCTCGTAGCAGCGCGTGTCCGGCGCCGCGGCAAACGCGCTCGCACAGGCCAGCATCAGTACGCATGAACACGCAGTCTTCATATCGAACGAACTCCCATCGGTTGTCGGTTTCAGCAACGAAAGCGGACGGCGGGCTTAGATTAACCGGCGCGAGCCACATGCGTCCACTTTCAGGCACGGTTGATTTTCCCGTCGCCTTCGCGTCACTCTATTGCTTTGGTGCATTCCTTTCCAAAGGGCGTAAACGGTGTCAGCGTCATTGGGCAATTCCACGGGAAGACGATCGGCGGCGCGCGAGTCGCGGATGAATCGCCGTAAATTTCTTAAGGCAGCCGCCGTTGCCGCGCCAATGATCGTTCCGGGTTCGGCGCTCGGGCTCGACGGCGCGACGGCCCCAAGCAATCGCATCACCATCGGCTGCATCGGCGTCGGCGGGCAGGGCGGCTCGAATATGCGCGCGTTCCTTGCGCAGCGTGACGCCCAGGTCATTGCCGTATGCGACGTGGACTGCAACCACCGCGACTCGGCGAAACAGGCGGTTGACGCGCAGTACGGCGACAACGGGTGCATGTCCTGCAACGATTTCCGCGAGATCATCGCGCGTGACGATATCGATGCCGTTTCCATCGGCACGCCGGACCACTGGCACGCGATCATCACGGTCGCCGCTGCGCGCGCGGGTAAGGACGTCTATTGCGAGAAACCGCTGTCGCTCACTATCGCCGAAGGCCGCGCGATGGTCGACGCCGTGCGCACGTATGGCCGTGTGCTGCAAACCGGCACATGGCGGCGTTCGCGCGCGGGTTGCCGCCGGGCCTGCGAGCTCGTGCGCAACGGCCGCATCGGCGACCTGAAGTCGATCACAGTCGGCGTTCCCCAAGGGTTCGCGATACGCAATGGCGAGCAGTCCGAGTTGGAGAAGCCACAGCCGATTCCCGAGGGGTTCGACTACGACATGTGGCTGGGTCCCGCGCCGTGGGCGCCGTACGCGCCGGGGCGATGCCATTTCAATTTCCGCTGGATTATGGATTACGGCGAGGGGTACATCTCCGATTGGGGCGCGCACTACTACGATATCGGCCAATGGGCCAACGGAACGGACGGAACCGGCCCAATTTCCGTAGAAGGCCGTGCCGAGTTCTCGCGAACTGGGCTTTACGACGGCCCCATCGATCACGAGTTGACCTTCACCTACGCCAACGGTGTAAAGATGGTTTCCGTCGCCACGCCGAAATCGATGCGCTACGGCATGCGTTACGAAGGTACGGAGGGATGGGTGCACGTCGAAAGCGATACGATAACGGGCGAACCAAAGTCCGCGATAGAATCGCGACTGGGTGCAAACGACATTAGGCTCTACGCCAGCGACAACCATCACGCAAATTTTCTCGAGTGCATTAAGTCGCGCGCGGAAACCGCCGCTTCTGTCGAGATTGGTCATCGTTCGGCGACGATTTGCCATATGGGAAGCATCTGCGCGCAGCTCGGACGTCCGTTGAAGTGGGACCCGGTTGCGGAAGTTTTCGATGACGCGGAGGCGAACCGCATGCGGGCGCGGCCCATGCGCGCGCCGTGGCGAGTGTAGAATCGATTTGGATATTGGATTAAGCGTGCGAGTAACAAAACCGAAGAAGGATTCTGATATGGCGAGATCGACAGACGCTAGACCATCGAAAGACACAGGGCTTTCGCGCAGACAGTTCCTACGACGAGGTGGGGTAGCCGCAGCGGCAGCGGCCCTGCCCAACATCGTGCCGCCGTCAGTGCTTGGCCTGGACGGAACAATCCCACCGAGCGAACGCATTGTGATGGCATCTATCGGAGTCGGTGGACAAGGTACAGCCAACCTGCGCGCCTTTCTGAGTCAACGCGATACGCAGGTTGTTGGCGTGTGCGATGTGGATTACGACCACGTATGCAAGGCTCGAGACCTTGTCCACGAGACTTACGGCCGTTTCATGCAAAGTGGCGAGTACAAAGGCTGCGAGGTATATAGCGATTTTCGCGCCGTGCTCGAACGTGACGACATCGACGCGGTGTGTATCTGTCCGCCGGACCATTGGCATGCGGCAATCTCCGTTGCAGCGGCAAAAGCCGGAAAGGACATGTACACGGAAAAGCCCCTTGCCAATGGCATCGCGGACGGGCGCCGCGTTGTCGATGCGGTGAAGCGTTATGGCCGCGTTTTCCAAACAGGGAGCCACGAACGCTCGCGCACGAACGCGCGCTACGCCGCCGAACTCGTGCGGAACGGACGAATCGGAAAACTGCACACGATTCACGTCAATTTGCCGATCGACAATCACGGTCCGATTCCGCCGCAACCCGAAATGCCGATTCCAGAAGGGTTCGACTACGACTTCTGGCTCGGGCCGGCGCCGTGGGCGCCGTACACCGAGAAACGCTGTCACTTTTGGTTCCGGTACATTCTCGATTACAGCGGCGGCGAAGTGACCGACCGCGGCGCGCACATCATCGATCTTGCGCGCATGGGCCACGGCAGCGACATGACCGGGCCGATGGAAATCGAAGGCAGGGGCGACTTTCCGCGCGACGGATTCTTCAACACGGCGATGGACTACACGTTCACCTTCCGGTACCCCGACGGTGTTCAAATCATCTGCAAGCAGCAGGGCCCGCGCGGCGTGAAGTTCGAGGGCGACAAAGGGTGGGTCTTCATCCACGTGCACGGCGGCAATCTCGATGCAAGCGCGCCGTCTTTGCTGAAGGAAATTATCGGCCCGGAGGAAATTCACCTTGGCCGCAGTCCGGGCCATCACCGCGATTTCCTGAACAACGTGAGATTGCGAGGCGACTGCTTCGCTGCGCCGGAAATCGGGCACCGCACAGCGACAATGTGCCACATGGCAAATATCGCCATGCGCCTCGAACGGCCGCTGAAGTGGGACCCGGACAAGGAACAGTTCATCAACGACGATGAAGCAAACCGCATGCTCGAAGTGCCCCAGCGCTCGCCGTGGCGGTTCGTATAGGAATGAGGGCGTATATCATGCGAGGAACCATACCCATGCAAAACCTTTTCTTGGCGATGGCCGCGGCTGTCGCTATGACTTTCGCCGCTCAGGCGCAGACTCTCGATGAAGCGCTCCAGAATATTGCCAACTTCAAGTTCGGCGAAGACCGCGAGCCGCAATCGGTAGTCAACGACCTCGTCCGCAAGGCGGACAACGCCGGCGGCGATGAGCGCAAGTCTGCGGAGGCGAAACTGCTCGCGTTGCTCAAAGCGAATCCGTCTCCGGACTGCGTGGACTTTCTATGCCGCCAGCTCATGATTATCGGATCGGAGGCGTCCGTCCCGGTGCTCGAACCGATGCTCACAAAGGACGAAAAAAGCGCGGACTGGGCACGGTACGCGCTCGAGTGTATCGACGGTGAGGCGGTGGACAAAGCGCTCATCAAAGCTGCGACACAAACGTCTGGCCGTGCGCGTGCCGGAATTCTGAACTCGCTCGGCAATCGCAAGTCGAAAAGCGCAGTGAGTACGCTCGCGAGCTTCACAACGAACCAGGACAAGGCCGTCGCGTCCGCGGCCATAGCCGCACTCGGGCAGATTGGCGGCGACGACGCCGCGCAGGCAATCGCGAAAGCGCGCTCCGGTAACAATAAACCGGTCGCCGACGACGCATATATTGCGTGCGCCACATCCTTTATTGCTGATGGCAAGAGCGCAAAAGCGGAAAAGATCCTGAACGAGTTGTCCGCAGACGCCGAGACGCCGCACGTGCGAGCCGCTGCAGTCATTGCCCTTGCGAAAGCGAACCCCGACGCCACGCAGAAGACACTGATGGGTTTTCTGAAGGGAGACGACGCATACCTGCGCGCGGTCGCCGTCGGCATACTGCGCAACACGAAAGAGGAAAGCGCGACGCGTGCGGTTGCTCGGGCCTTGCCGTCACTCGATCCCGGCGCGCAGGTGCTCGCACTCGGCATTCTTGAACATCACGGTGACAGAGCTTCGCTCGGCGCCGTCGCAAAGGCAGCAGCCAGCGAAGATCCTGCCGTAAGGGCCGCCGCAGTGCGCGCAGTAGGCGTGCTCGGCGATGCGTCGTCTGTGCCGATGTTGGTTTCCACTGCAACTACCGGCGCAAATGACGTGAAACAAATCGCGAACGACAGCCTCAACTCCCTGCGCGGAGCAGATGTCGATCAGAAGATGCTCGACGAGATGAGCGGCGCGGACACGGCAACGCGCTCCGTCCTGATCCGTACGCTCGCCGCGCGCGGGGCGAAAGCGGCGTTACCCGCGCTCTATGAATCGACCGGCGACACCGACGAAGGCATCCGCGCAAACGCGTTTGACGCGCTTGGTACGCTCGCGGGCCCGGGTGAATTGCCAAAGCTCGTTGATCTCCTTGCAAAGATGAATGGCAACAGCGCGCAACCCCAAGCGGAAAGCGCGGTGGTGGCCGTTTCGCAGAAGGTCGATGACTCCGGCGCGCGCGCGAAGGCAGTGCTCGACGCGCTCGACGCCTCGAGAGACGAGAAAGTCCGAACGTCCTATACAAGGGTCGCGGGGCGTATTGCCGATTCGAGCGCGCTGTCCGCGCTACGCGAACTTGCCGCGCAATCGAAGGAAGCATCGGTGCAAGACGCCGCGGTGCGCGCGCTGGCCGATTGGCCCACCGCGGAAACGCTGGGCGACCTGCGCACAATGGCCGCCGAGGCGAAGAACGACACGTTCCGAGCGCTGGCGTTCAACGGCATGATTCGCGTCGCCCGCATGGAAGGCGGTCCGGATATCGAAACGCAGTTGGCGGTTTACACGGAAGGGCTCGCGCTTGCTAAGTCGCCGGACGAGAAGCGATTGGTCCTGGCTGGACTGGGCCGTGTCGCGGACCCGCGCGCCCTCGAGTTGGCGAGAAAGCTCGAAGGCGATGAAGCGGTGAAAGAAGAAGCCAAGCAAGCCATCGAACAAATTACCAAGTCGCTCGAACCGAAATAACAACCGATCAAGATGCTTGAATCGCCCTCGGGGGAATGCCACCCCGAGGGCGCGCTGTTGGATGCGCGGCCGGTTTTCAAATCGCCCATTGCCGGGCTATGATGGTTGCAACTGCAAGGGAGGCTGCCATGAGTACCGAACGACTCGCCATGTTCGCCGCGTGCTTTGCCGCAATTCTCGCCTGGTCCGTCACTGCGGGCGCAATTCCACCGTCGCTCGATACGGCAAAGGAAGCGCTGGACAAATCGCCGCGGCACGGCGAGTTCGTGGAAGTTCCTCTGCCCGGGTCGGACGCGAAGATCAAGTCGTTTGTGGTTTACCCTGAAATCAAGGAAAAGGCTCCCGTCGTCATTGTGATTCACGAAATCTTCGGAATGACCGATTGGGTGAATTCCGTCGCGGACGCGATCGCTGCCGAAGGATTCATCGCCATCGCGCCTGACCTTATCTCCGGTAAAGAAGGCGCGGCGGAGAACCCGCGCGAGGCCATCGGCAAATTGACCGAAGAAGAGACAATCCAGCGGCTCGATGCCGTGCGTGACTACGCCGTCGCGTTGCCCGCGGCAAATGGGAAAAGCGCCGCCATCGGATACTGCTGGGGCGGCAAGACCACTTTCCTCTACGCGACCGCACAGCCGAAACTGAACGCGGGCGTCGTGTACTACGGTACTGGCCCCGCGCTGGAAAGGATTGCGTCCATTACCGCGCCGATTCAGGGCCACTACGGTGAGGACGATGCGCGCGTCAACTCGACCATTCCCGAGACCGAGGCAAGAATGAAGGAACTAAACAAACCCTTCGAGTACACGATATATGAGGGGGCGGGGCACGGCTTCCTCCGGCAGCAAGACGGCCGCGAAGGCGCCAACCTTAAGGCGAGCCAGGACGCATGGCCCAAAACGATCGCGTTTCTGAAGGCGCACACAAAGTGAAATGACCGCACATCGTCTCAAAGTTCACAGACAAGACAGCGACCGATGTCTATCGCGAACATTATTCGCGATGGCCGCCGCGCTTAGTGCAATTTTGCCGTCAGGTGCGGAAGACCCCAGCTTTGACTATTTCGAGCAGCACATCCGCCCAGTCCTCATCGAGCATTGTTACACGTGCCATAGCGCCGAGAGCGAATCGCTGAAGGCTGGTCTCCTGTTGGATACGCGCGAGGGCGCGCTGAAGGGCGGCGACTCCGGCAAGGCCGCTGTGGTCCCCGGCGCGCCGGAACAGTCGCGCATCATCGAGGCAATCCGCTACCAGAACCCGGACCTTCAAATGCCGCCGAAGCAGAAACTGGATGACGCGGCCATCGAAGCAATCATAACGTGGATTGCGATGGGCGCGCCGGACCCCCGCGATGGCCAGGCACTGGCCCCAAAGCCGCAATCGCGAAAGCTCTGGGCAACCGAGCCCGTCGCCGATCCGCCCGTTCCTGCGGTGAACGACGCTTCGTGGATCAAAACGCCGGTCGATGCCTTTGTGCTCTCCAAATTGGAAGCAGCGGGCCTTGCACCAGCGCCACCCGCCGACAAGCGCACGCTGATTCGCCGCGCGACCTACGACCTCACGGGACTGCCTCCAACTCCGGAGGAAGTTGACGCCTTTCTCGCCGACGATTCTCTCGATGCGTACAGCAAAGTCGTCGAGCGGCTGCTTGCTTCGCCCCATTACGGCGAACGCTGGGGACGCCACTGGCTCGATGTCGCGCGCTACGCGGACACGAAGGGCTATGTGTATGGCGACCGTGAAGAGGCGCGGTTTGTTCACTCCCATGTCTATCGCGACTGGGTCGTTCGCGCCCTGAACAACGACATGCCCTACGACAAGTTTCTCCTGCTTCAGATAGCAGGCGATCAGATCGCGGGCGAAGCGGATAAGGAAGACCTCGCGGCCATGGGGTTCCTGACGCTGGGGCGGCGGTTCCTCGGCGTGATGCACGACATAATCGACGACCGCATCGACACGCTCATGCGTGGGACGCAGGCATTGACTGTCGCGTGCGCGCGCTGCCACGACCACAAATTCGACCCTATCCCCACAGAAGATTACTACGCGCTCTACGGCGTCTTCGCCGGTTCGAGCGAGCGTACCGTTGAATTGGCGTCAAACGTGGAGGAAACGGACTCATTCAAAGCGTATAGGGAACAACACGACGCGCGCGTCGCGGAGTTCAACAAGAAGTTCGAAGAAAAGGCGGACGAACTGTCGACGCGGTTGCGTGGTCAGATCAAGGAGTATCTGGTAGCCGTACTCGATGCCGATACGCTTCCGACTGAAGACTTTTACGAAATTCGGCAGGCAAACGAATTAAACCCGACAATCGTGCGCAAATGGCAGGCTTTTCTCCTGAAGCGCGCGAAGGACGATCCTGTGTTCGGGCCGTGGCTTTCTTATGCGGCAATGCCAGCGGACGCGTTTGCCGATGCCGCGGCGAAGTACACCGCGGAGCGGTTTCCGAAAGAGGAAAAGAAAGAAGAAAAGAAGGAGGGCGAGACTGAAGCGGCGACCAGCGCGCCGGTGAACGCGCGCATCGCGGATCTTTTTCGCGAGAAACCACCCGCGAGTATGAAGGAAGTAGCAGAGCGTTACGGCGATCTGCTGTTGCAGATTCGCGATACGTGGCGCGACACGCTGGAGCAGGCATCCGTCAAGGCCCAGCCGATGCCCACGGGTTTGGCAAACACCGAGGATGAAGCGTTGCGGCAGGTCCTCTACGCGCCCGATGCGCCCGTTACCGTTCCCGCCGGCGCGATCGTCGATTTGGAGTGGTACTTCGACGAACCGACCCGCGTCGAGCTCGGCAAGATGCAACGCCTGATTGATCAGTCGATCGTCGAACAGTCCGGCTCAACACCGCACGCGGTCATTCTCGAGGACCGCGCGGAACAAAAGAACCCGCGTGTCTTCAAGCGTGGCAACCCTGCAAACCGCGGCGACGAAGTGCCGCGCCAATATCTCGCGGTGTTGTCCGGTCCCGATCGCCAGCCGTTTCAAACCGGCAGCGGCCGCCTCGAACTCGCACGCGCCATTGCAAGCGACAAGAATCCGCTGACCGCACGCGTGATGGTGAACCGCATGTGGCTCGGCCACTTTGGACAAGGCCTCGTGCGCACGCCGAGCGACTTCGGATCGCGCAGCGAGTTGCCCAGCCACCCCGAACTGCTCGATTGGCTGGCATCGCACTTTATGCGTGAAGGGTGGTCGATGAAAAAGATGCACCGAATAATCGTGCTGTCAAACACCTACCAGCAGAGCAGCACGCCCGCATCGGAATCTGCGGGAACCGGCGCCGATCCCGAAAACCGTCTGCTCTGGCATTTCAACCGCCAGCGCCTCGATTTCGAAGGGATGCGCGATTTTGTGCTCGCGGCATCCGGCAGGCTCGACCTCGCCATTGGCGGCCGGGCCGACGATTTCGTCAAGAACCCGGAAAACGCGCGCCGCACCATCTACGGTTACGTCGATCGGCAATTCCTCCCAGGGGTGTTCCGTGTGTTCGACTTTCCGAATCCCGATATGCATAGTCCGCAGCGCTTCGACACTACGGTCCCGCAGCAATCGCTCTTTCTGATGAACGGGCGGTTTCTTATGGAGCAGGCGCGGTGTCTTGCCAATCGCACAGGAACCGCGTCCGCCGATGACGCGCGCATCCGCGACATGTATCGCATCGTATACCAGCGCGACCCGACGGACACGGAAGTTCAAAGGGGGCTGGCCTTCGTCGCGAGCGTTCCACCGGTACCGCCCCCGGCGCCCATCCCACAGACCGTCACAGCATGGAAGTACGGCTACGGCGCGTTCGATGCAGAAACTCAGCGCATGAAATCCTTCGAACCGCTTCCCCATTTTACCGGTCATGCGTGGCAGGGTGGTACGGCATATCCCGACGACAAACTTGGCTGGCTCAAACTTACCGCCGACACCGGCCATCCCGGCAACGACATGGATCACGCCGTGATCCGTCGTTGGATTTCCCCCATTTCCGGCGCGGTGAACATCAGCGGCAAGATAAAGCACGAGACCTCACTTGGCAATGGCATCGGCGCCCGAGTGGTCTCCGGCAAGCACGGCGTGCTCGGCGAATGGAAGCTGCATAACAGCGAGGTTGCTGTTGATTTGAAGGGAATCGCGGTCGAACCTGACGATACACTCGACTTTGTTGTCGATATTGCAGACCAACTCAACAGCGACGATTTCCGTTGGACGCCGATCGTCACGCGATCGTCGCCAGCGCCCGCTGAGGCCGGCGCGGACTACGTAACGGAGTGGAACGCGGCAAAGGATTTTGCCGGAGAACCGGAAGCATTGCCCGACCCGCTGCCCGCGTGGGGCCAATACGCGCAGGTATTGCTGCTTTCGAACGAGTTCGCCTTTATTGACTGAACGGGGTACCGTATGGGAGCGGGCGGGGCTCGTGCCGACTTCGCGTGGGGGTTAGCGTGAACGATCAACTCCAGGGTTACATCGATCAGTTCCATGAAGCGCGCGAACGTATGCGCGCACTCACGGGCGATCTGTCCGACGACGTATTCAACAAGTGCCCGCCCACCGGTGGCTGGTCCATCGGCGAGATTGTTCATCACCTTTGTATCCTCGGCGAACAACTGTTGCCGCGCATCGACGTAGGTATCGATGAGGCGCGTTCGTATGGATGGCACAACCCTGGACCGTTTCGCTACCCGTTCTTCAGCCGCTGGTTCATCCGCGCCGTGGGTCCGCTCCCCGCAAGCAAGCGCGGCAAGATGAAGGCGCCCGGACTTTACGTGCCCAAAGCAAACCACGCGATGGATGAAATCCTGCCGCGTTTCGACAAACTCCAAACCGATCTCATCGCGCGCTGCGAACGCGCCGACGGAATCGACATCGCCCGGGTGGTCATTGCGAGTCCCGCCGCGGCCTGGATTCGCGTGCGCCTTGGCGCATGGATCGAAGCCATTGCCGCGCACCAACTGCGCCACTTCGCACAGATCGAGGAAACTCGCGAAGCCTTGGGGACCGCGCTACAGACGGAGTGACGCCGGCGAGCCATTGCAGCCTGCGATTTCTCCGCCGTACCCTGCCGTCGTGTGCTATCATTCCCCCATGTCGCACCATGCGCCAAATCTTGCCGATGCTTTCCTGACCCGCCGCGACTTTGTCTGCCGCTGCGGCATGGGCATGGCGTCACTCGGGCTAGGCGCATTGCTGCAACAGGCGGGAGCGCTCGAGTCGACGAACCCACTCGTGCCCCGTTCGCCGCACGCGCCCGCGAAGGCCAAACGTGTCATTCACTTCTTCTTGAACGGCGGCCCGTCGCACGTCGATACGTTCGATCCGAAACCGGCGTTGAAGCAATACGACGGGAAACCGCTGCCGACCGGCAACCTGCGCACGGAGCGCAAGACCGGCGCGGCGTTCCCATCGCCATTTGAGTTCAAGAGGTACGGGCAAAGCGGGATCGAGGTCAGCGAGATTTTTGCGAAGACTGCCGGGCATATCGACGACATCGCCGTCATTCGCTCGATGACAGCGAAAGTGCCGAACCACGAGCCGTCGCTCATGCTCATGAACTGCGGCGATGCGGTCATGAGCCGGCCTAGCGTTGGGTCGTGGGTAACCTACGGGCTCGGCTCCGAAAATCAAAACCTGCCTGGATTCATTGCGATGTGCCCGGGCGGATATCCGATCAAAGAGGCGGAGAATTGGCAATCTGGCTTCTTGCCGGGTGCGTTCCAGGGCACCTACATCGATACGCAGCACACACGGCTCGAAAAGCTGATCGAGAACATCCGCAACAGCACGACGTCGCTCGTGGACCAGCGCCGGCAACTCGATCTGTTGCACGAACTGAACGCCGACTTTGCGAAGAAGCGCGCAGAAGACGCCAAAATCGAAGCACGCATGCAGTCCTTCGAACTGGCCTACCGCATGCAGATGGAAGCCGCCGACGCCTTCGACATCGAAAAAGAACCGCAATACATTCGCGACATGTACGGCGACGGCGTCCACGCACGGCAGACGCTCATCGCGCGCCGCCTGATCGAGCGCGGCGTCCGCTTTGTCCAACTCTGGCACGGCGCCGGCCAACCGTGGGACAACCATGACAATATCGACATACACAAGACGCTTGCGGGCAACATCGACCAGCCTATTGCCGCGCTCATCACGGATCTAAAGATGCGCGGGCTTTTCGATGAAACGCTAATACTCTGGGGCGGCGAATTTGGCCGCACTCCCACAGTCGAACTCAACGCCGCGGGCTCGCCGCTCAGGGGCCGCGATCACAACCCGTACGGCTTTAGCGTATGGCTTGCGGGCGGGGGCGTCCGAGGCGGCACCGTATTTGGAGCAACGGACGAGTTTGGCTTCAAAGCCGAAGTGAACTCCCTCGAAGTCCACGACCTCCACGCCACGATGTTGAAGCTACTCGGCTTCGACCACGAGAAGTTCACCTACCGCTACGCGGGGCGCGACTTCCGGCTTACGGATGTGGCCGGCCGTGTCGTCAACGAGGTAATCGCGTGACCCCAGGAATCGCGTTACGGGGAGAGCCACCGGCGCGGTGACGGTTCCCATCGCGATCCCCCGCTCCTAAGTGGCACGAATCAATAGGTGGCGCGCTCTTGATTGACGCCGCCCCGTTATTCGTGAATGGCAAACGTCGCATCGCTGGTATCCTGCACATCACCGTCCAAGAGTGAGATGATGCGAATCGTATAGCCGCCTTTTGCCGGAATGTCCTGTCCAACCGTCCAAACGAGTTTGCCATCGTTGCGCGTCCTGTCATCAATGAGTTTGACGAAGGCGCCTTTGCGCAACAATTCGATTCGAACTGTGTCACCTGCGTCACCCTCGGTAGACCAACGAATCTTCCGTCTTGCACCGCGGGCCCATCGCTCTCCGCCGTTAGGCGTGACGACAACGATGCGTCCCATAGCGGATTGAGTGATTTGTACATCGAGCGGATTATTGGTTGCATCCGCAGCAGTAAACCGAAGCGCCCCCACGCGCGGCTCGAGAGAATTGTTCTTCTGCAGCTTTAATGTTACGGAACCGGTATCCGAACCCGAAGTTTCGCCGGAAAGAGACATCCAGTCACCGGCGAGTACTTCCGCATTCCAAGCCATTACCCCGCCGCCACTGTTCTCAATCGTCAGCAGGTGTTTGCCTTCAATATGGGAGAACAATTGCTCCGCGCCCGACACTGCGATACGCGGGCGACCCAATTGGTGGACGGCAACCTGAACAGGGCTGTTCGCCGCTTCGGACGAGAAGATCGTAATGAACGCCGTCCGGTCGGCGTCAGTTTCATTGCCATCGTAGTCCACGATAATCGTCCCGGCGTCCGTACCCGATGCGCTGCCGGTGATTCGCAGCCAGTCCGCGCTTTCGACTGTGGCGGTCCAGTTCATGTGGTCAACGCCGGTGTTGGCGACCTCGAAACTCGTCTGGCCTGATTCGGGCCCCAAGTTTCGTTCGTTTGGTGTCACGGCAATGTACGGCGATGTGACGTCTCCTATGTATCCGATGTCCGTTTTGCTTGCGGCGCTTGTCCGCGTGCCAAAGGTGGCGGTCACATAGTATTCGTAGGGAGTGTTGGGCGCCACGGAATCATCGTCATAGGATGGATCGTACGCAGACGCGATATGTGTCGCCGATAAATCCTTGGATCCGGTCCGCCAAACATCGTACCGATCCGCGCCGGCCATCATGTCCCACTTGAGATGCACTACATCGTCCGGGCTGCCGTCGCTTGCCCTGAATCGCGTTGGGGGCGGAGGTTCGGGCAAGTCACCCGTATAACGCAGCACCTCGAAGCCCCGATTGAAAGCCGCAACGTAGAGATATTCGTCTCGCATCGTTACTCGCCGTACAGGATGGGGATAAATCGCCATTTGTCGTGGTGTCGACGGATCGCTAATGTCGACGAGCACCAGACCGTCCGAGTAACTGGTGGTTATCAACACATTGCCAATTACGGTAACACTGCCTTCGTAAATAGGCCACGACCCGACAGATTCCGGATGCTGAATATCGCTGATATCGACGATTCTGATATCGTTGGATTCCCCTAGGAACGCATACTTGGAAGAAAGGCCGGCACTTTCTGCCGCGTAGTCGGGCAGTATTTCCTGTAACGGAACCGGCATCGATGGACTTGAGAAATCGAAGAAGGCGAATTCGCTGAACAACCCTACGTCGTTTGTATATGTTTCGGTCAGAATGAGCGATCCGGAGGCGTCAAAATCTCTGTGCCCAGTATTTCCCCACAGATCCGCCTTTCCGAGCAGTGTCGGGCTATTGCCGCTCACGTCCAGCGTCACGAGGCCGTAGTCATCCCAATAATTTATTTGGCCCGAGTAGTACAGTCTGTCGCCGCGCGCCCGCAACCGGTTCGCCCGGCCACGAAAGCTTCCGAGTAACAATGGATGGGAAGGGTCGCTGATTCGTATTGAGAAAATCCTATCGCTGTCCGCAACGTACATGCGCTCGCCATGCCGCTCGACATCTTGAATCAAGCCCGTTCCCGCAAATGGCCCCACAATAACCGGTTTGTTGGGCACCGAAACGTCAACCTTGATGGCTCCGGCCGAAAGCGTCCCCACCACTGCGAATGTGTCCAATGCGGAAACCGCCGTGGGTTGATACGGCATGGAAAAGAACCCTCGCTCTTCGACGTCTGCCACGTTCGCTACGTCGACAAACCTGATGCCGTTCAGGGTCGCTGCAAAGAGCCAGTCTCCGTCCGCGGCGAGAATCGTGCTGCCTGTGTGTTGTAGCGCGCCTTGTCCAATCAAAGCCGGCTCGAACGGATCGTCCAAACCGTAGATCGACACGTTCAGCCCGTCGGTCGTGTATAGCCGGTTATCCGAGTGCGCTATGGCTTGCTGGGGAATCGTGAATTCGTGTGAATGCGCTACTTCGGGATTGGACAAATCGTCAGCATCGATTACCGAGAGAGCATAGTAGCCGAGCGCGTAGCAGAGATTCCCGCGCCTAATCAAGCCCTGCACATTTTGCGGCAATGCGCATTGGCCAGCGAGGTTCGATGGAGACAGGATGCTGACGATTCCGAGTTTTGAATTTGTGCGGTTGCAGAGAAAGACATGGTCTCCGTCTCCCGCGATCGGCCCCGAAAACCCCGCCGGCGGAAAAAAGCTGATTACCTCACTGGGCGCACGCGGATCGGTTACGTCGATGATGTGGATTTGAAATTGAGACACCAAGTATACGCGATCACCGCTTACGTCCATGTAGTACGCCGTAGCGCCGCATTGAAAAATCGATTCAAGTTGAGGATTGGTGGGATCGCTCACATCGACTATTGCGAGCGAACCGTTGCCAACTGGATAGACCCCTTCCAGTGCGATGTACGCAAAGTCTCCATTGATGGAGATTAGCCGGACCGTGTCGTTGAGGCGCAGCTTGCCCACCGCATGCGGCTGTGAAGGCGTCGAATAATCGAGAACAAGCAACCATGAGCCACGGCCGGCGGCCAAATAGCCGCCAAATGGCGCAACAGCCTGACATGACCCGCCAACCTGTCCCAGCCATTCTATGTTCTCTTCATCGGCCGCCGCGCGGTTCGTGATCGCAAATTGACAAACGACACAAAGAAACAGCGCGAAGTACCGCATAACGGCTTTCCCCCCAAATCCGGCCGGTGACCAACGCCCCCGAGAAAACCGGCCACAGATAAATAGAATACCATGTCCCATTTTCGAGATCAAATCAAAGCACATTTACAGAGATTTAGCACACCGATACGAGCTTCCCGCACGAGAATCACCGCAATTCCAATACACTCGCGCTGATACCCGGAATTGTTAACTGATGCACGTTGGGAGTCAGGTTGGTTCGCATTTCCTCGATCGCCACGTTTAGCCTGTCGCCTGGATTATTGTAAGCCATCGGGTCCTTACCGCTAATTTGCCAACCTCGCACCGAAGCATGACGCTCAACCCCGACCACTTCGAGGTTGAGCGTCACCTCGTTATACGTTGGATTTACCACACCAATGGTTAGCGCCGTGCGCGTTTCGTTCCACGCCGCCACCACATCAAGTGGGTCTGTGTTTCCCGTCACCGCGACCGGAATTGTGCCGAAGTGGTCGCGATACAGTTTCAATGCGAGGCCGGTCGTTTCAAACGCTGCGGCGGTTTTGGTCGTCTTGATGGCGCCGATGACGTTGACGGTCTGCGCATAGTTGGCCATGAAGAACACATCGCTGTTGCGCGCGATCTCATGGATGCCCGCCGCGATGCCCAGCGCGTCCTGCAGGAAGTAGCGGGTACCGAGTTCGCCAAATTCGTACGGGCCGTACCAATAGTTCCATTCGTCGAGCGCAATGGGCACTTTCTTGCCTGCGAGCGACGGGATGGTATCCCAATACTGCCGATGCGCAACGGCCTTCCTGCGCACCGCGTCCGGAATTTGCTTCACGTGCTCGATTAAGCCAGGTTTCGATTGACAATAGAAATGCTCGCTCAACAGTTCCATGTGTTCCGCGCAATTCGCGAGCATCTGTTCGCTCCATTTGCCCGTATCGCCGACGGCAATCAACTGGATTGCGGGATCGACCGCGCGCATCGCGTCCGCGAATTGGTTGTGTTTCCGCACATAATCTTCCAGCGGCATATGGCCGAGTTGCCAATTGCCGTACATCTCGTTGCCGATGCTCCAATATTTGCAGCGCCAAGGCTCGCTCCGCCCGTTCGCGGCGCGTAACCGACCCATCGGCGAATCCTCGCCGCCGTTCACATATTCGACTTCGTCGCGCGCGCCATCGACGCCGCCGAGACCGCTGTTCACGGCGATGTATGGCTCGGTTTCAATCTCCTCGCAGAAAAGCATGAACTCGTGAATGCCGAAGTCGTTGTGCTCGATGCCGAGCCATGCGGGATTCTTGCGCGGGGGACGCTTGTCACGTTCGCCGATGCCGTCGCGCCAGTCGTAGCCGCTGACAAAGTTTCCGCCCGGCCAACGGTAGACTGGCGCGTCAAGTTCCTTGAGCAGCGCGAGTGTGTCCTTGCGCATGCCGTACACGTTGTCCGCTGGCATTAATGACAACGTTCCGATCCCAACAGATTCCGCCGCCGTGATTTCGATGCGCGCATTGTCCGTCGAAGCGCCCGCGCGGAAGCGCAGCCGATACGAATTGAAAGAAGTTCCCGACGGGCCGGAGGATGACTTGATCAGCACAACATTCGTGTCGCGAGCGTAATCTCCATCGCCCCAAATTAGATTCACCGTGACTTTGCCCGATCCCGACAATACGATATGGCCATCGTATCGTTTGCCGCGTACAACGCCGAGGCCCGACTGAGCGATGCCTCCGCCCGCAGGCAGGTGAGGCGTGTGTTCGCCGACAAATGCATCCGCCGCAACCATCTCCGCGCCGCTGCCAGTCGATTTCCACGGCGACTCCTTTGAATCGACCGCATAGAAGAATTTCCGGTCCTCGATCATCTCCGCCCATATACCGCCGTAGATACATCTTCCCAGATGCTCGATAAACTGACCATAGATGTATTTTGATATCGGCGCACCCATTTGCGCTGCGTCGATTGCGACGGACCGCTCCAATGGTGTTGCGCCGAGACACTCCAATTGCACGTCATCAAACCAGGCCTTGCCCGTGGCATGCCCCCAGCCGCCGAACAGGCAATTGATCATGACGGTTTCGAACCGTCCGGACTCAAACTCGAACGAAACTGGCGTCCAATCGTTGGTGCCGGTTATTGCATCGGATACGCCGGCGGGACCCTCGTGCAAGTTAATGAGGGCGCCCTTTCCGCCCGCGGGCGCCACGTTCTCCGTCTTGACGTATCCGCTCAAGCGGTACCGCGAATACGCCTTGACCGGCGCGCGCGTGAACCATGAGAGATCGCCGCCGTGTTGGCTGGTAATGCCCACACACCAACTGCCGTTGCGTCCGTTCTGGTCATACGAGAATGTGCCCGCGCCGCCCCACGTCTTCTTCTCCCAACCTTGTGGCTTTCCCTCCGGCATCTCGAACGACCCGTTGATTGGAAGCGTATCGGCCTGCGCGGCGGCCGCCGTGGTCATGACGAAGAGCACGAGCGAAAACATGATCAGAACTCCTATGAGTAGCATGCGTTTGTGCGGTTAACGCACCCGTCGACTTCAACCCGCGCGCGGGAGCCGCACTTCATCGCCACAATCGCGCGCCGCAGCGCGGCGTCTCCCGTGGCAATTTACAGTTTCGCTCGCCGGCATGCACGCGTCGAGTCAATCTCGTGACCGGACTCGAGTGCGATCTACGGATTGGCGATGATTCCCGCGGCTAAAACAATGTCATCATCGTAGAGGACGGCCCACTGCCCGGGGGTGACGGTGCGCTGGGGCTCGTGGAAGGTCAGGGAGAAGGTGTCCGGCGTGGCGCCGGGGTTGACCGTGCACGCAACGGGTGTGGCTTTGTATCGGGTTTGGACGGCGCACGCGAAGGATTCTGTTTGTGGCGGAATGGCGCACCAAGACACTTGCGTGGCTGTGAGTCCGGTGCAACGCGTTTCGTCTTCGTGCCCGACGACGAGGGCGTTGCGCTGCATGTCGATCTTGACGACATAATACGGCGTGGGCGCGGCGATGCCGAGTCCTTTGCGCTGGCCGACGGTGTAGTTGATGAGACCGGTATGGTGTCCGACGAGTTCGCCCTGCAGGTTTACGATCGGTCCGGCGGGCGGGGCGTCAACACGTGTCGCCAAGAAGTCGCGGTAGTTGTCGTTCGGCACAAAACAGATTTCCATGCTCTCGGGTTTGTCGGCGGTGACGAGTCCTAGAGAACGCGCGACGTTTCGCGTTTCCTCTTTCGTCATTTCGCCGAGAGGAAATATGGCGCGTTGAAGCTGCGCCTGGCCCAAACCGGCGAGCGTGTAACTCTGATCTTTATTGAGGTCCCGCGCGCGGCGTAGCGCAACGCGATCGCCGCGCTGCACGGCGCGGGCGTAATGCCCTGTAGCGATGACATCGGCATTGATGGCGAGCGCCTTTTCGTACAGAGCTCCGAATTTTACGCGCTGATTGCAGCGCGAACATGGGTTTGGCGTGCGGCCCGCCATGTACTCGTTGATGAAGTCGTTAATGACTTCGCGTTCGAAGCGCTGCACATAGTTGATAACGTAATGCGGAATTCCGAGTTTGTCGGCGACGCGACGTGCGTCCTGCGCAGCGTCGAGTGTGCAGCACGCCTTGCTCGAAGTCTCGCGGCCTTCGCCGGAGGCGACGCGCATGGTCATGCCGACGACATCGCAACCTTGCTCGACGAGCAGCGCCGCGGCGACGGAGCTGTCCACCCCGCCGGACATCGCGACGAGAACCTTGCGATTTTGGATTTTGGGTTCCGGATTTTGGATTGAGGGGCACATGGCATCGACCGATCCCGCGATATTATAGCGGATTCGTTATGGATGGCATGGACGGAATCCAAGCACCCGGCAATGGGGGTCGCACCTCGTGCAGTGCCGAATAGGCCGCTCGCGCCAGGGGCGCCCGTGTTACGGCTGAACCGGTTGCTGCGGCGGGCGCTGGGGCTGCGGTTGTTGATGATCGCCGCCGCCGTCGCTGGGCGCCTGACGCTGGGGCTGCTGCGCGGGTTGGGGCGGTTTCATCGTGCATTTGCCTTCGAAGAGTACGCCTTCGGCGATGCTCACGCGCGGGGCGACGATGTCGCCGATGAGCTTGCCATTGGTGGCGATTTCGAGGCGATCCTGCGCGAAGATGTTGCCTTCGACTTCGCCGGCAATCGTAACCTGACCGGCGTAGAGGTCTGCCTTCACCCGGCCGGTTTCCTGCACGACGATGGAATCTTCGCTATGTATTCTTCCAGACACGACACCTTCAATGCGGATGGTGCCTTTCGACTTAATCTCGCCGATGATGGTCGTGCCCTGGCCGATAATTGTTACCACTTTGGTTTCACCGTATACCCGTTTTTTTGCTGCGTCTAACATTTCCACCGCTTATTCGGAAAGATAGCGTTCGGGGTCGACTGCCTTGCCGTTGATTCGAACTTCGTAATGAACGTGAGCACCTGTGCTCCGCCCGGTGCTGCCGAGTTTGCCCACTTCAGTGCCTTTGACGACCTGATCCCCGACGCTCACGGTCGTTTTTTGCATGTGGCCGTACACCGTCACCAGCCCGCCACCGTGGTCTACTCGAACACAATTCCCGAGGTACTTGTCCCACCCGGAGAATATTACCTTTCCTTTGCCCGTTGCAATGATCGGCGAACCGTACGGCGCGCCGATATCGAGTCCGTCATGGAAGCTGAGGTTGCGCGTGAATGGGTCCTTACGGTAACCGTAGCGCGAGGTCACGATGGAACGCTTGCTGCGGCCCACGGGCCAGATGCCGGGCGTGCGATCGATCTCTTCTTTCTTGGCGGTGCTCGCCGCGAGATACAGTTCGTTATACTCGCGCAGGCTCTCGGTGCGGATGTTGATCTCCTGCACGATAAGGTCGGCGCTCGGATTCGCGAGGCCGTCGATTACCGACGGGGGCCGCATGAGCGAATCGTCGCTGTTCGCGGGGGCGTCGTCGCCGGGGCCGTCGGACGGCCCACCGCCCTTGCCGCCTGCCTCGGAGCTCACGTTTTCGACGTAGCCTGCGGGCTTCTTGCTGCGTGGAGGCAGGCCGTTGTTCTTGCGGAAGTTCTTTTCGACGTCGTAGAGTTCGCTCAGCTCGCTCGTAATGGCGGCCATGCGGCCTTCGTACTCTTCGCGGACCTTCTGTTCGATGGCGGCCTTTTCGTCCTCGGTCAGGATGGCGGCGGGCGCTTGGATGACCGGTGCGGCCTGAGCGCCAATTTCGCGCTTTTCGCGCTCGAGGCGTTCGATGTCCTTCTTCGCGGCCCGCACGCTCTGGTAGGAGAAGGCCGCGGTAAATGACAAGACAGCGAAGACCAGTACCACTCCGTACAGATACAAGGCGTAGAGATTTAGGCTTTTTGTGTTCCCCTGCCCGTGGGGAATGAGCATTACCGTCCAGCGCTTCATTCAAAGTGCTCCGAGCTCATTGCGGCGAAAGGGGGCGTCGCCGCGCACGATTCCCGATGTCGTCAAAAGGCTTAATTCCGCTGACTTCGCTACTGTATCCCCGTTTCCACCCCGGGGATTCCCACCAAATCGGAGCGACTATAGCACGCGGCGGGGGGCAAGTCAACTTAGAAACGGGCCTCGATTTCGTAAAATGCTGATTCTGTTGATTTTACGGAAGGGGAGATATGGACTTTTTGCCGGTGTCGACTTGCCAAACCAGCTTTCCGTTTCCGTTGGAACCGTTTGATTTCGGTTTGAATCCGGTGACGAAGAGTTCGATGAAGTCCTCCGGGCGTTTTCCCGCGTATTTCTTGCGATTGAATGCCTTTACCAGTTGGCGATAGTCGTCCTGATGTTCTTCGTCCTGAACATACAGGTCATACAGTGGCTTGACCTGGACGACGCCGTCGCGGTGGCGGGGGCAGCCGACGTTGTCGTGTAGGACAAACCCCTTGAATGACCCATCGGCAAACTCGGTAACCCGGAACGGGTACAAACGGCACAGAATTGGGCGCGCCTCGTAGATGGAGCAATAGCGGGTATTTTTGTCCAAGAAGTGGCACCGCTCGCCGTGACGCCGCAAAGCCATCATGTAGCGCTCGCCGTCGATGTCCAACCAAGTCGGATCGGTCTTGGAAACCTCCTCGATATCCTCGGGGGTAACGAACTCGAGGAAATCGTAGGGGTTTTCGCCGGTGGCCCGGACGATGCGGATCACGTCCCATGGCGTGGGCAGACAAATGACTTCCGTGCAACAGTGGTTGCAGTGATGGCAGGCGAATCGAACGGTGTTTCTTCCCATACGTGGGGCGGGACTTTATAGCAGAAGCCGGGTCGAACGCAAGCGGCCGCGGTTTGTGGCATCGGGCCGGGGGCGTTTGCTATACTCCCGCGACTCGTAGCCGGTACCTGGGCCACGGGAACTTCTATGCTCGGAAGGAGGTGATGTGAATGGCGGCAAACAACGTCGCGGAGATGGTCAAGAAGATCGTAGTCGAAAAGCTGGATCGCAAGCCCGAGGAGGTGACGCTTGAAGCGCGTTTCATCGACGATTTGGGCGCGGACTCGCTCGATCTGACAGAACTGTTGATGGCCCTCGAAGAGGAGTACAACGTCGAGATCGATGACGAGGCGAACGAAATCCAGACCGTCGGCGACGCGGTCAAGTACATCGAATCCAAGCTTCAATAATTCTACCGCGCCCCAATTAGGCGCGTTGGTAATAGGTAGATTGTCTGGATCGCCCAGGCCGTGGCACAATCGCCGCGGCCTGGGCGTTCGGCGTTTTGGGCCGCAAGGAGTTTCATGCGTACGAAGGTGGTGGTGACCGGGTTCGGCGTTGTGTCGCCGATGGGTAATGATGTGCGCACGTTTTGGGCGAACGTGTGCGCCGGCAAGTCGTGCATCAAGACAATCGATCGGTGGGACGCAACCGTACTGCCGACACAGATTGCCGGGCTGGCGCCGTCGCTCGATATGCCGGACATGTCGTCAAAGGACTTGCGGCGGCGCGATCTATATACGATTTACGCGCTGTACGCGGCGGTCGAGGCGTGGAACCAGTCCGGTCTGGATATCGACAAGGAAGTGCCGGAGCGCTGCGGCACGGTGGTTGGCAGCGGAATTGGCGGGATTCAGACCCTGGAGGAGAGTCACGAAAAGTTCATGGGCGCCGGTTACAGGCAACTTTCGCCCCTGACGATTCCCAAGCTGATATCGAACATGGGCGCGGGTGAAGTCGCAATCCGGCTGGGATTGAAGGGGCCGAACAAGTCAATCGTGACGGCGTGTGCGACGGGCGCGCAGAGCATCAGCGACGCGGCACACATGATTCGCTCGGGCGTTGTCGACGTGATGGTGTGCGGTGGCGCGGAGGCCTCGATCACGCCGTACGCCATGGGCGGATTCTGCGCGATGAAGGCGATGTCGCGCCGAAACGACGAGCCCGAACGCGCGAGCCGTCCGTTCGACATCGATCGCGACGGATTCGTCATGGGCGAGGGCGCAGGCGTGCTGGTGTTGGAATCGGAACGACACGCGCGGTCGCGCGGTGCGGAGATTCTCGGTGAGATTGCGGGCAGCGGCGAAACCTGCGACGCGTATCACATCACGGCGCCTTCACCAGACGGTACGGGCGCGGCGGCGGCGATGAGGGCGGCGCTCGCTGACGCGCAGGTGAACACGACTGACGTAGGTTACTTTAACGCGCACGGAACGAGTACGAAGCACAACGACGCGAGTGAATCGCTGGCATTGCGGCTGGTGTTCGGCGAGGACATGCCGCCGGTAAGCTCGACAAAGTCGATGATGGGCCACTTGCTGGGCGCCGCAGGATCGATTGAGGCCATCATTTGCCTGCTTGGCATTCGGGACGGTGTGCTTCCCCCATCGATTAACTATGATTCACCCGATCCTGAGTGTGTAGTGAACCTTGTTGCTAATGAAGCGCGTGAAGCGAAATTTGCAGTCGCCATGTCCAATTCATTAGGATTTGGCGGACATAACGCCTCGTTGTTGCTGAAACGGTATGATGGTATCGAGTGAGCGCGAAGCGGAATTGGAGACCCTCCGTGACCGGCTCGATTTGGGCGTTCGAGATTTCGATCTACTTGATCGGGCCTTGACCCACGCCTCGATTCAGTCCGAACAGAGTGGCCCGGCATACGACTATGAGTCGCTTGAGTTCCTGGGCGATGCCGTGCTGAGTCTGGCGGTGGCCCACCACCTCTTCGTGCACGCACCTGACCGCACTCCGGGCGAGTACAGCAGGATGCGCGCGCGTATCGTCAATCAACAGGGCTTGTGCCGGGTTGCGGAGCGCATCGAGATTGGACCCGCCATCCGGCTTGGCAAGGGCGAGGAAATGTCCGGCGGCCGAAAGCGATCGGCGCTGTTAGCCGATTGTCTTGAAGCATTGATCGGGGCGATATACCTCGATCAGGGCTTGGACGCGGCGAAGCGGTTTGTCGAGCGAGTCTTCAGCCGGGAGTTGGAGTCGGCGTCGCAGGCAGACGCGGGCTGGGACCACAAGTCTCGTCTTCAGCAATACTGCCAAGCGGAAAAGCTTGCGTTGCCGCGCTTCGAGTTGGTCGGTTCCGAGGGGCCGGACCACCAGAAGCAATTTGAAGTTGAAGTATACCTTCGCGGCGAGCCAGCGGGCCGGGGAATCGGTCTAAGCAAGAAAGAAGCCGAGCAGAATGCGGCGCGGTTGGCGCTGCTGCGAGAGGGATTGCTTATCGAATGACCGACTTAACGGTCGGTTGGGTATGGAAGAATCAGGTTTCACAACCGGGTCGAGGGGGGAGTATGAGCATCGGCTTTCTCGATATCACTGGATTCACGAGTCTTTGTGTTCTAGCCTTTGTGGGCTATCTTGCGAGCTACGTACTTTCAAAGCCGCAGGGCACGGAACGGATGGCGGCGATTTCTGGACTCGTTCAAAAGGGGGCAGCCGCTTTTCTGCGGCGCGAGTACCGGTACGTACTGGTCACAGTTTTTATTCTCGGCGTGTTCATTACGGTAGTCGGTGAAGCGCGGCCCGATCTCCCGCTCGGTTGGCGGACAACTGTGGCGTTCTTTGCAGGTGCGCTTGCAAGCACGCTTGCAGGATTCCTTGGAATGTATATTGCCACGCGTTCAAATGCGCGTACATGCGAGGCGGCGCGGACAGGCGGCGTGAAGGCGGCATTGGACGTAGCATTGAGCGGCGGCGCCGTGATGGGGATGGGCGTTGTAGGAATCAGCCTGCTGGGGCTCATCATCGTTTACTGGCTGTTTAACGGGGAAGCGCAGATCGTCAATGGTTACGCGATGGGTGCGTCGCTGGTCGCATTGTTTGCACGGTCGGGTGGAGGCATCTACACGAAGGGCGCCGACATGGGCGCGGACCTTGTAGGAAAGGTCGAGGCGGGGATTCCCGAAGACGACCCGCGCAATCCAGCCGTCATCGCGGACAATGTGGGCGATAACGTGGGCGACGTGGCAGGGTTGGGCGCCGACCTGCTCGAGTCGTATGTTGAATCGATAATCGCGGCACTGGCCGTGGCCACGGCGATGAGTATGGCCCCCGAATACGTCCGTGCGTTTCCATTCCTGGTGGCCTCGATAGGCGCGTTCGCTTCAATCGTCGGCGTGATGTACACGAAGGTATTTTCGAGGAGCAACCCGCAGAAGGCGCTGATGTTCGGCACGTATGTGGCAGCGGTGCTTACATTGGTTGGCATTGGGATTCATGCGCAATTCTATGGAGAGCCGTTCACACTTAATGGGGTGACCTATGGCAAGTTCGGACCTTTTCTCGCGTGCGTGTTAGGAATTATTGCCGGTATGGTTGTCGGCTTCATGAGTGAGTACTTTACGTCGGGATCGTATCGGCCAGTGCAGCGGCTCGCGGAAGGGTGTCAGACCGGACCGGCGATTGCGGTGACGGAGGGTACGGCGGTGGGCATGCAAAGCGTGGCAATTCCGATCATCGTATTGGCGCTCGCCAACATTGGCGCTTATCACGTGGCGGGTGTATACGGCGTGGCGATTGCCGCTCTGGGCATGTTGGCGACAACGGGCATCGTCGTCGCCGTGGATTCGTACGGTCCTATCGCGGACAACGCGGGGGGGATCGCCGAAATGAGCCACCTGGACCCGAGTGTGCGAAAGATTACGGACAATCTCGACGCAGTCGGCAACACGACGGCCGCGATTGGCAAGGGATTCGCGATTGGCTCGGCGGCGTTCGCCGCGATTGGGCTTTTGAGCGCGTTCCTGATTTCGGCGAGGCTCACGGAACACTCGATTGCGATTTCGAATCCATACATCCTCAGCGGCATTCTTATCGGCGGTATGGTTCCATTCTTCTTCTCCTCGATGCTGTTTCGCGCGGTAAGCAAGAGCGCGTTCGCGATGATTGGAGAAGTGCGACGCCAGTTCGCAGAGATTCCCGGGCTTAAGGAAGGAAAAGAGGGCGTCTATCCCGACAGTGCGAAGTGCGTCGATATCGCGACGCGGGGCGCGATTCAAGGTATGATGGTCCCGGGCATAACTGCCATCGCGCTGCCAATCGTCGTAGGATTCGCAATGGGGGCCGAGGCGCTCGCGGGAATGCTGGTGGGTTCGATTTGTACGGGCGTTATGCTCGGAATCCAGACCGCGAATTCCGGGGGCGCGATGGACAATGCGAAGAAGTACATTGAAGAGGGGCACTTTGGCGGCAAGGGGTCCGACGCGCACAAGGCCGCGGTAGTTGGCGATACCGTGGGCGATCCGTTGAAGGACACCGTCGGCCCGTCGATTAATATCTTGATCAAGCTGATGTGCGTAATTTCCTTGGTACTTGCGCCGTTGTTTGCGAAATAGCCGGGCGGGAGTGCTTTGCGGGCGAGGGTCTTCCGCAGCGAAAGGCCCTCGCTTTCGTTGGAGTCGTTCCCTTTTTGTTCGTTTCACGCTTCCGGCGAACCGGGGGTCTTTCTCACGATGACTGTTCCAGACATCGAACGCAACGCAAGCAAGCGAATCGTGTGCGTGGATCAACTACGCGGGTACGCGATTTTCGGCATGTTGATCGTAAACGCGAAGGGTCTGTTCTTTTCCCCCGTCGAGAAGTACTTCGCGGGCTCGGAGTGGCAGGCCGCCTACGAGGCCTTCATCTTCCAGATCAGTCACCATCGCGAGAATTTCACGTACGCTGACACGATCGCGCCGCTGTTTGTATTCGTGGTGGGAATGGGCATGCGCCTTTCGTGGCTGCGCCGTAGTGCGGGAGCGAACGCCGCGGAGAGTCGTAAGGCGTTACTGAAACGCTACTGCCTGCTTGTCCTGATTGGCTTTACGATTTATACGGGCTGGTTGTGGGACGCACTGACAGACATTGGATTGGCCGGCCTGTTGGCGATCCCGCTGATAGACAAAAAGCCGCGCACGCGGGTCATCGCCGCGTTCGTGTTCGTCCTGGCATATCAATGCATTCATTCGTTCACGTCGTACGGTCATTGGTCGATGCACGGGAAGTTCTCCGAAGCCGATCCTGAATACGTGCCACTCCTCGTCCGGCTGGTGCCGCTCGATGACACATTATTCGCGGTGACACTGAACGGCGGCCCGCTGGGTCCCTTGAGTTGGGTCATGATGCTGTTGTTTGGATCGGTTGCGTACGACGTGTTGTCGGCCAAGAACGAGAAGAGGTTCGTTGTACAGTGCGCCGCGTGGGGCGTCGGCCTTTGCGCGCTGGGGTATGCGCTTCACGTTGCGTGGGGAAGCGCGAAGCCCGAATGGCCGTTCTCGGCGCGTTACATGACCGCGCCGTTTCCGTTATGGTCGACGGGACTCTGTTTCCTGCAGTTGCTCGCTTTCTATTTGTTATGCGACAAACTGAACATTCGTGTTCCGACATTCACATCGGTCGGCATGAACCCGCTCGCTCTCTATATTTTCCAAAGCCTGTTTCTCGATGTGGCGGACGATTTTGCGCCGGAGCAGTTGTCGTTATTTGTAGGTGTTCTTGGCTTCTTTGCATTCTGGGGCCTTATAGCAGGCGCCGCCTATTACCTGCATCGAAAGCGAATTTATATCAAGCTCTGAGCCGGCTTCGCCGCGGACGGGACCGATACGCACATTGCCACGCTATTGCATCCGCCCCCCAAAACGCGCACACTATCTCGATCTATGAAGGCCACACCCAGTTCCATCGACACTGCAAACGCGCCCGCCGAGCGCCCGGACACCGACCTGTTTACGCGTCCGCTGTGGCGCGCCGAAGACTTGGGCAAACCGATCCCCGCGTCGCCGCACGCTGCATCGGTGGCAATGCCGCTCTGGGAACACGTCGTGCGCTATGAGCAGAAGGACCCGGCGCTGCTCGATACGCTGCAATGCGGGTACCCAAGGTTCGTGTTCAATCCGATCGTCAACGAGTTGTTTCGCGAGTGCCGAAGGCGGTTTGCGAACGAGAATGAATTGTGCCTCGCGTTTCCGTCCCGGCGAATTGCAGAGCGGTGCGCGCGGTTCCTGGACGAAACCGCGGGGTTCCCGTCACGAATCGAGGACTTCGGATTAAACGATGTACACGCCGTAGTGTTTTCCAACGAAGCGTTCGACGCGGCGAAGAGCTTCTGGCAGCATTACGGCAACATTGTAAGTTCGCGTTTGGCACAGGCGACGCTGGCGGGCCGGGAACTGCCGTACGAAACAACCGACGCAAAAAGGACGCTGACCGAGCGCATTGCCTCACTGATCGGCTCCGTTGCGAAGGACATTCGGTTGTATCCATCGGGAATGGCCGCGCTGTCGGGGGCGCTCGATTGCGTGCGCGCCAACCGGCCCGGCGCGAAGACCATTCAGCTTGGCCTGCCCTATGTGGACTTGCTGCGCATTCAATCCAAGTGGGGACCGGAGGCGACATTTTATCCCGCGGCGAACGCGGAGGTGTTCGACGCATTGGCATGGCAGGTCGAGAACGAGCACATTGCGGCGGTGTTCTGCGAACACCCGGGGAATCCACTGCTGCAATGCGCGGACATCGAGCGTTTGTCGACGTTACTGCGCGCGCATGGTGTGCCGTTGGTCGTGGACGAAACCCTCGGGTCGTTTCTCAATGTGGACGTGCAGCCGTTCGCGGACATCGTGGTTACGAGTTTGACGAAATACTTCTCTGGTGTGGGCGACGTAATGGGCGGATCGCTTGTGCTGAGCACGGCGTCTCCATTTCACGACGTGCTCGCGCGGCACCTGCGCAGACAATTCGAGGACCGGCTTTGGGAGGAGGACGCGGCCGTGCTGGAGGCAAATTCGCGCGATTTTGTCGAGCGGATGCAGCGCATCAATGCAAATGCGGAACAGATCTGCGACGTCTTGCGCACGCATCCGAAGGTGCAGCACGTGTACTTCCCGAAATTCGAGACACCTGACTTCTACAAGTTAGCCTGCCACACCAACGCGGGATATGGCGGAATGTTTTCATTGGTGCTCAAGGGCGCCGCGGCCAACGCCCCACGATTCTACGACGCGCTGCGCGTCTCGAAGGGGCCAAGCCTGGGCACAAACTACACCCTGGCGTGTCCATATACGTTGCTTGCGCATTTCGACGAATTGGATTGGGTGGAGTCGATCGGCGTGTCACCACATCTTGTTCGAGTGTCCGTGGGAATCGAGGAATCGGGCGACTTGATTGGCCGTTTCGAACAGGCGCTGGATTCGGTGGAGTAGCCGGACTCGAATTCGTCGGCGACTTGGCGGTCGAGGGGTTACGTCGGTGACCCTCCTGGCCCTGTGCGCGGCCGGTGACAGCCCCCTACGGCCGTGTACGTGCACGCCTAAAATCGAAGGGGGCGCGCACCGGGTTTGGATGCAAGCATCCGCCTGGCCTGTCCTGCGGTGAAGATCGATCCCGTGATCAGAAGCGGGCAATGCGCAGACGCTTCCTTCATTCCGACTGCAATCGCATCGCGCAAAGGCGTTGTCATTTCGTGAGGAATTGCGCCCGCGGCTGCGGACAGCTTATCCGCCGGCGTTGCGCGCGACCCTTCAAATTCGGTGAGTATTAGTTTCCTGGCAAGCGGAGCGATTTCGCGGAGCATCTCACCCACGTCTTTGTCCGATGACGCGGCGAACACGACGACACAAGGCGGCATCGATTCCACGATTCGCTGAATCCCCGCAGGGTTATGCGCGACATCGATATAGACCGGCGGGTCGTCGAGCACGCGTTCCAGACGGCACGGCCACTGTGTGTCTGCAAGACCGCGCACGATGGCACTCTCGGTTATGGACAGATTTCGCTGGACGGACTCCATGAGCGCTACGGCAAGCGCGGCATTTTCCACCTGGTGCATACCCGCGAGACTGATCGGCGCGTCGGTCAAATTGAAAGTCGGCCCGCGGTAAGACAATGTTGACGACAACGGATCGCCACCGACCGCGAACGTAAAATCGCGTCCTTTGAGTTTGATCGGTGCATTGCATTCGCGCGCGACCGTCTCGATTACATCGAACGGGCCGGGCATGCATTCACCGACGACGACAGGGACACCCGTTTTGATGACACCTGCCTTTTCGAACGCAATCTCTTCGAGCGTGTTTCCGAGATACTTCTGGTGATCGAGCGCTATGTTGGTTATCGCGCAGACTTCAGGTTCGACGACGTTGGTGGAGTCGAACCTCCCCCCCATCCCGACCTCGATGACGGCAACATCCACTTTACATTCCGCGAAGTGGCGTAAGGCAATCGCCGTGCAAACTTCGAAATACGTCGGGGGATTCGGAAGTTCGTGCGAGGCTCCCCGGAAGAAGTCAATGTGGCGGTCAAGGTCTACGTCCGCTATCGGAGTGGCGTCTATTAGAAACCGCTCGGATACGTCCAGCAGGTGAGGGCTTGTGAAGCGCCCAACACGAAGGCCCGCAGCGCGCAGGATGGAAGCGGCAAATGCCACAACGCTCCCTTTACCATTCGTGCCGGCGACGTGGATTACGGGATATCCGCGCTGAGGATTATTTGCCACATCCAGCAACCGCCGGATGTTGTCGATGCCGAGTTTTATGCCGTGGAATTCGAGACTGGCGAGGAAGTCGCGGGGCGTCACTTGGGGGTGAGGTATTTCAGTAGCCGCCCGAGGGTATCGCGCATTTCCGGCCGCGGAACGATGCAGTCTACAAATCCGTTGTTAAACTGCGATTCCGCGGACTGAAATCCTTCGGGCAATTTGACTTTCAAAGCGCCTTCGATGAGACGCGGGCCAGCGAACCCGATCTGGGCGCCCGGCTCGGCAATGAGAATGTCACCAAGACTCGCGAAGCTCGCGTACACGCCGCCCGTGGTGGGGTGAGTGAGCACGGAGATATACGGGATCGCGGCTTCGTTCAGCGCGCGCACTGCGTCAGTCGTCTTTGCCATTTGCATCAGACCAAGGATGCCTTCATCCATGCGCGCGCCGCCGGACGACGTGAACACAACGTAGGGAACCCGCTCCCGAACGGCGTCGTCCGCCGCGCGGCAAAACTTTTCGCCGAGCGCGGACCCCATGCTACCACCGAGGAAGGTGAAGTCCATCGCGCCGAAAACCGCGCGGGCCGTGTCAATCGTTCCGAAGCCCGTGACGATGGATTCCGTAACGTCCGTCTTTGCGTGGGCGCGTTTCACGCGCTCGGGATAGGAGTAGGACTGTTCGGGGATTACGAATCCGAGCGGGTCGGCGGATTGTACTTCCATGTGCGTTTCGCTGAAGGAATCGGGATCGAGCAGGAACCCAAGCCGCTGCCGCGCCGTGATTCGGTTGTGGTGCCCACATTGGGGGCACACCATCAGGTTCTCTTCGACCTCGGTAGTTGAGACGGTCTTCTCGCAACCGGGGCACTTCGAGAACATACCGTCGGGCACGCTGCTTTTGCGGCCAATCACGGACACGAAGCGACGGCGCTTCAGAAACGGCATGGCACAGTTCCTCCCCGAGCGGCCTTCCGCACGTTGGACGCGGGATTACCCCACCGGGGTTTCAAGGTAGTTTTCCGCATGGTAAAGGAGGCGCCCGCAATGGGCGCAGGCATGCACCTTGCCGCCAAGAATTTCGTTTACGGCCTGCGGCGTTACGGCCATGTTGCAGCCGCTGCATGTCGCGCCATTCATGGGAACGATCGCGGCGCCGGTCTTCTTGGCGGCGCGGATGCGGTTGTACTTCGAGAGCAGGCCGGGTTCCACCGTGGCCCGGAGGGGTTCGCGCTGCGCCTCGAGCGCGTGGCGCGAACTGATCGCTTCGGCAAGCTCGGCGTCGATTTCGGCGCACTGACCGGCAATCTGTTTCAGCTCCTGGTCGATGCGCTTCTTGTCCTCGGCGAGGCGAACTTTCGCGGCGTCGATTTCGTCCATCAGGACAAGGATGCGCTCTTCTTTGACGCCGATCTGCTTTTCGATCATGTCGATTTCATGCAGCAGCGCCTGGTATTCCTCGTTCTTTTTGACGCTGTTGAGTTGCGTCTTGTATTTGAGTATCTGCGCCTGCTTCTGCTCGATGTCCCTCTCGCAGTCTTTTTGCTCGAGTTGCAGCGCCTTGAACGCTTTGTCCCGCTCGTCGAGTTCCGCGGCGAGGCGCTTCTTTTGCACGTCGAACTTCCCTTTTTGCTTGGGGATTTCGAGTTCGCGCAGGCGGCACGCCTCAATCTTCAAATCGAGTTCTTGCAGCGGCAACAGATTCTTCAAGGCAAACAATCTCCTGGCAACTTCACGGCGCGTGTGCGACGTGCGACGATTCAATTTGTTTCTGCTCGCCGCAACCCCTCTCGGGGTTGAAGCACGGTTCGTTGCACCATATCAGCGTACGTCGCTGCGCTTCACGCGACAGCAAGCGGCGTCAGTCTACCAAAAGTAAGAACCCCGCCCAAGGGCGGGGTGTAGTCTACTTGATCCAGGGCATCATCTTCCGCAATTCCGCCCCGACTTTTTCGACGGGGTGCGCGGCGTCGGCGTCTCGCAGCCTCTGGAAGTTTTTTCCGCCCGACTGGTATTCGCCTAGCCATTCTTTAGCGAAATCGCCGGACTGGATGCGCTTCAGCGCGGTGCGCATCGCGTTTTTCGCGTCCTCGGTGACTATTTTGGGACCTACGGAAAGTCCGCCGTACTCGGCGGTGTCGCTGACCGAGTAGTTCATGAATTTGAGCCCGCCGCGGTAGTAGAGGTCAACGATAAGTTTCAACTCATGCATTACTTCGAAGTACGCAATTTCGGGTTGATATCCCGCTTCCATAAGCACTTCGAAGCCCGCCTTAATGAGCGCCGCGGAACCGCCGCACAGGACGGTTTGTTCGCCGAAGAGGTCGGTTTCGGTTTCTTCCTGGAAGGTAGTTTCGATAATTCCGGCGCGTGCGCCACCGATACCCAGACCGTAGGCAAGCGCTTTCTTCAGCGCGTCGCCGGTGGCGTCCTGGTAGATCGCAACGAGGCACGGCACGCCTGCGCCGCGCTCAAACTCGTCGCGCACGAGATGGCCGGGGCCCTTCGGCGCGATCATGAATACGTCGACGTCCTTCGGCGGGTCGATACACTTAAAGTGAATATTGAATCCGTGCGCCCACATGAGGGACATGCTCGGACGCAGATTCGGTTTGATCTCGTTCTCGAAGAGGTCCTTCTGGATCGTGTCCGGAACGAGAATCATGATAATGTCCGCGCGTTTGGTGGCGTCGGCAACGGACATTACGTCAAAGCCCGCGTCCTTTGCGGCCTGGTACGTCTTGCTGTTTTCGCCGCCTTTGTGGCCGATGATTACGTTCACGCCGCTGTCACGAAGGTTTTTCGCGTGTGCGTGTCCCTGGCTGCCGTAGCCGATGACGGCGATGGTCTTCCCTTTGAGTGCGGACAGGTCCGCGTCTTTCTCGTAGTAAATCTTGGCCATTGGTCTTCCCTTACGCGTTGTTTTTCGAGGTTCGGGCCACGGCAATCCGGCCCGTCCGCACCAATTCCTTAATACCAAACGGGCGCATCATGTCGATAAATGCCCGAACCTTTCCTTCACTACCCGTAGCTTCGACAATCATCGACTCCGGATTGATGTCGACGACCTTCGCCCGGAAGATGTTCGCGACTTCGATGATGGGTGTCCGTCCGGCGCCATTGACGGCGACCTTTGCCATCACAAGTTCGCGCTCTACAAAACTCTCCTTCGTCAGATCGATGACTTCGATAACCTCGACGAGTTTCTGGAGTTGTTTTACAATTTGTTCGAGCACGCGATCGTCGCCCTCCACCACTACCGTCATGCGCGAGGCGCTGGGGTCTTCGGTCTCGCCCACGCAGAGGCTGTCGATGTTGAATCCGCGCGCACTGAACAGTCCCGAGACACGAGCCAGTACGCCGAAGTGGTTTTCGACAAGGACGCTAATCGTGTGTTTCATACTCACTCCAAGTCTCAGTTCCGGCCCGGGAACGGGCTGAAGACCCGTCCCCCCTCACTTGGCCTTGTTGAACCGGTTCATCGCCGCCGCGACGCCGTCGGTCACGCAACAGAGCACGGCATCGGCCGCGAGCGCGAGCGCGCGCTCGACGTCGGGCTTCTCCTCCGGTGCGAACGTGCTGAGCACGTGGTCGCTGAGGTCCTGATCGGCCTTTTTTTCACCCACGCCTATGCGCAGTCTCGGGAACTCCTGCGTGCCCAAATGCTCCACCACGGACCGAAGCCCGTTGTGCCCGCCGTGGCTGCCCTTCTCGCGAATCCGGACCGTGCCGAGCGGTAACTGGATTTCGTCCAGCACGACGAGCACATTTTCCGGTTCAGGCACGCGATTGCGCGCGGCCTTTGCGACGGAAGTCCCACTGAGGTTCATATACGTCAGCGGCTTAAGTAACATCAGGCGCTCGCCTTCGTGCGATGCGATGGCCAGCAACCCGTCGTATTTCTCCTGATCAAACCGCACGCCCAGGCGTACGGCGACTTCGTCGAGCACGCGAAAGCCGACGTTGTGGCGCGTGTTGCGGTACTGCTGCCCGGGATTTCCCAAGCCGACAATCAGCTTCACGCAGCGGTCCTTTCGCGCGACGCGTCAGGCAATCACTTCTTGCCGCCCTTCTCTTCCTTCGCTTCGGGCTTGGCTTTCGCATCCGCAGCCGCCTTGGCGTCTGCGGGCGTGGCCGCAGCCGCTGCGCCTTCCTCACCCGGTGCGGCTTCGACCGTCGTCGTTTCTTCTTTGATCGCACGCGGCGCGTGGCACGCGACGACGCTTCGGTCTAATGCCGTGACCACGCCAATGCCTGCGGGTACGGTGATGTTAGACACGTACAGGTGATCGCCGATGCCCAGGTCCGTGATGTCCACATCGATCTTTTCGGGGACTTCGAGTGCCAGACATTCGATTTCGAGTTCGCGAACCTGGTAGTCAAGCACGCCGCCGTCCACAAGGCCCTTGCAGTGCCCGACGAAGTGCAGCGGCACAAGCGTCGTGATGCGTTCATCAAGCCGGATACGCTGGAAATCCGCGTGTATGGCGTTGCCGCGCACGGGATGGTACTGCACGTCTTTCAGTAGCGCGGGACCGCTGGCGGCCGTGTCGTTCGACACATCGATCTGCACGATGGCATGCGAGCCGTGTGCTTGAATCAGCTTCACAAATTCGCGCGCATTAATCGTCAGTGTGACGGGACTTCCGTCGCCGCCGTAGAGGACGCCCGGCACGTTGCCGTCACGACGTTCCTGGCGGGCTTTGCCCTTGGTGCCGGACTCGCGCGTCGCGGCTTTGAGTGTTTGCAGTTGCATGGCCTCTCGATCTCCTCGTCGTTGGCGCGGTCGCGCGCCCGTTGTGCTTGTCCTTATCGAAACAAAATGCTTAACGACTCTTCCTGATGCACGCGGCGAATCGCTTCGCCCAGGAGCGACGCGATAGAAAGTACCTTAATCTTGTCGCTTGCGATGGCGTCGGCCTTTAGCGGCACGGTGTCGCTGACAAGCACTTCGCTCAGCACGCTGTCATCGATCCGCGCAACGGCATCGCCGCTGAAGACCGGATGGGTTGAGCAAGCGATGACATCGATCGCGCCAAGTTCCTTGATCGCCTTCGCGGCCTTCACAAGCGTGCCACCCGTGTCGATCATATCGTCGAAAATGAGCGCGTGTTTGCCCTCGACTTCGCCAATGACGTGCATGACCTCGGACACGTTTTCCTTGGGGCGCCGCTTGTCGACAATTGCGAGCGGTGCATCGAGCCGGCGCGCAAATTCGCGGATGCGGGCGACGCTTCCGGTGTCCGGCGACACAACTACCAGGTTGTCGACGCCGCGCTCCATGAAATGGTTCACGAAGACAACGTCGCCGCTGAGGTGGTCAACCGGAATATCAAAAAAGCCCTGAATCTGGCCGCAGTGCAGGTCAATCGTCAAAACGCGATCCGCGCCCGCCGCGACCAACAGGTTAGAAACCAATTTCGCGGTAATGGGCACGCGGGGGCGGTCTTTGCGGTCCTGGCGCGCGTACCCGAAGTACGGCAACACGGCAGTCACGCGGTCGGCTGATGCGCGGCGGGCGGCGTCGATCAGGATGAGCAATTCCATGATATTGTCGTTGACCGGCGGGCAGGTGCTGTTGACGATGAATACATCGCTGCCGCGGATGTTTTCGCCGATCTGGACCTTTATCTCGCCGTCGCTGAACTTGCCGACATTTACGCGGCCGCGGGGCACTTCGACGGTCTGGCAAATGCCTTCCGTCAGCGCGACGGACGCGCTGCCGCTAAAGATCTTTATGCTCTTGCTGTATGCCACGATGGTTGCCCTGACCAACGATCAAAATGGCCGGTCCGGAAGCCGGCCCTCCAAAGCTAAAGTGGCTGGGGCGCTAGGATTCGAACCTAGGAATGTCGGCTCCAAAGGCCGATGCCTTACCACTTGGCGACGCCCCAGCAGAAAACCCCGCTTCGTGGGCCGCGCCGGCCCATAAAAGCGGTTCAGCCCCGCACGGGACAATCGAACAACTATAGCTAACGGAGAAGTCACAAGTCAATTCAACGGAGCGGGTTAGAATTGCGGAAATCTGGAATATCGGACCTGGATTCCGGACTCGAACTGGGGGAGGTTGGGTGATCGCGCCGGTTTGGAGTCAGCTTAAGCGAGCGCGCGGATTTCCTTTAGCAGGGCTAGGGTGCGCTTCGACACGTCCTCGGCATAGGACAGGACCTGCTGGCCTTTGCCACGGCGGAGTTCGAGGCGGAGGTGAGTTATCTCACGGGCGAGCGGGATGACCTTCAATCCCCACTCTTTAGCCAGATCGATCTTGGCCTTCCCCATCAGGCGGCACAATGCGCCGTCGCATGCGCAGACGGCAGAGCTTGCCTCGATGATACGGCTGCGGGTGTCACGGATGGGCGGAGCACTGTACATGAGGTCGACGAGCATGTCGTAGGCCTGATCCATCGCCTCCAGGTTTTGAATGGGATCACCGGACACGCTGCGCTGAAAGAGGACCTCGACGTCACCGGTGTCGAGTCCGTAGGTCTGGGCCAAGGCAAGGTTGAAGGAGAGTTGCGTGCGGTCGTCCTCGACGAGGCGCTGCGCGAGGACATCGCGCCAGTAGTTGCAGACGTTGTGTTCCGCCATCAGGACGATCTGGGCCTGGCCGGGAAACATTTCGATGTGACGCTTCAGGTTCATCGGTGTCCACGTCCGGTTCTGGACGAAGTCCGTGAGATCGATCATTTCGTATTCGGCGCGAAGCGTATTCTTCGGGATGTTGATGTTGAGGCTCGACATTCCCCGGACGTCATTGCTCGCGACGCAGAAGAGATTGAAGTCGTCGCCGCGAAGGCGAAACGAACTTGTGGGCGGTACACCTTTCGGAAGCAGCGCGAAATCGTCCGTAGATGTGCTCTCTACGTACCACTCTTTCGGTAGCCGCGCAGGCTTCGCCTGAAGCAGCAGGGGCGCGATAGCATTGAACCGTTCCATGCGGCGGTCCAGTTCCAGCCAGAGATCGCTGAACATAAGGAACGGGCCGGTGAGTGTGCGCTGAATGCTTCCGGTTGCCCAGATGGGATCGTTGTGGTACGCATAACTGAACCAACCGCGGCCGCCGTTGAGGAACGCAACATTGATGAGGAGCCGCAGTTCGGGGCACGAGTTCCATTCGGGCGTTCCAGTCGCGTAAATGAACGCGGGGCCCATGAGCCAAAACTGTTGGCCGCGGGCCAGCGGCGCGTGCGTGCGAACGACATCGCCCGCCTCCCAGGAGGCATGCGAGCGGTAGTGCGTAATGCCGGAGATAGCGAAATGCGGCGCATACAGCGGATAGGCGGTGACGTTTCGCGTAACAACCGCGACTGGATGGTTGGGATCGCATTCCTCGACCCATTGCTTGGCCTGCAACATTCCGCGAAATTCGCCTTCCGTCGGCTGAGTGCGCAAGTTCCAGGCGAGGATCGTGTTGTTGTTCGCGTAAGGCCGAATATGCGCGTCGATGAGGCGGCGGACGGCGGGCTCGTCGTCGCGTATCGGCATTTCGAACGACGGCACCAACTTGATGCCGTAGCGGTGCGCCGCGGCCAGGAGGCTTTCCCATTCGTCGTTGGTCATCCGCTCGACGCTCTCGACGAGGAGACAATTGTGATGGTGGGTGACGAGGTCTTCCATCGTAAGCCACCAAAACTCGCTCAGCGAAATGCCGAGGCGGTCGGCGCTGCGCCGAACGGTCTCGGCGTGAATGCAGGTGCCCAGCGGCATGAATTCATCAAGAATCGGGTAGCGCCTTGCGCAGTGTTTGGTTTCGAGTTCGACGCGATCGCGCTCGCACGCGTCGCGCTCCTCTTCGCTCATCGCACGAAAGCGAATGGACTGAATCTCGAACGATTCGGTCGTGCGCGTGGTCGACGAAAGGCGCAGGACCAGTGCATCTATTCGCAGCGGCACACGCCAATGATTGACGCGCCGCGCCAGCGTGCGCCACTGCTTCGAACGGGGCAAGCGATCAACGCCGTGTCCGCCGGGGTATAACCAGACCCACGACGGGTGGGAATTATCGCTCGTGCAACGATAGGTTACTTCGGCGATGGGATACCGGTTCATATCGATGGGAAAGCGCTCGTCCTTTACGTCGAAAGACGCAAGGGGGACCCAGAAGCTCGGGTCGTCCCGCGGGATACTGTCCATGCGGCGCACTTCCTCGAAGCGGCCGGTGAGCTTGACTCCTTCGGGCGTGCGCGCGCGCGAGACAGGAATACGCTTCCACTCTTTGTCGTTCTCGAAATCCTTCGTGGTCCACTTGGCGATGTCGTCCGCGGAAAACTCGACGTATTCGAGCGAATCGCGGAGCGCTTCGTTCGGGGCTTGAAGGATTGAGCTAAGGTAGCCTGCGTATTCGTAGTGCATTAGGGTCCGAGTATTGGGAACCGGGTTTCAGGCTTCGGCGAAAAAGCGCTGCGTGCAGCGTGCCGCGCCGCAGATGCCAACAAAGTGCTCCGGCGGCTTGGCGCACTGCTTACTGCCGTAGCCGTGCCTGTAATCGTGCTCGTAATCGTAGCCGTCCTTGTGATCGCAATCGAAAGTGTGGCGCGGCATTCCGTTTAGTTGCTGCGTGACCTATGCCGCGCGGGCTCGCGACCTCGAACGCCGGACGAAGAATTCATCCAGCCCGACGCCGAAAAGTATCGCCGCGCCAATGACAACATACTCCAATTGGCTCGGAATCTCCAAGATATTGACGAGATTGCGCAGGATGTTCAGGAGGGACGCGCCAATGAGCACGCCAATCACGTTGCCGGAGCCGCCGCGCAGACTGCACCCGCCAAGGACCGCGCCGGCAATCGCGTAAAGCTCGAAGAAGTTTCCGAAATCGCTGGGACCGAGCGAATTCACTTTGAACGCGAGCAAGAGTCCTCCCAATGCCGTGACCAGCGAACACAGCACGTATGCAGCGATCTTGAGGCGGGCCGTGCGGATACCGCTGAACCGCGCACCTTCTTCGTTCGCGCCGAGCGCAAAGAGATGCCGGCCGGAAGGCGAGAGATGTAAATACGCGCCGATCGCGATTGCGAGCAGAATCAGAATCACAAATGGGACCGCGAGGTTATCGCCGATGAAGCCGTTACCAAACCAGCGCATGCCGGGATATGCGCCGGCAAACCCCTGACTTTGATCGCCGGTGATGAGGCGCGTGATTCCGCGAAAGAGGAACAGGCTGCACAGCGTGACGATGAACGGCTGCAGGTCGAGTTTCGAGATGAGCAACCCGTGCCACAGACCCGCGGCGACGCCAATCCCCAGGCACATCGGTACGACCGCGACGGGCGGCAAGCCTTGCCCCTTGTTGAGCAACATTGCGGCGCAGATGCCGACGAGCCCTACCAAACTGCCAACGGAAAGATCGATGCCCCCGGTAATGATAACGAGCGCTTGCGCGAGACTCAGGATGCCGAACAGGCCAATCCACGTTAGCAGGTTGCGGATGTTCGCCGTCGTGAGAAAGCTGATTCGGCCGTCGTCTTGGGTCGCTTCCCACACGGTCGTGAACAGGACAAGCGCGACGAGCAGGCCCGATAACCCCAGCGCCTTTCGCACGGCCGGCTAATGCCCGATCTGTTCGTGCAGGGTCGTGCGGAACGCTTCGACCTCGGACTTTGTGATTGTGCGCACCGGGATGAATATCTGTTTCGATTCCGGGATTTCGTAGCCATTGCCCTTGGCAAGTTTCACGAGCACGTGCACGGACTGGTAACCGAATTCGAAGGGTTGCTGCACAATCGTTCCTTCGATGTGACCGTCGACAATTCCCTGTAACGTCTCGGCCTCTTCGTCGAAAGCCACAATCTTTACCTGGCCGAGTTTGCCCGAATCGCGCACGCCATTGAGTATGGCGGGGCCGTTGTAGCTCCACAGGCCGACGAGACACGCGATATCGGGATTGCTCACCAATGTGTCCTGGACGTTCGCTATGGCCTTCGCACGATCGGTCTCATCGGTCCGAGTCCCGAGGATTTCAATATTCGAACCCGCGAGCGTGTCCTCGATCCCCTTTTGGCGGTCCTGCGCGTTCTGCGCGTCTGCGCGACCCACGAAGAGCATGATCTTGCCGCCATTCGGCAACACTTTCTTAATCAACTCGCCAGCCGCTTTGCCCGCATCGTAGTTGTTCGTTCCGAGGTAGCAAAGCCGCTCGCTCTCCGGCGCGTCGGAGTCCTGCGTGATGAGGTTCACCTGCTTTGCGAACCCGTTCAACGTCTCCGTCCAGTTCTGCGGATCGTTCGGACTGACCGCAATGCCCGACACCCCGTTCACGATAAGGTCTTCCATGATCTGCTGCTGCTCCTGCGCCGTACCCGTCGCCGGCCGCCGGAACAACACCTCACACCCCAACTCGGCCGCAGCCTTCTTCGTCCCCGCCTCCGCTATCGCCCAGAAATCGGACGTGTTGTTCGTGACGAAGGCGACCTTGACCTTGGCGTCTGTCGGAGTTGGTGCAGGGGCCGCCGCCTTCGTCAATGTGCCGGTATCGGACGACTCCGTTGTCTGCAGCGGCGGCGCAGAGGGGGTGCACGCCGAGAGTATGAAGCAGAAGCCAAGTATTACGGACAGACAGTTGCGCATGGTGACTCCTCCCCATTGAATTCCAATTGTGTCGAATAGGAAGCGAGCCGCGCAAGCTCGTGCCATCGCAGATGTCTGCTCGTCCGCCGCATCAAACGGCGGACAGACATCTTCGCACTCTTTCCAATGCCAAAACTGCGCCCCGCGTTTGCATGGCCGCGTCGATTCGCGGATAGCCGGATTCCCATTCACTGGCGCCGTTGGGTGCGATAAAGGCCGCGTAAACGGTCTTGGCTTCAGGGTCAGTGACTAATGCCAGGCCGCAGTCGGCGTTGTAGAGGGCACGGACAAGGCTGGCGGCCTCGACGACGGCATGCTTCATGTCCTGCCCCGCGTAGCGGTCGAGCTTTTCTACGGCGCCACCCGCGAAGCACGTCGCGCCCGCGGCGATGAGGCGTTGCGCAATGTGGCCTCCGGTGAAGGTCTCGGAAATCGCGACGGTCCAGCCGCGTTTCTTGAATAGCGCGTCGACGACGCCTTCGAGCGTTTCGTCGTTTGTCCCGAAGATGAGGCCGGGCATGCGCGCGCGGACCTGCGCGTCAACCTCGTCGATCATGCGGTCGCAGTCCTCGACTGTTTCGGCCTTTGCGGAGATGCGGATGCGCACCGACTCCGGCGACGCGAGGACGCCGATCTGCGGGTTGGACAAGCTGGCCATGAGGTCGCCCATCTTCGAATCCACCCAACTCTCCCCCACGCCACAAATCTTCAGCACGCGGTGGTGAATGACTCCTTGCATACTGTACTTCCGCCGCAGGTACGGAATGACGCTATCCTCGAGCATCGCATAAAGCTCGCGCGGGACGCCGGGCATGCAGATGACTTCTCCGCGTTCGTCGCCGCAGATGATGCCGGGGGCGGTGCCGTTGGGGTTCGAAATGAGCGTCGCGCCCTGAGGTGCGAACGCTTGCTTCTTGTTGTTCTCCGTCGCGGGCCGCTTCAAGAACGCGAAGATGGCCGCAATTTGGTCCCACGCTTCCTGACGAAACTCGAGCGGTTTGCCGAACACGTCCGAGACTGCCTCGCGCGTGAGATCGTCTTCCGTAGGGCCCAGACCACCCGACGTGAGTACGACATCCGCCCGGCCCAACGCCGCTTCAAGCACCTTTGTGATGCGCTGCCGGTTGTCGCCTACAGTCGTCTTTTGGTAAAGGCCAATCCCATTTTCGGCGAGGACTTTTCCAATGTGCGTTGCATTGCTGTCGACAATGTGACCGAGCAGAAGCTCGGTGCCAATCATTACGATTTCCGCGTTCATAGATTGTTTCCAAGTGTGGCGGCGAATCGGGCAGCGCAAAGTCCCGCCCGAATGCAACATAAAATGTCATGTGGTCTTATTGATTGTCTATTTTCGCGGCGGACATTCGCGTCTGCCAAAGTTTTACGGCTTTTTTACGCGATCGGCGCCACTCTTTGCACCGAACTTTCAATTTTCGGGGTACTGTTAGGACATACGACGGAGGTGCGTTCCCATGGATTTCGTATTTGTATTGCTGATTGCGGGGTTCACGGCGGCCATGTTGCTCATGGTCGTAGCGTGCGACCGCTTGGCGGGAGGTTCGTAAGGTGGGACCTATTTACGTCATCGCGGGGACAATTGCATTCGCGCTCTTGATCTACCTCTTTTACGCGATGTTCAAACCGGAGCGATTCTGATGACAACTGGATTTTGCGTACAGCTTATTCTTTACATGGCCGTATTGGCGGGAATCACGCCCCTCATGGGCAAGTATCTGCTTGCGGCCGTCGATGGGCGGTTGGGGCGCGGGCCGCTGGGCAAGGCCGAGCGGTTGTTCTACCGCGTGTGCGGCGTCAACCCTGACGAGGAAATGACGTGGCAGCGCTATGCCTTCGGCCTGATACTGTTCAGCGGCGTCGGCGCTCTGGTGACATACCTGATGCAGCGCACCCAATTGTGGCTGCCGTTCAATCCGCAGCAACTGGCGAACGTGACGCCGGACAGCTCGTTCAATACGGCGGTAAGTTTCACGACGAACACGAACTGGCAGGGCTACGGCGGCGAAACGACGATGTCGTATTTCACGCAGATGGTGGGTCTTACCGTTCACAACTTTGTATCCGCGGCCGCGGGTATCGCGGTGGCGTTCGCGCTGATGCGCGGAATTACGCGCAAATCGACCCTGACGATCGGCAATGTGTGGACCGACCTCACGCGCATCACGGTATACGTATTTCTCCCGATTTGTTCCGTGTTCGCGCTGGCGCTCGTCAGCCAGGGCATGATTCAGAACTTCAACGAGTACGCGAAAGTGACGCCACTCGATCCTGCGCAGGGCGAGCAGACCTTGGCCATGGGGCCAGTCGCATCACAGATCGCGATGAAGATGCTCGGCACCAACGGAGGCGGTTTCTTCAACGCCAACGCCGCGCATCCGTATGAGAACCCGAACATGCTGAGCAACGCGCTGCAAATTCTGTCGATATTCTCGATTGGCGCGGGCCTCTGCTACTCGTTTGGCCTGATGGCGCGAGACAAGCGCCAGGGTTGGGCTATCTGGTCGGCCATGGCGATCATGTTTGTCGTGGCGGCATGCTTCTGCGCGGCGTTCGAGCAGCAGGGTAACCCGGTGTTCGCACAGTACGGCGTTGATCAAACGGCGTCCGAAATGCAGTCTGGCGGCAACATGGAAGGTAAGGAGGCGCGCTTTGGCATTGCGGCGTCGTCTATTTTCGCCACGATTACCACGTCAGCCTCCTGCGGTGCGGTCAATAGCATGCACGCGTCCTACACGCCGCTCGGCGGGTTGGTACCCATGTGGCTCATGCAAATCGGCGAGGTGGTGTACGGCGGCGTCGGTTCCGGCATGTACGGTATGTTGGTATTCGTGATTGTCGCGGTGTTCATCGCGGGCCTCATGGTAGGCCGCACGCCGGAGTATCTTGGAAAGAAGATCGAGCCATTCGAGATGAAGATGGCCGCGTTCGCCGTGTTGGTCACGCCGTTGCTCGTCTTGTTGGGCGCGGCGATAGCAGTGTCGTTCGGGGCAGGCCAGGAAGGCCCGTTGAACCCCGGACCACATGGATTCAGCGAGATCCTGTACGCGTTCTCCTCCGCCGCGAACAACAACGGAAGCGCTTTTGCCGGCTTGTCGGCAAACACGCCGTTTTATAACACGATGCTCGCGACCGCAATGTGGTTCGGCCGCTTTGCGATCATCGTGCCGGTCTTGGCGATGGCGGGATCGCTCGCGCGCAAGCGCGCGCTTGCGGTGACCGCAGGCACACTGCCGACACACGGTCCGTTATTCGTGTTTCTCTTGATCTCGACGGTATTGGTCGTGGGCGCGTTAACGTATCTGCCCGCGCTTGCGCTTGGCCCGGTCGCCGAGCGATTGCTGCTCGCCGCGGCGAAATAAGTGGGGTACTGAAGCAATGTTTCGTAAAGGCAAGCCGCTCTTCGACGCGCCACTTCTTAAAGAAGCGTTCAGCGGCGCATTCGTGAAACTGGATCCGCGGGTGCAAGTACGCAATCCCGTCATGTTCGTTGTGTACGCCGGCAGCATTATCACGACATTTCTGTTCGTGCATACCTGGGGCGGAAACGGCGAAGCGCCGGCGTTGTTCATTCTGGGCGTAACAATTTGGCTGTGGGCCACGCTCCTCTTCGCAAACTTCGCGGAGGCATTGGCGGAAGGCCGGGGCAAGGCGCAGGCGGCGACGCTGCGCGCCATGCGCACCACGGTAAACGCGAAGAAACTGTCGCAACCGAATTATGGCGCTGCGTGGTTCAGCGTGCCCGCGGACAATCTCGTGAAAGACGATGTCGTGCTCGTGGAAGCCGGCGACGTTATTCCGTGCGACGGGCAAGTCATCGAGGGTGTGGCGTCGGTGGACGAAAGCGCGATTACCGGCGAGTCCGCGCCGGTGATTCGCGAATCCGGCGGCGACTTTAACGCAGTCACGGGTGGCACGCGCGTGTTGTCCGACTGGCTGGTCGTTCTTGTTACGGCGAACCCGGGCGAGACCTTTCTCGATCGTATGATCGCGATGGTGGAGGGCGCCACGCGGCGCAAGACGCCGAACGAAATTGCGCTGACTATTCTGCTTGCGAGCTTCACAATCGTGTTCCTGCTTGCGACGGCAACCCTGCTGCCCTATTCGCTGTATGCGATTCGTCAGGCCGGCGCCGGCGACGTCATCACAATCACCGTGTTGATTGCGCTGCTGGTATGCCTGATCCCGACAACGATTGGCGGCCTTTTGTCCGCGATCGGGATTGCAGGTATGAGCCGCATGCTCGAAGCAAACGTCGTCGCCACATCGGGCCGTGCGATTGAAGCCGCGGGCGACATCGACACGCTGTTGCTCGACAAGACCGGCACGATCACGTTGGGCAACCGGCAAGCTACGGAATTTTTGCCCGCCCCAGGTGTGCAGGAAAAGGAGCTTGCGGACACGGCGCAGCTCGCATCGCTGGCCGACGAGACACCGGAAGGGCGAAGCATCGTCGTGCTCGCGAAACAGAAGTACAATTTGCGCGAACGCGAAGTGCACAAGATCGAAGCGGCCTTCGTGCCGTTTTCCGCGCAGACGCGCATGAGCGGCGTGTCGATGCACGGCATCGAGATTCGCAAGGGCGCCGCGGACGCCATCCGCAAGTTCGTGGAAGGCAACGGAGGGAAGTTTCCGGAAGCGGTGCAGCGCAGTGTGGATGACGTGGCGCGCCGAGGCGGCACGCCTCTCGTTGTCGCGGAGGCCGCGCGCGTCCTTGGCGTGGTCGAGTTGAAGGACATCGTGAAGGGCGGCATCAAAGAACGCTTCACGGAGATGCGCCGCATGGGAATCAAGACGGTCATGATTACCGGCGATAATCCGCTGACCGCCGCGGCGATTGCCGCGGAGTCGGGCGTGGACGACTTCCTCGCGGAGGCGACGCCTGAGACGAAGTTGTCGCTCATCCGCAAGTACCAGTCGGAGGGCCACCTCGTGGCAATGACCGGCGACGGTACCAACGACGCGCCTGCGCTGGCACAGGCCGACGTTGCGGTGGCGATGAACTCCGGCACGCAGGCCGCCAAGGAGGCCGGCACGATGGTCGATCTCGATTCGAACCCGACGAAACTTATCGAGGTGGTTGAGATCGGAAAGCAGATGCTGATCACGCGCGGCTCGCTGACCACCTTCAGCATCGCAAACGACGTTGCCAAGTATTTCGCGATCATTCCCGCGGCGTTTGCCGCGACGTATCCGCCGTTGAACGCGCTGAATATCATGCATCTCGCGACACCGTCCTCCGCGATCATGTCGGCCGTGATTTTCAACGCGCTGATCATTATCGCACTGATTCCGCTCGCGTTGCGCGGCGTGCGTTATACGCCGTCCAGCGCGGCGGCAATGCTTCGGCGGAATATCGTGGTCTATGGCGTCGGCGGCGTAGTCGCGCCGTTCATTGGAATCAAGTTAATCGACGTGCTGATCTCGGCATTATAGCCGCCACAAAGGACATACGAGAATGTTTAGCGAATTGAGACAGGCTGTATCTGTATTTCTTGCGTTGACGGTGATTACCGGCTTGGCCTATCCTTTACTCGTGACCGGCGCAGCACAGCTTGTGTTTCCACGTCAGGCGAACGGGAGCCTCGTTCCGTGCGACGGAGTCATTGTCGGATCGTCGCTCATAGGGCAGACCTTTAGCGATCCAAAATATTTCTGGGGCCGTCCATCCGCGACGTCGCCGTCGTGTAACGCCGCAGCATCTTCGGGGTCGAATCTTGGTCCTTCGAATCCCGCGCTGCACGATGCCGTGAAGCGGCGTTGCGAGGCGCTGCGCGCGGCCGATCCGGAGAACAAAGCGCCGATTCCCATCGATTTGGTGACTATGTCGGGCAGCGGGCTGGATCCACACATCAGTATCGCAAGCGCGCTGTACCAGGCGGGTCGCGTGGCGGGCGCGCGTGGACTGGATCGAGCGGCGGTCGAGGCCATGGTTGCTGAGCATGCCTCGAGGCCGATTGCGCCAGGCTTGGGCGAACCAATCGTCAATGTGCTCGAACTGAATCTGGCACTCGACGGAAAGATTTAGCGTGTGGTAGCGCCACCGGAAACTGCGCGTCCGAACCCCGACGAACTTCTGAAGCAGGTTAGCGCCGAAGAGAGCCGTTTGGGTCGTGGCAAGCTCCGTATCTTCTTCGGGGCGTGCGCGGGTGTCGGCAAGACGTATGCAATGCTCAACCGAGCGCGCCAATTGGTTGCGCAAGGTTCGGATATTGTCGTCGGTCTTGTCGAGACGCACGGCAGGCAGGAGACGGAGCAACTCCTGGAAGGCTTGGAGTTGCTTCCGAAACGCGAGATTCAGCACGCGGGCCGCACGTATCGGGAGTTCGATATTGATGCCGCGATCGCGAGGCGGCCGACAATTTTATTGGTGGACGAACTCGCGCATACGAACGTTCCCGGCTCGCGCCACCCGAAGCGCTGGCAAGACGTGGAAGAGCTACTCGACCTGGGCATCGAAGTCTACACCACGCTCAACGTGCAGCACCTCGAGAGTCTAAACGACGTTGTCGGCAGCATCACGAACATTCGCGTATGGGAGACGATCCCCGATCGCGTATTCGACCAGGCCGACGAGATCGTTCTGGTCGATTTACCGGCAGACGACTTGTTGCAACGCCTTGCCGAGGGCAAGGTGTATATGCCCGAGCAGGCGGAACGCGCGGTGCGCAATTTCTTCCGAAAAGGCAACTTGATTGCACTGCGCGAGATCGCGTTACGCCGGACGGCGGACCGGGTTGACGACGAAATCCACACCTATCGCAGGGAACGCTACGCGGACCGCATCTGGGCCACACGCGAACGGCTGCTGGTCTGCATCGGCCCCGCGCCGGGATCCGAGTACGTGCTTCGCAGCGCCGGCCGGCTCGCGTCGAGCATCAACGCGGAATGGCACACGGTCTACATCGAAACGCCCTCCCTGCAGCACCTGCCCGAATCCGTACGGACAACGATTGTTCAACGACTGAAACTTGCACAGGACCTCGGCAGCGTGACGGCCTCGCTATCGGGCAATGACGTTGCGACCGCGCTGGTCGATTACGCGCGCAAACACAATGTGACCAAGTTTGTTATGGGCCGTACTTGGCACCGCTGGCCGGTGCCTTTCCTGCGGCCGGACCTCCCGCAGCGTGTCGCGCTGCTCGCGCCGGACATCGACATCGTCCTCGTCGCACGGGTCCCGGTTGAGAAACCCCTTCAAAAGGAAAGCAAGTCCTTTGGCGCTCGGTTCGACTGGCAAAAAGACGCTCCTGGATACGGTGCGGCGCTAGCCTCATGTGTTGGGGCCACCCTTGTCTTGACACCGCTTCGCGAATACTTCGCATTAACGAATATTGCGATGGTCTTTCTGTTGGCCGTGCTGCTCATTGCGGCGAGGTTTGGCCGTGGCCCTGCTATCTTGGCGGCCATTCTAAACGTTCTCGCGTTCGATGTGTTCTTCGTGCCGCCGCGATTCTCTCTCGTCGTATCGGATGCGCAGTACTTTATTACGTTCGCGGCCATGCTTGCGGTCGGTTTGCTGACCGCGCAGTTGGCATCCAGCCTTCGCTTTGAAGCGGGCGTTGCCTCGCAGCGCGAAGAGCGCGCGCATGACCTGTATCAACTCGCGCGCGAGTTGTCCGCGGCCATCACTTCCGATCAAATCGATTCGATTATCCGCCGCGCCGTGAAGGGACTGTTCGGCTTGCCGTCCGTAGTGCTTCTGCCCGATGCAAATGACCGTATTCTTCTTGCAGACACCGAAGCTGGCCTGTCGCCAGATCGGGGAACGGCCCAATGGGTATATGATCGTGGCGCGCCGGCGGGAGTGGGTACGGACACGTTGCCCGGCAGTCCTATCCTGTACTTGCCCATGCGCGCACCGATGCGCGTGCGCGGAGTGGTGGCGATCGCTGCACCAAATGCGGTTGTCGTCGGTAACCCCGAGTCGCGACGCCAAATTGATACATTAACGGCACTTGCTGCGATAGCGCTCGAGCGTGTTCACTTCGTGGAGGTGGCGCAGGAAACGCTCCTTAAGATCGAGTCTGAGCGTCTTCGCGAATCGTTGTTGGCCGCGCTGTCCCACGATTTGCGTACGCCGCTCACTTCCCTCATGGGCATGGCCGATGCGCTTGCACAGAAGTCCGAATCGCTACCGCCGGAACAAGCCGAAGTGATCTCAGCGATGCGCGCGCAAAGCGCGCGGATGATGCGCATGGTCACCAACTTGTTGGACTTGGCGCGGCTGGAATCGGGCCAAACGCCGCTGCGCGCGGATTGGCAGTCCCTGGAGGAATTGGTTGGCGCGGCGCGCGTCTCGCTCAAGGAAGCGCTGCACGAGCGCAAGGTCACTGCGAATATCCCGCCGGACCTGCCGCTGCTGTTTTGTGATGCCGTGCTCATCGAGCGCGTTCTCGTGAATCTGATCGAGAACGCAGTGAAGCACACGCCGAAACATTCGGAGATTACGATCGGCGCGCACGAAGTCGACAATATGATCGAGATCGCCGTTTCCGATACGGGCCCTGGATTGCCCGCGGGCCGCGAAGAGGAACTGTTCGACAAGTTCGTTCGCGCGAACCCGGAATCAACCGTTCCGGGCATTGGTTTGGGGCTGGCAATCTGCCGATCGATCCTCACCGCGCACGGCGGCACAATCCACGCAGAAAACAGCCCCAGTGGAGGCGCGCGATTCGTCGTTCGACTACCGGTCAAATCGATGCCGTCCATCGAGCCCGAAGTCGAGTCGAAGGCGGATTCGATATGACTTCGGGGCAGAACCCAGCGGGCGTATTAGTGGTCGAAGATGACGAAGAAATCCGCCGCTTTGTGCGCACCGCCCTCAAAGACGAGGGTTACGTCGTGTTTGAAGCCTCTACGCTGTCGGCTGGGCTGGTCGAGACCGGCACGCGGAAACCGGAACTCGTCATTCTCGATTTGGGTTTGCCGGACGGAGACGGAGTGGACTTCATTCGCGACGTACGGTCATGGAGCAGCGTGCCGATTGTCGTCCTTTCCGCGCGCGTTGAAGAACCGGACAAGGTGCGAGCGCTCGACGCGGGCGCAGACGATTATTTGTCGAAACCTTTCGGCGTAGCGGAACTGCTCGCGCGCACTCGAGCGGCACTTCGCCGGACCGCGCGCACCGATGGCAACGAAACCTTTGTGCGGTTCGGCGACATCGAACTCGACCTATCCCGGCGCATGGTGACGCGCGGTAGCGAGCAGGTGCGTCTCACGAAAATCGAATACCGGTTATTGACGACGCTGGTCGCCAACGCCGGCAAGGTGCTTACCCATCGTCAACTGCTGCGTGACGTGTGGGGGCCGTCCTACATTGAACATAATCACTACCTTCGCATTTATATGGCCCACCTTCGGCAGAAACTCGAAGCAGACCCGACGCATCCCAAACACTTTATCACCGAAACAGGCGTCGGTTATCGGTTCACTTTGTAAGTATACCCGCAGCGGTCGGGACGGCACGGAATTCTGCGCGAACCGGCGCGTACCGCGGCGCCGGTATGAAGACGAGGGAGCGTGACCATGGACAGAAGATCGTTCCTGGCCCTGTGTTCATTGACGGGCGCGCATTTTGCCGCGTCCTCCGCGGTTCCAACGGAACCGAACGACGAAGAGTACATGGCCGCGTTTTCGCGCATGTTTCCGCCATTGCCACGCATTCGCAGTCTTCTGGCGGCCCCACTCCCCATGTCTACGGATTGGGATGTCGTCGTTACGCTGACGTCGTTTCAGGGGCTTGTGAATCGCCGCGAACCGCGCGTCTACTTCGTGCGCGATCAGACGGACCGGTTTTGGCTGGACTACTATGTCGATCGCTATGGAATCTCCTGCACCGACGTCGACGACCCCCACGAACTAATTCTGCGCTTTAAGGACGAGCTTTCCGGATACGTGCTTTACGATACGGAATTTCTGGATACGGCGAACGTCGCCACCGTTCTCGCCGGGATCGAGACTTTGCTGCCCGTATCTCCGGAACGCGAAGCGAAATTTCGGGATTGGGGATTCATCAGGAAACGGAACTTGGCGGGGCGCTGGAAGAATCGCTACCAAGCCTATCGTTGGGCGCACCGGGAATTGTGGCCCCTGTGCAACAAGCAGCTCCTGGGCGCGGCGTGCGTCGACCGGCCTATATGGCCGAGCGAGAGCGTGTGGCTTCGCGATTACCTCGTGGCGCACCGGATTTTTACGTTCGATCTTTCCGCGAGCAAGCGCGATCGGGCCGACCGAAAACTGCTCCAATCGTTTCTTGCATCCGCGGAGGGGCCCGGTTGCGTCATGGGATGGCGCTGCGCGCGGTGCAACGAACACGAATTTGTCGGTTTGGCCGCGCGCTACGATCTTGCCGTATTGAGCGCAACTGACGTGTGCAACCTTACGGTCCACGCGGCCATTCCGAAACGCAATGAACCGTTCGTACAGAGTCACCGCAGCGCGGCGGACGTTGGCGACGTAGAACGGAAAGTCTACGTTTCGTTCATGGCGACCGATGGTGACGCGATGTCGAGCATGCTGCGTTTGCAGGCCGGCCGTTTCAACGACCCGGAGCACGGACAGATTCCTTTTGCGTACGGCTTTCTACCTGTCACGTGCGACCTGATGCCGGGTGTTGCAGCGTACAACTTCGAACGGAAGACCGACAACGACTATTTCCTGGCCCCGTCGTCCGGTGCGATGTACACGTATCCCTACATGATGCCCCACGCCCGCGAATACCTGCGCGCAACAAGGCAGTATATGAATCGGTGCGGGCAAAAAGTCGCGTACATGATCAACTGGGACGATGACTACTGGTGGCAGGAAATGGAATTGCCGGAGTTTCTACCCATGCTTCGCGAGCAGTTGCCCGGTTGCATCGGCTTCCTCCGTGGTCAGGGCGAGTCCGCTTTTGAGCGGCAGTTCTTCGGCAACGGCGCACCGTACATCTTTTCGGGAGAAGGACTGCACCGCGATTCGGACGTCTATACGACGTTTCGCGACTTCATCGATGCGAACCCGATTCGCCCGTTGTTCATCTATTGCCTGTCCAATCACACCATAACCATGGGAAAGACAATTGCCGGATTGCACACGTTTGCAGATGACTCGATTCGCGTGGTGCGCATGGACGAGTTTCTGCATCTTGTCCGAAAAGCCGTCGATAAGGGCATGGTCCCAGCGGACGATTTCTATCCCGACAAATCAAAGCTCCGAGAGCTACTCAGGCAAGAAGCCCTGCCACAATGGCCGGCGGCTATTGATCGGATCGAGGAGCACGCGAATCGCGCCAGTCGCCCCGCGGAGGACTTCGCCGACGGCTTGAACGATCCGCTCGTCCGAATCATTCTTAATCGTTCCGCGACGCCATTGCCGGACATCGTTGCATTCACCGCCATCTGGGACTCGATGCTACTGACAAAGCTTGCGCTGAATCTGCGCGGAATCTATGTGAACCACAAGGCCTCGGCCGTCGAAGACTTTGTTCGCGTATTTGCGGCAGTGGAAGATGCAAAGCTCGTGCGTACGCTATGGTCACTGTGGGCGGATTGGGACTTCACGCGGGCCTCGTACCATCAGGCGTCCGCGTACGCCAACAGATTGGCTGTCCTCGCCTCACGAATCGGCAAGGTGATGGCGATTTGATAGCAGGGGTTTGGGTGTTGCCCACCATAGGGCGCTGGGCCGTCGTTGTATAGACATTCCAATCCGATTAGACTAACGCGGCAACGGTCTCGATGCCGCGGGCGTAATTCAGAAGGATTCTCCAGTCATGGGCAAGACAAATACCTCCCACTCGAGTGCGCGTCGCCGCCTATCGCGCCGACGCTTTCTAAAAACAACGGCATTCGCCGCCACCGCATCGCTGGGCGCGCCTGCGATCGTGCGCGGCCAAAATCTGAATAACCGCCTGAACATCGCAATCATCGGGTGTGGCGGACGCGGCGGCAGCAACGCAAAAGATGTGTCCGGCGAAAACATCGTAGCGCTGTGCGACGTGAACGGGAAGAATCTCGAGGCGGCGGCGGCGCAGTACCCAAAGGCGAAGACGTTTGTCGACTTTCGTAAGCTGTACGAGAAACCAGACGCATTCGACGCAGTTGTCGTCAGCACCTGCGAACACACGCACGCCCTGGCAACTTTGCCCGCGCTGAAACTCGGCAAGCATGTGTACTGCGAAAAACCGCTGACGTACAACATCTACGAAGCGCGCGTCATTCGCGAGGCGGCGGCCAAGGCGAAAGTCGCCACGCAGATGGGCACGCAAATCCACGCGGGCGACAACTACCGGCGCGTGGTGGAATTGATCCGGTCCGGTGCAATCGGGCCGGTGCGTGAAGTACACGTGTGGGTGTCGCGCGTGTGGGGTTGGCAGGAATCGGAGGATGAAGCAAAGGCCAACGACGATATCGTGTTTACGAAGGAACGTCCGACTACTGAAGACCCGATTCCCGACGGACTCGATTGGGACCTCTGGCTGGGCCCCGCTCCGTACCGGCCGTTCAACAACGTCTATTTTCCCGGGCCAAAGTGGTACCGGTGGTGGGAATGGGGCAACGGCACGATGTCTGATTTGGGAAGCCATTGGAACGATTTGCCGTTCTGGGCGCTGGACCTCAAGTATCCGTTGACCGTTGAAGCGAGCGGGCCGCCGGCGCATCCGGATATCGCGCCCGCGTCGATGCGCGCTACGTATGAATACGGCCCACGCGGCGCCATGCCCGCGCTGAAGCTGCATTGGTATCAAGGCAAAGAAAAGCCGGCGCCATTGGCCGAAGGCACGATACCGAAGTGGAATGACGGCGTCCTCTTCGTTGGCGACAACGGCATGCTGCTCTCGGACTATGGCAAACACGTATTGCTGCCGGAAGATACGTTCAAGGACTTCTCTCCGCCACCGCAGACAATCCCCAAATCACTCGGCCATCACCAGGATTGGGTGCATGCGTGCAAAACGGGCGAACCTACGCTGAGCAACTTCGAGTATGCGGGTTGGCTAACGGAAGCGAACCACCTGGGTAACGTCGCGTATCGCGTTGGCAAGAAGATCGAGTGGGAGCCAACGACGATGAAAGCGGCGAACGCGCCGGAAGCGGACCCCTATATCAAGCGCGAGTATCGTATTCCGTGGTCGCTCGACGTATAAGGGCGTAGTCCCTATCCCGCTCTCGCCTTGATTGATCGACGTTGTCGGCACTGTGGAGGAATCCTTTCGCGATGCGCTGTACCTTTTCGATACTAATCGTTGTCGCTTTTTCTGCGCTTCTGTGTAGTGCCGCAGAGTTTTCGACAGTCGAAATATGGATGGGCGCACGCTCCACGCCCGTCGAACTGAAATGCGCCGAGTTGTTAAAGTCGCGCCTAACCGAACTCGGCGGGCCTCGGGTCAGCATCGTCACTGCACCGAGCGCAGAACGAGTTGACGGCAAAACATTAGCGATTTACCTCGGGGTTTACTCGAATCACGATCTGATCGTGAAACGGTTCGAGGCCGACCGCACCAAGCCTCTCACGGAGCGCGACCCCGGCCCGGAGGGATTCCACCTTCGATCGTACTTTGGCGAAGATCGTCCCGCGTTGGTCGCCGCCGCGGTGGATCGGCGTGGAACCTTATACGCCGTGGGCGAGCTGTTGCGCCAAGCCGTCATGAACGCGAACTCCGTGACACTGCCCGATGTAATTGATGTGCGCACGGCGCCCGCGTTCGAAGTGCGCGGAACGCAGTTCGGTCAGAGCGGGGTCGCGAAGCGCGTGGCACAGGTGCGCGACTGGACGGAGGAAGAAACGCAGCGCGACATCATCGACTCGGCCCTCGCGGGCGCAAACGTGTTTGATGTTGACGCCGGTCCGGAATTCGACTTCATCAAGTCGTTCGATCTTATGACAAACGAGAATTACCACCCCAACGTAGGACAAGGCCCAAAGGAATGGCAGGGATTTGAATCGATTGGGCGCTTGAACTATCTCTGCCCATCCGTACCGGAGGCGCGGGCGCACCTGATCGAAACGTGCCGGAAGCACTACGAAAACGGCCCATCGTTCGACTTCGTAAAAATGGTTGGCGGCGATGGTGGTGGCTGCGAGTGCGACCGCTGCAACCCATACGGCTTGACGTTCATCAAGCTTTGCGAGGACATGGCTGCGATCATACACGCGAAACATCCGAACACACGAATCTGGTTTACGAACCAGAAGTTCGACGACGAAGACGATCAAGCGATCTTCAATTACCTGCTTGAAAAACCGCGCGAGTGGCTCTGGGCGTGGGGTTACGGCCCCGGCTCGGACGCGATGAGTTGGCAACCCGGACACCGCCAGACGCACCGCATGGACCTGTTCCGCTATCCCGGATTTGGCCCGTTCGATCGGTACAACCAGGAGATCATACACCAGCTTCCACCGCAACAGACGCTGCTGCATTACAATGAGATCACACACTGGCGTTATGCGCAGCACGCGTACGTGCAGGCCTATCCGCGCGCCGACCGCAACGGCGACCTCCCGCCGTGGTGGAACCACTTTATCTACGAACGCCAGCCGGACGCGGCGATTACGATGGTCTACGATCGCCTTACGTTCTACGCGTGGCCGCGTTTCTATCACTGGGTCTTCGGCGAAGTGAACCGCTACGGCGCCGGCGACATCACACACTCGAGCGGCACACACGATCACTTCAATCAATGGATGTGGCAGCGCCTGCTCTGGGCGCCCCACACCAGCGTCGAGGCCGTCGTCGACGAATACTGCCGCACCTGGTTCGGTCCGGATGCCACCCCGCTCATGGCGCAAGCGATTTTTCAACTTGAAGAAAATTTGGAGAACGATCCGAAGAAACCGATAACCGAGAAGGAAGGAATCGATCGCTACTACGATCTCGTGAAGCAGGCCGGCGAATCAATTCCACCGCACCAAATGAAATCGAACTGGCTCTGGCGTGAGTACATGCAAAAGGCCGCCCTCGACAAATACATCAAACTCAACGTGCGCGAGCAGGTCGATCTCCAGGCCCGTATCGAAAGGTCTGTCGCCGAGATTCTCGACAGCGGGAATCTCGACCGCGCCGCCGAACTCATTGCACAGATCGACGCGGATAACGAAACCGGCGCCATGCGCGCACTGCGCGAGGAAGCGGGCCGCCTCGGCGAGGAAAGCAATGCGCTGTACGGCGTGCGCAGCGAAGGTTACTACACGCTGACCGGTCACGACTTCATTGGACTTGGCTGGCTGCAGCGTCAATTGGAACGCGCGCGTGACGTAAAGTCCCAGGCAGAGAAGCGCGAACTGCTTCGAATGATCGTTGCCTACGAGGACCCCGGCGAAGGCGGGTTCTATGACAACTGCGGCACCTTCAACGAATGCCCGAGTGTGGTTAATGGATATCCCTACGATCACGGCCAACCCTACGTACCCGGCATGCTATTCGAGAAGAACCGGCCGAGCCAGCGCACAATGCACTTCACGCAGGACGAGGCGCAAGGGGTCACGCTGCATTACCGCGGGTTGGACGCGAACGCCAGCTATCGCATCCGCTTCACGCTCGTGCGCCCGTGGTACCAGGATCGCTACGCCGAACGGATGAACCAGAAATCGCAGACCATATACGCCGACGACCGAGTTCTGGCGCGCGACGTGGAATTGCCGCTCCAGTTCAGCGACTTCTTCACCTACGACATCCCCCAAGAGCTCACCAAAGACGGCGAGCTCATCATCCGGTTCGAAAAGGCCCCCGATGTCGCCGTCGGCGACCGCGTTACCGTCGAACAATGGCGCAACACCGGCGGTTGGGGAACGCTGCTGTCCGAGGCATGGTTGATGCGCAAGTAGCCCCGCGCCGAACCTCACAAAGGCGCCATTTACCGCACAGCGGGTACCCACTCCGCAACCCAAACAAAAAGCGCAGCCGCCCGGCTCAACCGAAACGACTGCGCATCAATCACTTAGACTGGCGTACCCGGAGGGACTCGAACCCCCAACCTCTTGGTCCGTAGCCAAGCACTCTATCCAATTGAGCTACGGGTACGTCGAAACAGGGCAAGAATGCTCATATGCTACCACTTGAATGCGCACGGGCGCAACCCGAGCAGCGCGGGACGGCGAGGGTATGGTATGCTTAAGGAGGGTCGCCGCTGGGGTCTTGCGCGAGACAAGGGAGGTTGATCCATGCTGCGCTGTCTCGCGACCTTTTTCGTTTGCCTTTTGCTTGCCGCCGTTCTTCCCTCCTGCCCTGACGCTTCCACGGATAGCGACAACAGTCCGGGTGGTAACGGTAACAATAGTGACAATGGCGACGGTGTCGATGGCGGGAATGATGGGGGCGATGGCAGTGGCGACGAGGGACCGGACATCCCAGACCTAGGGGTCAACGCAAGTCTGAACGGCGCACAGGTTTTCCCTACGGACAATCCATGGAACACTCCTGTAGACACACTTCCCGTCGATCCGAACTCGGACATCTTAATCGATAGCATCGGGCGCTACACCGGACTGCACGCCGACTTTGGCGCAAACTGGAACGGTGGGCCGTTTGGCATCCCCTATATCGTAGTAGAAGGGGATACGCCCGGCGTGTATGTAACGTTTCAGTACGATGACGAGAGCGACGCAGGCCCCTACCCGATCACCGGAAACGCGCCAATTGAAGGCGGGCCGAACTCGAGCGGCGACCGCCACATCATTATGATCGACCGTGACAATTGGATTCTGTACGAGTTGTTTGCCGCCTATCCTCCTGACCGCGCGGGCGATCCGTGGCGGGCGGGGTCCGGCGCGATCTGGGACATGAACTCGAACGCGCTACGCCCCGCGGGCTGGACTTCCGCGGACGCCGCAGGTCTGCCGATCTTTCCCGGCCTGGTGCGGTACGATGAGGTTTACGAACAGGGCGAAATCGGCCATGCGCTACGCTTTACCGTGAGCCGGTCCCGGCGCGCGTACGTTCATCCGGCGCGACATTTCGCCAGCAGCAGCACCGACCCGGACCTGCCACCGATGGGCATGCGCGTCCGGCTTAAGGCTGGCTTCGACGTATCCGGCTTTAGCGACGCGAATCAGGTTGTTCTCCGCGCCCTCAAGAGGTACGGCATGATCGTCGCCGACAACGGCAGCAATTGGTACATCTCCGGCGCGCCCGACGCGCGCTGGGACGACGACGAACTGAGCGAACTAAAAGATATCGAAGGCGGCAACTTCGAGGTTGTGCGGATGGGTTCCATCGTGACGGATTGAGCTTCCCCGGGCCCAAACGCGCCACGCTGGGTCACGTCCCTACGAGACGGCCTCGATTCCATGTAATCGACAGAACTCGCGTAATGGTCGTCCGCAATTACCATAAAAAATAATCTGGTGCATGCCCTTCACGTCGCGAACGTCATCCACTTCGTTGATGGTCATTTGAACGTTGGTGCGGCATCCGCCGACAGATTCCGGACAACCGACAATCGATCCCGTGTATACATACATCTTCGGCGTGTCGCCGGTCAGGTACTGCGCGATCGTTGCTTCCTGACCTTTTGTCAGCAATACGCGCGGCACACACCCCCACCCCGCTTCGGCATGGCTCCGCAACACATACGGTTCCGGTCGAGCGCCGGGACCGTTCATGTGCGACGGACACGTGCAGTGCGCGCCGAAGTACAAATTCTGCGCAGTATCCATCGATGCATTCTGCTGGAACCCCGGGCGCTCGAATAGATACTGCACCAGTAACAGCGTCAGCGTTGCGCTGAGATCGGATTGGCAACCCGCTGGAAACCCCTGATCGCGAAGGCTCATGAACGCCATGCACGGCGGAACGTGCTTGCGCGGATGCTGCAGCCCGGGAAGGCAATTCATCATTATGGCATCCACCTGTTCGGCGTCGATGAGGCTTCTCAACGCGAAGTAGCACTTTGCTGCGTCCAGCACGTCCTGCTCGTTGGGCTCGACTATCTCCTTCGCGCCGCGCGAATACGCCGAGGCAAGTGCGCGCGTCGCGTCGTCCAGAGCCGTCTCCCGATACTGCGCGTAAAAGCGCTCGTGCGGGATGGTCAGAACTTCCGTTCCAATGTGCGGTACGACTTCCGTCTTGGTTTCGGCGCCGTCAATATTGAGAATGCGGCTCTGGCGCATCCAAGCGCCGGCGCGGACCATGCGCAATCCCGGCTCCACCGAATCGAACTCTTCCGAAGTGATCAGATGTAGGCCTGCTGTTTGCCTGGCCTCGTTGATATGCTCCACCAACAGCACGCCGAGCGGCGCATAGACGACGGCCGGCACGTTCGTCGTTTCGACGATGTGTTTTACGCGCGGCCAGTGCCCCTTCTTCAGCAGAATGAGGAGGAGACCGTCCGGTCTTGAATGCCGCACTTCTTCGGCAAACGCCACCGCGCTGGCTTCGTCGTCCAACGCGGCACCGTAGGTGCTGATTGCGATTCCAAGCGACTGCTCGAGTTGCGTCATTCGCGCGCTATACGCGCGCCGGCGGCCCTCCGCATCGAACCCCGATCCGGGCCAACTGTAGTACCCCACCTGCCGCAGCGATTCGGTCGGCGGGAAAACAAATGCGCATTTGATCACGCAATGCTTCGGCCTGCGCGAAATTGGCGCGAGGACGGAAGCCGCGGCGGGCTGACCCGCCAGTATCGGCCCCGCGGCAAGCGCCCCGGCCGTCGCCTGCAGAAACACCCTGCGTGGAACATGAAATCGATCGCGCGATGGATAGGTACTCATGGCAATGCCCCCCTTCCATTTCCCCAAGACAAGTATACACCTGGTGACGAGCGCTCGGCACTTAGTAAAGGGTGGGAAATGGTGAACGGGGCGGGATTCGAACCCGCGGCCACCGGATTAAAAGTCCGATGCTCTACCGACTGAGCTACCCGTTCACCGAATGGGATTGGACAAACGGCGAGCCCCGTGGAGCTCGCCGTGCTAATTAGAAAGCATACCGCGCGCGTATGCGTGGTGTCAAAAGTAGACCACATTGCATGACCCGTCGAATCGGGAATTGGGTTTCGAGTCTCAATGAGATTTCTTTCGCTTACGATGGCGATGGCGCATGGTTGCGCAGCGGGATCTACACGAATACTCTGCAAAACGGCCCCTATCAGCCCGCGGCAAAAGTCCAGTAGCGCCCGGTCCCCGCGCCGGGCGAAACGCGGAGAGGCTAAGTTCGGCCCAAAATCGCGCCCGCCATGGAGAGCGGGACGCCACGAATTGCGGTATTTGGGCTTTTGCCACAGGCTGCTATTGCAGATCCTTTGCGACGCGCCGCAGCTTTAGTCCCACGCATCCCCGAGGCATTCCTGACAAAAAATTGATTCTGCCGCGTGCTGCTGATACAGTCGCGTCCTGAGCGGCGTCGTGGCGCCGGGCAGAGGCAAACACACTGATGAATGTACGAACACCTTCTCACGCGCGTGAGAGGGTGTTTTTGATTTTGGGGGTGCACGGTGGCCGATGACGTGAAACACAAGGGCGAATTGACGGTCGTCCTCGATGCCGGCGCGATGGATGCAGCGCTTCTTCGCATCGCGCAGGAAATCGTGTCGAACAACGAGGACCTGCATTCCGTCGCGCTTATGGGCATCTTGAAGCGCGGCCGGCCCCTGGCCGAACGGCTCGCGGCGCACATCGAGAAGATGGCCGGTGTTCCGGTGCGCGTGGGGTCGCTGGCGACAACGTTGTATCGCGACGATTTGCGCAGCGGAAAGGTTGCCGCGAGCGTGGGCACGCACGTAACCCACTTCGACTTCGATGTCGAAGGGCTGACCGTCGTGCTGGTAGACGACGTACTCTCGACCGGCCGGACAATTCGCGCGGCGCTGGACGAAATCATCGACTATGGAAGGCCCAAGCGCATTCAGTTGGCGTGCCTCGTCGACCGCGGGCTGCGCGAACTACCCATTCAAGCGGACTACCTCGGCTGGTCGATTTCGACAACCTATGAGGATCACGTGCAGGTAAAACTGAGGGAGATAGACGGCGAGGATGTCGTGCTGCTCGAACGCATTGGCGCACCGGAGACGGGTTCATGACGCGCACCGAGCTGCCTAAACCTGCATGGACTCGTAAGGACCTTATTGCGATCGAAGACCTTTCGCGCCAAGAAATCGAAATGGTGCTCGATACAGCGCCGCAGTTCGTCGCCGTATCAAGACGGGGGAGCGGGATCAAAAAAGTTCCACTTCTGCAGGGGCGTCTCGTGGTGAATTGGTTCTTTGAGCCGAGTACGCGCACGCGCACCTCGTTCGAACTCGCGGCAAAACGCCTGAGTGCGGACACGCTGACGATGAACGTGCAGGTTTCGAGTTCCAAGAAGGGCGAGACGTTGCACGACACGCTCGACAACATTGAGGCGATGCACAGCGATGTCGTGGTCATTCGTCACAGTTTCGCCGGCGCGGCGCACATTCTCGCGGATCGGCACGACTCGCACATCGTCAACGCGGGCGACGGCGCACACGAACACCCGACGCAGGGCCTGCTCGATGCGTACACGATTCGCGACCACGTGCGCAAGCAGCGTAGCGACCCGCACGCGACCATCGACCGCGTGCGCATTGCCATCATCGGCGATATCTCGCACAGCCGCGTGGCACGAAGTAACATCTGGGGGTTGACCAAACTCGGTGCGTCCGTGGTGGTGTGCGGGCCGAGCACGCTGATGCCGCAGGACATCGCCCGCATGGGCTGCGATGTGACAACAAACCTGCCCGAGGCCGTGAAGGACGCAGACGTGGTCTACGCGCTGCGCATCCAGCTCGAGCGCCAGGCCAAGTGCCTCTTCCCCAGCATCCGCGAATACATCCGCCTGTACCGGATCGACAGCGACTCGCTCAAACACGCGCCTGAGCATGCGCTCATTATGCACCCTGGGCCCATCAACCGCGACCTCGAACTCGCCACCGACGTCGCCGACGGACCGCGCAGCGTTATACTGGAGCAAGTGAGCAACGGCGTGGCCGTCCGCATGGCGGTGATGCATCTGCTGGTGAACAGCGGGTAGTTCATGTTCTACCGGCGTTCCGTTCAGCTTTTTGACGCCGACTCGCGAGTCGAGTCGGCTAAAGTTAGTGATAATGCGCTGATAATGATTGCGACGGTAGTTCACCGTCTTGCGCTTGCGTTCGTCATCATTCGCCTGTGCGCAGCGATGATGAAGCCTCTTCGAAGGACGGCGCATCTTGCCATCGAAGACATGCGCACAGAGGACTTTCTTCGTCACCATTACTCAATGGTGGTCGTGGGTTGGCGTTGGTGGGGAACATTGGAGGCCGTCATCCTCGCCGCGATATTGACGTACGTAGGACGCAAGACAAGGTCGGCGGGATCGTCCGTGATACTATTTGTTGCGTGCGCGATATGGGGCTGGTACTGGATGGCGGCTTTCACGTTCCGTTGACGAACACCCGCCCGGCACGGAGGCCGGGCGCTACAGAAGGCAGATCATGAGTCTGGTCATTAAGAACGGTCATTTGATCGAACCCACGGCGAAGATTTCCGAGCCGATGGACATCCGCATCGAGGGGAAGTTCGTCGAGAAGTTCGGCAAGAATCTCTCCGGCGATGAAGTCATCGACGCGACGGGCTGCGTGGTGTGTCCCGGACTCGTAGACATTCACGTGCATTTCCGCGAGCCGGGATTTGAGTCGAAGGAGACGATCGAGACGGGTAGCCGCGCCGCGGCGCGCGGCGGGTTTACGTCGGTCGTGACGATGGCAAACACGCGGCCCGTGATCGACAACGCGGGCATGGTCGAGTTTGTAAACCGGCGCGCTCGGGAAACGTCGCTGATCAAGATCTATCCGGCGGCGACGGCGACGAAGGGCATGGAAGGTCTCGAAATGACCGAGATGGCCGAGTTGAAGGCCGTTGGCGCGGTAGCGGTAACGGACGACGGCAAGGACATCCCGAGCAGTTGGGTGATGCGGCGCGTACTCGAGTACGCGAACATGGTCGGGCTGACGTATCTCGCGCACTGCGAGGACGAGTCGCTGATGGAAGGCGGCGCGATGAACGAGGGCTACAACGCGACCCGCCTTGGCATTCCCGGGTTACCAAAAGCAATGGAAGAAATCCGAATCGATCGCAACATCCGGCTCGCGGCGTTGACCGGCGCCAAGATTCACATTCAACACGTCACTACCGCGGGCGGCGTCGAGATTGTGCGCCAGGCAAAAGCGAAAGGCATTCGCGTGACGTGCGAGAGTGCGCCGCATTATTGGACCTTGACGGACGACGCAGTCGTCGGGTTTGGCACGAACGCAAAGATGAACCCGCCGTTGCGCGAGGCGGAAGACGTTGCAGCGATCAAGGCGGGCATCGCCGACGGTACGATCGATTGCATCGCGACGGACCACGCGCCGCACACGCCGACGGAGAAAGATGTCGAGTTTCAGTTGGCGCCGTTCGGAATCGTCGGACTCGAGACCTCGCTTGCCCTCACCATTACCGGCCTCGTCGATACCGGCGTCATTACGCTCGAGCGCGCGATCGAACTGATGACCAGCGCGCCGGCGCGCATCCTCGATTTGAAATACATGCAGTTCGAAGCCGGCGTCCTGTGCGAAGGCAACTACGCGGACATCTGCATCTTCGATCCAAGGGCCGAGTGGACCGTCGATCCGAACGAGTTCCACTCGCTCAGCCGCAACACACCCTTCACGGGAATGACGCTTCGCGGGCTTGTCAAGAAAACCATCTGGCGCGGCAACGTCGTGTACAGCGCGTAGCCTTGTTTGAATCGTGTCCCCGCGTGATTTCTTACTGAATCGTAAACTCCGTGTAACCTGCCGCTAATACTTCCTCCCCAGACTGTTTCGACAGTCGTTTTCGCATCTTGCATCACAGCTTGGGGAGTCGCCGAATGCCCATCACCCGCCGTCGTTTTCTCGCAACCGCCGCCGCCGTGACCGCAGGGTTTTCCGGATTGCGCGCCTTCGTTTACGGAGCGGTGGAATCCGCGCCTGATCCTGCGATGCTCGCAGCAGGTTTCGGTCCGCTCATCCCAGATTCGGCAGGACTTTTCGATTTGCCGAAGGGCTTCGTGTACACCATTGTTTCGCGCGCGGGCGACAAGATGGATGACGGGTTTGTAGTCCCGTCGGAAGCGGACGGTATGGCGGCTTTCGCGGGGCCCGATGGAAAGACGATTGTGGTGCGCAATCACGAGTTAAGCCCCGACAAACCGGAATGGGGCCCCTACGGCGCGGCGAACGAACTGTTCGAAAAAATCGACCGGGCAATGCTCTACGACGCGGGCCGCGGCAAGGCTCCCTGCCTTGGCGGAACGACGACGTTTGTCTACGACACCAAAACGCAAAAGCTCGGACGCCAGTATCTGAGCCTCGCGGGAACGGGCCGCAATTGCGCCGGCGGTCCCACGCCATGGAACACGTGGATCACGTGCGAGGAAACGGTGCAACGCGCGGACGACAGCTTCGAGAAAGATCACGGATACAACTTTGAAGTGCCGGCCAGCGCTTCAATTCGGCTTGCCGAACCGCACCCAATCGTCGAGATGGGCCGCTTTAATCACGAAGCCATCGCCGTCGACCCGAAAAGCGGGATCGTGTACGAAACGGAAGACCGCGAAGATGGACTTATCTACCGCTACACTCCGAATACGCCCGGCGATCTGCACAAGGGCGGCAAACTCCAGGCGCTTGTCGTATGCGACAAAGCGAGTCTCGATACGCGTAACTGGGGATACGGCAGCGCGATGGTGCCGCTTGGCGAGAAGCTCGGCGTGAAGTGGATCGACATGGAAGACGTCCAGTCGCCGAACGACGACCTGCGCGCCCGCGGGTTCGACAGTGGCGCGGCCCGGTTCGCGCGCGGCGAGGGCATGTGGTACGGACGCGACGCCGTCTATTTCGCCTGCACCAACGGCGGCAAGGCCCAGCGCGGCCAAATCTGGCGTTATACGCCCAGCCCCGTAGAAGGCACGGCGGGCGAAGAAAAGCAACGGGGGACGCTCGAACTGTTTGTCGAACCGAACAACAGCGCACTCGTGGACAACGCGGACAACTTGACGGTCGCGCCGTGGGGCGACCTGATCGTCGCCGAAGACGGCAAGAACGAACAGTACCTCGTCGGTGTGACGCCGGAAGGAAAGCTCTACCACCTCGGCAAAAACGCGAAGAGCAGTTCCGAGTTGGCAGGCGTTACGTTTTCACCCGACGGTTCGACCCTGTTCTTCAATATCCAACACGAAGGGCTGACACTCGCAATCACCGGCCCCTGGCACGGTCCGGCGTAAGGAAGACTACCCTCTCGCTCGATGCGCGCAAGGTGCGTGCTTACGGCGCTTCGCCTTCCTTCGGCGGCTCAACCGGTTTCGGTTCCGGATACGTCAGTCCTCCTTTGCCGTCTTTTTCGACGTGCAGCGCCGCACGCACGTTTCCGTCGGCATCGTACAGTTCAAGCATGGGCACGCCTTCGTTCGTGATTCCGTACGATGCGCGGCCCACTTCGTTTGCATCGAGTAAATGTACAAACGGATCGCCTTCCGGTGTCGTGAGCATGTTCACGCGCGCGCGCCCCTCGTTGTCGATGAGCATCAGGTTCGCGCCGCCTACCGACGTCAAGGACAACCACGCGCGCTTCTTTCCGTCTTTGGCGTTCAGCGTGAATTCCGGTTCGCCGTTATTCCGGGTGCCGAAGTACACCCGCGGCCTGCCCGCAATGTCCAACAGCTCAAACTGCGGTGTCTTGCCGTCAGTCGATCCAAGCACGGCCATCACGCGCCCGGAGTCATCGATTAACTCGAACCGTGTCGCACGCAGGATATAGCCGGCGGCGTCCACCGGCGTCCTTGCCGCGCCCGCCACGATCAGCCCAGCGACGAAAGCTGCGCCAATGGCAGCGATCTGAGTGTACGAAACTCGAAACGAAATCATGGGTCGCGCCTCCTTCGGTTACGCGCTGTACACGATCGAGATTACAGCCATCGCCAACGCGGAATAATACGAATCGCAGGGGTACACGTCGAACACACGCTGCACGGTGGGCTCGACGAGCGGCCGGAGCACCGCCAATTTGTCCTTTTGATCGCGCAGCAGCATCGCGGCATTCGCCAAAGTCTTTAGCGCGGCTGGCCCGGTGTACGAGGGAATGTCGTCAATGGCGGCCTGCACGTGACCCGCCCAGCGCGGATCCCCCACACCGATAAGTTCCGTCGGCCACAGGGCGACAGGGTCCGCAATTCTAAAATTGCCCGCCGTGTCGAGCGCGTGGAAGCGCAGGTAGTCCTCGAGTTCGATCACGCGCGCCGCCCATTCGGGTTGGTCGTTTCCCGTAGCCTGCGCAAACGAAGTCGCGGCCCGTAGCCCGGCACACGCTATCGCGATTGTATCGAATGATGCCGCGTCGCTGAGCCTTGCAGGATCAAACGTAAACACTCGAGTATCGCGCACGGAGCGGCACGTGTTCGCAAGAAAATCACCCGCAAGATCCACCACGTTCCGCATTTTGGCGCGGTAATCCTCGCGTTGGTCGTCCGCCACATTCGCGTCGTGACGCCAGATCGTCCAAAGGAGCCAAGCTGGCGCGTGAACGTCGAGCACCACGCTCGGCGCTGCGTCGTCGCCCGTTGCGTACAGCGCCGCTGGTAGCGAACCCGCCGGCGCGCCGGGTGCGTCCTGAGCGCGAACGTGGGCCGCAATGAACTTGAGTTGCCGGTCGACGAGTTCCGATTCGCCCGCCAAGTCGAGCGCCAGCGCGGTCCATCCAGCCAGACGCGGAAAGTCCACGGCCAAGGGTGGAGTCGAATGCGGCGCGCGGGCAATCGCGCCAGACTCAATATCGGTGCAGAGTAAAACGTTTTGAAGCGCACGCCGATAGAGGCGGCCGATAGCGTCCGGCGCTCTGTACGATAGTGACGCGTTCGTGAGCCGATTGGCCCACCATTGTTTCGTCTCGTCAAGCAGGCGTTCGTAGCCACGCTCGCGCGCGGTGCTAAGCGCCGACTGTGCAGATCCTCGGTTTTCGCCAAGCGCGACAAACATGGTCGCCACTGGACGATTCGGATCGATCGCCATGCGCGAGGCGGATGCGCACGCGCCCACGCACCTGATGTCTTGGTTCCACGCTCCTGATTCCGCGAGCGCCAGCGCAGACGGTTCGCCACGTTCCTGGCCGCACACTGACGCGCTGCACTGCGGCTCGCCCGCATAACCAATCCAGACCCCGCGTCCTTTCTTGAACCAATCGGGCTCCTTGTCGCCCGCTGTCCACGCTTGCGTCTGCGTCCACTCGAGGTTGCCCGCCCGGTCCGGCCGCGCGTGGAATGTTACGCCGTTCTCTGCGAATGCGATCATGTCTCTGCGCGATGGAAATAGCGCCTCCGACGACGGCACTCCCGGCATCGATGCAGTGCACGGCGAGAAATTCGCAAACCACGCGACCGCCGGTGGAGTCGTTTCCCGTTTGAACTCGACGTGAAAAACCGCTACGTCCAATTCCGGATGGACGAACACGGATTCCATCGCGCCACCCAATTCGTATTCGATTGCGATGACCGGCGCATCACCTGGCGATGAAACGACACGAATCGCGCCATCGGAGAACGGCAGCCATCCGATACCGTCGCCGCGAACAACACCCCACATCGCGCCGGGCATACGGTGCTCAACCTCGGGCGTAACCTGATTGGGCGCGGTGGGGTCCGGCCAGCGGACGACCGCGACGCCGCCTGTTGCCCCGATGCCAACCGTAAGCGATCCGTTTCCTGCAAAGGCCACGCAGTCCGCCGTACCCGCAATTTCCTCCGCGAATTCGTACGCGCGGGTATCTTCTCCCATGGCAGCACACAAGATAAGAATGGCCGCAATCGGATTCATGGCAATTCGCTCTCTCCGGCCTTGGCCAGATAGCCGCTGAACTTCAGCGTTCCCTCGCGCGCGACGCCGTCGACGGTCAGTCCTCCCAATCTCGATAGCGCCGTTAATCTCGGAATCACATCCGCCTTGATATCCTCCGAACTTCTGCGCGGGACCAGCCCATCTTCCGCCGCTCGCAAGACAAGCGCTTCGGCGATGGCGCCAAGCTTTTCCCACGAGGCCCTCAACGCAATATCTACGTCGGCCCCGCACGCCGGACCCTCGGACAAGTTCCCTGCCACATCCGCCATCACCGACTCGTTCGTCGTCAGTATCCAATCGTAGGGCGTCTCGGCGACGCACGGTGAAAACGCCATTCCCAGCAGTGGCGCCATGATTCCGGCACTGCCCTTCCACTCGTACGGAACCGTCTGGCGCTCGGCGAACATTTCCGCAAGCGGTTGCACATTGGGCGCGCTGTCCGCAAATCGCGCTGCAAGCGCGGCGCGCGGAATCGGAACGGAACCTGAATTATCGACATCGAGTAGAACAATCGAGACGTGGTCCGCACTCTCGAACGCGTCCGCTGCTGGCGGGCGCACACCCCAAGCCGCGATCGCCTTCGCCGTAACGGCGCGCAATGGGCCGTAGATTTCGGCGCGCGCCAAGGCCGCGTCGAGCGCTGTCCATGCGCGTGCGATGTCACCTATGTTGCGCGCGCTTATGCTGACGGCCGGCTCGACAGGCCACGACTGCGGCAGCGTGATGGGCCGCGCTCCGTCAGTGGCCGTAAACTCCACTTGCCCCGAGATAGGCATCCCGTCGCCCGGCGCGAGATTCACAAACCCGCGATGCGCGCCTTCCCACTGAATCGTGAGTAGCGCATCACTGTCGCTATGCAGAAGAGGCGCGGTTTCGTCGATGCAGGCGGCCGCGACGTACGCGCGCGACGGCGATGCGATCAAATAGCCGTCGCGCCACGCGTAGTACACGTCGCGGTACTGCCCGATGCCATTGTTCCCGGGCCCAAAACCGAATGCCCCCCGCAGCGCGTCCGCCCACCGGAGCAGCCGCCCCGGATACGCGGTAATGCCCACCCCCTCCGGCGCTACCGCAAACACGGTCCTGCACCCTAGCCAGATGTTCCATCGTTCGGGTGTAGGGCGTATGCCGGTAGTCAGGCGCGTGGCGAGTTCCAGTTCGCGATACGGCCTTGGCCAGTCTTCCTTCATTCGCTCGAAGACATCGCCGCGATCAATAGTGGTCCAGGCGCGGGGAAAGTCCCACGACGAGACCATCAGGTAAGTGCTGCGTGGATAGAACCCGCGCGCCGGCGCGCCGCGGACGAAGCGATCGTCGACGGCCAAGAACACGGCGCAGACGAGGATCGTGAAGAAAAGTAGCCGCCAGCCGGTGATAAGTTTCCGCTTGCGGGCCATGGCGAGGTACGATTCCAGCAGTCGCTAGTTCTGGTTCCAGACGGCTTCCTTGGCCTTCTCGCGTTGCTCCTCGATGGCCGCGAGGGCGCCTGCCAGCCCGCTACGCAACGATTCGAGCTCCTCGATAGTCGACGCCTTCGCCATGCGCGACTCGAACGAAAGGCGCTCTTCGGCCGCCTTGGCGTCGTACTTCTTGTCGATGCCGGCGATCTCGGCCTTCTGCGCCTCCGTCAACTTGCGTCCGGGGCCGGCCTCCTTCTCCAGACGGGCCATGGCAATTTCGTACGCACTCTTCACGGTCGCGCTCCTGGTTCGTTATACGGTGAATTCATCTTCGAGAATGCTGGAAATAAACCGCTCGATTGACACGGGATAGTACCGGCTGTTGGGCGTAATGATCACGCCCGTCGTAATGTCCTCATTGCGCTCGAGGTCATCGAGCGTCTGGGAAAGCGCGCGCTCGACGTTTGCATCAAGCATGCGCACTTCGAGGTTCTCGGACTTGCACTCGACCGGCTTGCCGCGAAACCCGAGAAAACCGAAAACCCGGCCGGAAAGCTCCCCGTCCACGTTCTCTTCTCCAAAAATCTCGTCGTAGCTCGGTTCGCAATGCGATGGACGGATAATTATCCGCGGCGAAACGTGAACTTTACCCTTGACCTGCGTTGTTCCGAATGGCTTGTCCTCCGACACGCCGAGGCACACGTAAGGCAGCGTGTGGTATCCGCTGATGATGCCATACGTCGGCTTGCGCACAATCTGCGTGCGCCGGAATATTTCGCGCAATTCGTCGGAACTTAGCATGATTTGACTCTCCACCTAAGTGTAGTTGATTGACGCGGAGCGCGGCAAACCGCGTAGCGTAAATGCGGCGGGCGGCCACACTGTAACCAGTGCGGCCGCCCGCGTACCCCATTGCGCCCCTCAGCGGTTAGCGATTAGACCTGCGCCACTTCCACATCGGATCGCGCATGTCCTGCGGCCTTACAATATCGTGGAAGTTGGCCCTCTGGCCGTCCGGGACTTTCGGCGTCGCGTCGAGCTTGTCGAATTCCTCTTGTTGCGTGGCCGTCAACTCGGGCAATTCCTGGTCCATCACGTGGCACGTGAGGAAGATAAGCAATTCGGTATTCACTTTTTCCACGTTCGTGTTGCGGAACATGAAGTTTAGTACCGGAATGTCGCCGAGCACCGGTATCTTGCTGACGTTGAGGTTGTTGGACGTATTGCGCAGTCCGCCGATGAAAATCGTGCGCCCGTTCTGTGCGCGCAACGTCGTCTGCGCTTCGCGCTTGTCTTCGATGGGCACGCCAGTCTCCGTCAAGCCGCTTACGGAACTCTGCTTGGCCTGCAGCAGCACGATCGTGTCGTTCGTATGCGTGATGCGCGGCGTTACGTCGAGCGTCACACCGATAGGCTTGAATTCGGTCGACGCGACCGGCGGGCCCGTCAGTCCCTGAGTAATCTCCTGATACGGGAATTCCTGCACGATGCTGATAGTCGCCGGCTGGTTTTCTACGGTAACGATGCTCGGGCTCGCAAGAATCTGCGCGTTGCGGCTTTGCACTTCCGCCGCGATCGTCGCATTGAGCCGCACTTCGCTCGATAGTATTCCGAGCGATAGGACGCCGGCGTTGAGCGCTTCGGTGCCAACCGCGCCCAAGTTTCCGTCAAACGCCAACTGGGATACGTCGCTGACCAAATCGCCGTTCGAGCTGTGGCGCCGGATCGCCTCGATCGTCCAGTCCACGCCAGTCTGCGAAGCATCGCGCAGGACCGCGTCGACGATCATCGCTTCGATGGCAACTTGCTTCACCGGCTTATCGACGCTGGCCAGCAATTGCTTCATTCGATCAACCGCGGCGGGCACGTCCGTCACCACGACATGACGCCCTTCCGTATCGATTTCCACTTTGCCGATCTTCTCCGACATTAGCGTTTCCGCAATCGGCTTCGCGGATTTCGGGTCGAGGTAGTTCAGCTTGATCGCTTCGGTCACCGTGGGAAGCGTCGGTTCCTTGACATCGAGTTCGCGCGCAAGTTTCTCGAACACGGCCGCGCGCTCTTCTGGACCGGAAACGATAATGACATTTGTGTTCTTGTTGGCCGACACCGTAACCAGTTTCGCGTCGCGTCCCCCGATGAGAATGCCTTCGAGCGTCGTCTTCACGTCGTCGGCTTGCGCGTTCGTGAGCGGAATCATCTTCGTCGTGCGGCGCGCGGCAACCGCTTCTTCGTACGGCACGATTCGGAAGATACCCTCCTCCTCGACTATCCCGAGGCCATTCATGCGCAACACCATGTCCATGGCCTTGCGCAACGGCACGTTGCGGATGTCCGCGGTTACGGTCCCCGTCACCTCCGTACCGGCGATGACGTTCACTTGTCCCTTTTTTGCGAGCAGCGAAACCACGTTGCTCAGGTCCATCTCGCGGAAATCGATGTTCACGATCTGGTCGAGCGGATCGACGCCCGGCGGAAGTTCTTCCCGCTCCGCCGGCACCGCGGTCGCAATAATTTTGGGCGGTTCCGCGGGTACCTGCGGTTCTTCGACGGTGGCCGGCTCTTCGCTCGTCTTCTCGTCCACCGCGGTTGCGGTTTCCTCTGCCGGCGCAGGCTGCTCTTCGGACGGCGCACTCTCTTCGGAAGTCGCGGACTCTTCCGGCGCGCCTGCGTCGGACGCCGGCGTTTCCTCCGACGACGCAGGTTCCTCTGCGGCTTCAGGAGACGGTTCGGCCAGCGCGGCAACCACCGCTGCGTCGACCTCGCTTACCGCGCCATTCAATGCGGCCGACGCTGCATCCACGGTCTCAGGCGTTGGCGCGATATTCATCGCGACGAACTCTGTCGTGTGCATACCGGTAGCCGGATCGATCGCAGGTGACGCCGCGACGGACGCAATTGCGTCGGCAAGGCGCTTCATGTCCGTGTTCAAACTGTCCAGCTTTGCGAGCGCTGTTGCGCTGGACGTCAAATCCTGTGGGGTGTCGATGATGGCCGCGGGTTCCGCCTCCGGCTCGTCGTCCCGCAACGACGCCAAGTCGCGTTCAATCTTCTCGATCGTTGACTCTATCTGTTCGCCGGAGGGCGTTCCGGTATCGTTCGCAGGCGCGGAGGGAATGTCAGCGGCCGCACTCGCCTCCGGTGCAACCGGCGCCTCCACCACGGCATGCTCAACGGTAACGTTCGCCTGATTGTCCGCTACAGACGGTTCGAGGAGAGGCTGCGCCTCTGCCTTCGCAAGCTCGATGCTCGCCGATTCCTCCGCCTGCTCGTGTTCCTGCCTGACGCGCGCGACAAGGTCGTCATACCGCTTTGCGCGCGAATCCGCGGCATCAATTATGCCGGACTCGACCGCGGCGAGATCCGTCTCCGCCTGTTTGACAGCGGCCCGGATTTCGCTCTCGATTGACGCAAGCGTCGTCTCGGCCTTGTCCGATTCAATCGTACTGCTGTATAGCGATGCTTGGAGTTCGTCCAACCGTTCGCGCTGCGTATTCAACGGTTGCCGCGCCGATTCGAGTATCGCGCTCAAACGTTCACGCGCGGCGTCATCGGACGTTGCCGCGTCCGCAAGAAACGCCGTAATCTCGTCGCTGCTCGGGCCCTCGAGTGTCGCAGGCAATGCCGCGCGCTGTATCTTTTCAATGATGCTGAGCTGTTGCGCCTCGATCCGCTGCTGCGCCTGCGTCATGTCCGATGCGACTTGCATCGCCCTCTCGGACAACGATGCGTTCACCGCCGAAGAGCCGGACTTGCGAAGCCGCATGGTTACCCTGGTGTCGTCCTGCGCAAACTCCGGTTGCGCCGCGTCCTGCAAATCGATGACGATGCGCGACACAAATTCCGGATCGAGCGAATACAGGCTCGAACGAACGCGCACCAAAGGCGCCGCGCCGATCGGCGCGAGCTTTAGCCCCGACTGCAGATGAATCGTGTTGTGGAAGTCGATGACGATGCGCTTGCCGCCATCGAGCTTGAACCACTCGAATGCGGGACGCCCCTCGGTTTGAATAATCACTTCGGGCGCGCCCAAGGTCCCCGCCATGGCAACGTCCGATATCGCGGACGCGCGAGTCGACGATGCGACCAGCGCCGCAAAGTCCCCCGTCTTCCCCTGCTTTTCGAGCGCGGTGCGGACGGCGGTCTCCTTGCGTTGCGCGACTTCCTCGCCCAGAGCCAGCGTGGGCAAGGAGGCCAGTACGGCCAATACGGCCGCGGCCCGCGTTCTCATTATGCGTCCCATCTCCTACCGCTCCTCTAGCTGAAGGGAAACCTGCGTACCGTTCGCGTCCAGAATCACACGCTCCTGCTCGACGTCGATTACCTTGATGTTCATATCGGCAAACTCGAATCCCCGCGTGACGACTTCGCTCGTCAATTGGCCTTTCATTGGATACGACACCACGGCCATCGGGTCGCGCTTGTCGTACAGGATTCCGGTCACTCGGAATGTCCGAAGGACCGATTGCGAATCGCTGGCAAGTCCGGCCGTAACGCCCGGCGTCTCTCCGCTTGTTGCGCTGGCGCCGAGTGCGACGTGCGCCGACGGACCCACCAGGGGTGTCATCGGATTGACCTGCATGCGGTCCGTGTCGTAGTCGAACGCGACTTCCTGAATGCTGTCGATCAACTGGTCAACGTCAACCGCGGCTTTCTGGAACTGCGATTTCACTGCAGGAGTTGCAGCACCCGGGGCCGTGGCAGGTATGGGAGCACCCGTGGCTGAAGAATCGCCCGTCGGCTGCGCAGCGGCACTCTTTGCCATATTCTCGCGATAAATGCGTTGCTGTTCGGTCTCGCCGAAGATGGATCGATACAACACAAACACCAGCGCGAGCCCCAGCACGCCTAGAATAATCGCGTTGCGCTTTTGTTTCGGGTTCACGAGTTGCCTCCCGGCTGCGGCGTCGTGCTGGACGCCGTTTGCTGCGCGGGTGCGGCCTTCTGCGCGGGCGCGAGGAAACGGTACGTGCTGAGCGTAAACGTCGCCTTGGAGACGCCGTCCTTCTCTTCTTCCATTTTCAGATTCGAGACTTTCAGATAGCGCTCGAATCGCTCCAGCCGGTTGACGAAACTCGCGGTCTGGTGAAACGTGCCATACGTCGTGATGCTATAGGGGATCGTTTCCTTGCGCTCGTCGCGAATGGGGGCCTCGGGCTTTAGTGCGTGCGACAGGCCCACCTCATTCGCCATCGACTCGAACTGGCGCACTAACGTAGGAATCTCGCGCTGCGACGGGAGGCGTTTCTCGAAGTCGCTCACGAGATTCTGAATCTTCTCCGTCTCTTCGCGGAGCTTCGCGATATTCTTTTCCTTTTGCTGCGCTTCCTGAAGATCCCGCCGAATTGCCGCGATATCGGCTGTAAGCGCCTCGAGTTTGGCGTTCTGCTTCACACTGACGAAAAAGATGTAGAGCGCAAGAATTGCGGCAACCACCGCCAACACGGCGCCGACCGCCATCCAGTCCTTCGGAGTAACTTTACCCTTGAGCGCTTCCATTATGGGGCAGCCTCCCCTTCCGGCTGGATTTGAAATTCCAGCGTGAACTTCTTGACGGGGAACCCTTCAAATTCGGTATCGGAAAACGATGGCGGTTCCATCTGAAACATCTTGATAAACTCGGCATCGGTGCTGAGCGCATCGGTGAGCGGACTGACATCCGACCGGCCGTCTGCGCCCGCCACCACGTATCCAGTCAATCGCAGAATGGGTTTCGATACCGACTCCGACTTAAACTCGGGTTTCTTGGTTGCCTCATTTATCTTTTGCTTGCCGGTCTTCGGATCCATGACCGGCACCTGCATCGGATACGATTTCTTGTCTTCAATGATCTCGCTGTACCAGAAGTTCTCAGGCTTCAACCGGGAGAGGTTGTGCAGTTCACGCGACCACACGATTCGGTTCGACGCGATTTCCTGGATCGTGGCGATCTTGTCCGCAAGTTGCAGCTTCAGCTTCTCGAGTTCATTGGACTCTTCGACGATTTTCTTCTTTTCTTCGAGTTCTTGCTGGTAGGAGGTTAGCTGCGCCTGCTGACCCAATATCCGGGCGGATGTCGATATGAACGAAAAAGCGATGTATAGCACTGCGAGGACCGCCACGATACCCACCGCGATATAAGGAACCGGCGTGCGCTTGACGGGACGTAAATGGTGTGGAAGCAGGTTTATGTTGATCATAGGTCTGCCATCCCGCGCGCGGCCAAACCGACCGCAACCATGAATTGGGCAGGGTGCTCCAGCATGCGGCTCACGGTGTGGTCGGGGCCGAGCGTAAGCGCGCTGTGCGTCGGGTCCGCAAGTTCAACGGCCACGCCCAATTCTTCATGTAAGGTGTCTCGCAACAGTCCGAGATGCGCAACTCCTCCGCTCACTATTAGCCGTTCGACCGCATGTTCGTACAACTGTTGTTCGTAGTAGTCGAACGATCGGCGTATCTCGCTTACAAGCCGCACCAGCGGAGGCGCGAGAATATCTTCCATCGATTTCTCGCTCTGCGGCGCGGCTTGCACAGCGGGCTTCGGCGCCGGCGCCACCGGCCCGAGCGAATCGAGCGCGCCCAACTCGTCGTCAAGCGGATCCAGCAGGTTCGATGATGCGGCGCCCATCGCAGGTTCCGCGGGCGCGCCGGGAAGCTCGGGCGGCAGTGGCGGAGGCTCCGCCGCGGCGGCGGACCTCTGTTGCGCGTACTCGAGCAACATGCGCTCGGCCTCCGGTAGTTCGACGCGTTTGGCCTTGGCTACCGCCTGGATGAGTTCCTTTGCGCCCCAGTTCACGTCGCGTATGAAGTTGGACTTGCCGTCCTTCACAAAATGAATGCTTGTATTCGACGCGCCAAGATTGATCAGTGCGACCGACTCGCCCACACGCAGAAAGTCGCAGCCTTCCGCGGCGTCGGCCAACGCAAGCGAATCGACTCCCAGGACGCTGTAGCTCATCTCCGCTTCGCTCGCGATCTGCACGCGCGATTCGATCACTTCATACCGCGCGGCAACGAGCAAAACCTTGACAAGGTTCTTGCCGGCCTCGCTCACGCTCTCGAGGGGTGTCCAATCCAGAAAGACTTCGGACCGCTCGTATGGAATGTTCTGGCCCGCTTCCTTTTCGATCGCCTCCGACATTTGCGCGTCGGACGCCTCCGGCAGGCGCGGATATCGAATAACGACGGTCTGACCCGGAAGCGCCCCGACGATCACGCTCTGTGCCGCAGGCATCGAACGCATGGCCTCGCGCAATGCGGACGCCTGCGCGATCACCGGATCGGTGTTGAGCTGCGCGCGATCAATGACGGCATAGCCAACATTGTCCACGCGGTAGCCCCCGTGCCCCTTGGAAAGTTGGACGGTCTTCACCGAATGCGAGCCGATGTCAACACCAACGGCTTTGGTCGGCTTAGTGAACAGCAACGGTTCTAAACCTCCCCGCGCGCCGGGACGATGCCGGTTCGCGCTCTGGCCGTACCACGAAAAAGTTGGCGACGGCTTAGTGCCAAAATCACACTACTCTTCCAGTAGTCGTATCGAGAGTAGCAAAAATCGAATAATCTGTCAAGTTTTTACTTCTAAACAATTGACGCAAAATCCACCCGATTTCTGTGTTCTGGCAAAATGTTTGTCGTTTCTAAGCTACAATTTTTCGATAATTACGCTTATTATAATAAATTCAACTTATTCACGTAGGCAATCGATTACGACACAAGCGAAACCTCCATGGCGCTCCACTGGCATCCAATTGTTTGCATTGTCGCATTGTTATGTCATTATGTCAAGAGTTTACATAGGGCCAAAAAACTGTGGGCGAAACGGTACTCCCGTCTCGCCCACGAAAAAGTTTCCCCGCACATTGCCGGTGGCAGCGAAACAATTTGAACCAACCCATTAGGTGGGTGCCCTCACGGTAGCGGCCGGTTCGCACTGAACGCGCATACCGTTAGCTACAACAAATGTTGGGCCCCCGGTTCAAATATTAGGCTCAATGTTTCGCACGCCGTATCGTACACGGCAGGGAAAACCAATAGTCCCACGCCGATTCTAACAGAGGTATGGGAGACCGTCAAGATAGAATTATGTGAAAAACATGATTTAGTCGCAGCTCTTGAGAGCCGAAATGCATCGTTGACAAGTGCGACGAATCAATTGCCGGTCGGCCAGTCAATGTGGCAAGAATTCGCCACCAAACGTCCTGGAAGCCCAACCACCCCGAATCGCATAAGGCGTTGCCACTATGTAAGTTAATTGCGAATCCACTTTCCCGGAGGGCGCTGGCACGCACGTTGCTCTCCGAAAATTCGTCTCGCTTAGAAGACGGAAAGCACGGTCCCAGCAGGACCCCCGGATCCCCAGCCGGGGGTCTTTGCTTTTACATCCCCTGGGCTTTGTAAGCGAGTCCCATCAAGTACACGTGGAATGGAAACCCACTGAGAAAGGACATTGCCACAAAGAACAACACCAGGTGGACCACCGCCAAAACGTAGTACAACATGACCTCAATCCGCTCAAGTTGGTACGCAGCCCGCATCACGGCAAAAGCAAAGAATGGCGAAACGATTCCGACGAGAAGCATCACCAACACGTTTGTAACCATGTCGTCCTCGGGCATCCGGCCCAGTATCAGCAATGTGAACAGGACGGGAAGGAACGTTGCGACTATGTACAGAATTGGAAGCATGACTAGCGCAATAACTGGGAGTTTCGGCAGTTCGAACTCGGTTTCTGCCTGCGCGAGAAAGCCTTGGTCGGCCATGCTTGTGTAGAACTCGTGCGAGTCGATAAGGCCTTCCTGCCGGTAATACTGCTCCTCGAATGCGTAGTCCGTCAGGATGGTTGTCGGAAGACGGGTCAGTTCATACATATCCCGGATGCCAGGTTCCTTTTCGACGTCGATCTTCGCGCAAATCCACTCTTTCGCCAGGTAGCGGATCGTGGGGTCGCTCCACACGTAGGAATCCATCGAATCCATATCGGACGACGGAGTAGCACTCGAATAAAAAACGAGGAGAATGTCCCGGCCTTCCTCGTCGGCCGCGCCCGAGGCAGCCTCGATTGAATCGAGCCAGGTGATTTCCGGGCCGTCGAAGTGGGGCGCGGCTGGCTGAGTCTGAGCGTCCGTCGAGGACGCCGCCTGCTCCTGTTGTGCGGCTGGCGGCGCCTGCTGCGCGACGGGCTGGGTTTGTCCGCCGCGCCGAATGAGTGGCAGCGCGATAAGCCCTACGAGCACGACCGCGGCAATTCCGGCGCCGATATAGATGCCCTTCTTGGATCGCGGCGGCTTCATGATCGGCGGAGGACCCGAAGCGGCGGGTTTCGCGGCAAACAGGTCGTCCAATGCGGCCATGTCGATAACCGGCGAACCATCGCTCAAATCAATGGCTTCCGGGCCGGCCCCCAAACTTTCCGGGCCGGGTATGACCCCCTGCGCGGCGCTATGTGGGTCGAAGACCGGGCTGAATTCGATATTCTTACCCTTCAACCGATCCTCGACGGGCGGGGGATTCGAGTCGAGAGTAAACACGTTGGCGGGAGGGACCGCGGGGCTACCCGTGGTTTTTGGCTCGGTTTTCTCTTTTTCCTTTTGGAGTTGGGCCTTGCGCAGATCGCCAATTTTTCCCATCAGCTTTTCGCCGCGGGGATCGCCGAATTCGACCTTGAGTTGGCGGCACAAATCGAGCGCCTCGTCGTACCGGCCCACCCGGGCCAAACACATGGCTCGGGGATAGATTACGTTCTTGGTGTCGGGAAACTGCTTGTCCAGTTCATCCAGAACGGTCAGCGCTTCCGGGAACCGTTTGTCCCGGAATAGCTGGTCGGCTTGCTTGAACTTCTCGCGCGCGTCCGTCTTCTTACCCATGCACACACCCGATCACGTTGTCCCCCTGCCCGACAACGGCGGCACTCCACAGCCCGGCACAAGCCTACGAAACCGGCGCTCCAAGCGCAACTCCGAGCGCCGCGTTTGCGACAAAAGCGTACCGTTCTGGTAGTATCTGCAATAGTAGTCCGCAGTCGAGGTATTCGCCATGTGTCGCCGGGTTTGCGTTCTCGTGTTCCTCGTTTCCGCATGCGCTGGCGCGCAAGTGGTTGTCGACCTGCTACCCGATATGGTGGTGGATACGGCGTTTCTCGAAGATCACGAGATTCGTACCGATATCAAACCGAACAAGACCCACCTGATCTTCTCGAACGCCATGGCGAACGTTGGCGATGGGCCGCTGTACGTTTTCGGCGTGAATCCCAAGGATAAGGGTGCGGACGACGAGACGCAGAAAGTCAAGCAACGGATATTCCGGTCGGACGGAAGCCATTACAACCGCGTTGCGGGGCATTTTGTGTATCACTCGCAGCACAATCACACGCACTTCGAAGACTGGGCAATTTACCGGTTGCGCGAGATTCTGCCGAACGATGGTGTCGGCGATATTATCGCGACGAGCAAGAAGACGAGCTTCTGTCTGCTTGACAGCTTCGAGTACGACCTGTCGCTGCCCAACGCGCCGGACAACCCCGAATTCATCTCGTGCAGTACCGACGTGCAAGGCATCTCGGTCGGCTACGAAGACTTGTACGACAAGAGCATTCCCGGCCAGTGGATCGATATTACGAACGTACCGAATGGCGACTACTGGCTGGAATCCGAGGTCGATCCCGAGAACAACGTCCTGGAAAAGGACGACGCGAACAACGTCGGGCGAATCAAAGTAACCGTCGACAAGGACACACCACCCGATCCGGACCCGGACCCGGGCCCCAATCCAAGCGGATTGCTCGCGGCGATTCTCGCCCTGCTCCAGTCTCTGCTGGATTTTCTACGCGGGGGCACGTAACAAGCCCGGGATCGGCGCAATACACTTACCGCCTCGCTCAACGCTCGCCGCCATTCGGGATATCTATTCTGGGGCGTTTCCGGCTTGGCTCATCGGAGCGCCGGAACAGCGCGTACAGTCCCCACTGCAACACGCCGATGAGCCCCATGACAATCGCGGTCAGCACGAAGATTGACCCGCCGAAGACGAGCCATAAGCGTGTCTTTTGCACTGCGAGGATAATGACGAACGTCACCGCGATCACGGCGATCAATCCCGATAGGCGATCAAAACCGGGAACATCGTCAAAAGAAACGTTCTTGCGAATCAGCATAAGCGTGACGACCATCGAGACGGGCGGAAAGATGTAGAGGAGCACGTTCTGATCCAACAGGTTCTCGTTGGTAAAGAACAACATGTAGCCTACGACTACGGCGACGAACACACCTGGAAGGCATGCCCAATAGACGAGCAAGGCATAGACGTACCGCCACGGTGCACGCGCGCCCTCTCCAAGCCCGTGTACGAAACGCAACGCAATCGCAACGACAGGTGGCGCCACAAAGGCCGCCGCGATGGCCCACGACGGTAGAGCTGCAACCCAGTTGATGAATTCGCGTGTGGTCACTCGTCCCTCCGTCGCGCTGGAACGTCACGGTTATGGAAAGATAGTAGTCTGGCCGATCGAATCCGTCAACGGCGAAATACCGGCGCGGGTGGGGCGCCAGCGGACGCTACTGCGTGCCATTCAGCGCGATGCCGGCGCCGGCGGCGTTCGCAAAGAGCGCGACGCGTTCGCTTCCGACGGGCGCGCGCGCTACCAAAGTCAGGCTTCGCAACTCGGGCGCGAAGGGGAGCAGCCAACGCCAGTCGGATTCCTGGACAATTAGAAATGTTGGGCCGGAATTGGCGGTTGACTGCGCGAACTCTTGCACCGACCTTCCAACAGATGTCTTGAATTCGTCGACCAGCGGTGATTTCGCCTTTGCGAAGGAGAATACGCTCTCCGACTTCGCGCGCAAGGCTTCGACCTCCGCGTCTGTGATGTTTGCCCAGTCCGCGATTTCAACGGGACCTGTTGACTTGCGCAGCGCGCTGCCGAGCGCGCGCAGTTGCCCGATGAACTCGGCCGGGTCCATGTCCGGCGGGGCGTGAATCGGCCATTCGTCAACGAGGTAGGGAATATGCTTATGCTTTGCGTAGAAGATGTACTCCTCGCGGGAGAACGCAACTGAGTACAGGTTGTACGTGGTCCCGCGCTCCGACAATTGGCGCAACGGCGCGCAGAATCCGCTCGCGCCTTTCAATGTATTTACCTCGGGCAAGACTAGCGTTGCGGCGATGACAGCGAGACCTGCGAAGTGGCCGGCCATGGCGAAGTGCATCGCGCCGGCTTGGCGCCGCGCCGTCACAACAATTGCGTGAACCGCAAATATGAGGGCTGCGCCGGTCACGACTGCCGCGGCGCGGACCATGTCGTAGTTCACGGTCAGTTCGTATTTTTCCAACGTGCCGGCGAAACTGAGGTCGAAATCAATCGTGTCGGCAATCCACGCGAAGTATCCCAAGGGAAACGCCAGTACACCCAACGCCAACAACGGTATCGCCCAGACTCCACCAACCGACCGGCGCACCCACGTGCGTTGGGTGTCATCGGAAAGCGCGACTACCGAGTACGCAATTAGAATTGCGCACGCAGGGAAAATGGGAAGCAGGTATACGGCGCGCTTTCCCGAACTGATCGAAAAGAAAACGATTGCAGGAATGATCCAGCAGAATAGCAGCCGCATCGCGTCGTTCTCGCGGCGGCGCGTCCACGCAAACCAAACCGTCCACGGCAGGAATAAAGTCCACGGGAACAGGTTAAGGGGCAGGTTTTCAAGGTAATACCAGGGCGGGCGCGGCTTGCTTACGCCCAACAGGAAACGTCCTATGGTTTGCCGATAGAGATTCTCTGCAAGACCGAGTGAGTGTCCGGGCGTTGCGCTCGAAGACGGCGCGGCGCTCACGTACGCAGGGACGAGCCACACGGCGAGCACGGCGGCGATGGCGAGCAGTCCCCAGCCGAGCCGTAGTGCGCGGCGCTCGTCGCTACGCTTCCAATAGAATGCGATTGCGAGCAACAGGGGGAAGACGACGCCGGGCGGCCCCTTCGCGAAGACGGCCGCGCCCGTGGCAACGTAGAAGGCGACAAGCCAGCGGCCGGATTTCGTTTCGTGGTGCATCCAGAAGGCGTAGAGCGCCGCGGCAAGGCACGCCGTCAGCAGCATGTCCGTGCGGGCCGATCGCGCTTCCCACCAAAACAGCACGGATGTGATCAGAACGAGCCCCGCGCAAAGCCCGACGCGGTAGCCGTACATGCGCGAGGCCAATTGGAACGTGAAGTAGACCGCGGCCATTGCCGCAAGTAACGACGGGACGCGCGCGGTCGTTTCGGTCACGTCGCCGAACGGCAACGACACGAGCGCGATGATCCAAAACAAAAGCGGTGGCTTCTCTTTGTATGGTTGGCCGTTGACTGTCAGAGCAATTGGGTTGCCGGATTGCATCATTTCGCGGGCGACCTGGCCGAAGCGGGGTTCGTCCGGTGGCCAGAGATCATAACCGCCGATGTTCGCACTGAACACGATAAACGCCGCGGCGAGTACCGCGATGAGGGGCATGCGCTGCATGAACTAGGCGGCCCCGGCCGTGTGCGCGGCGTCGGACGGGTTCCGATGAATGAACCAGATATTGCGGAGGTAGACAGGTACATTGAGGATCGGTCCGACGGCGAGGAGCCATTCGCCCTGCGCCGCGAACGCGGCGGTGAGCAGCACGGCCGCAACGAGGCTCATGTGCCAGAAGACATCGGGAACGACGCTTTTGCGCCGCAGTTCGGTCGCGATCCACTGAATGATGAATCGTCCCGCAAACAGGCCCTGCCCCACGACGCCCACGGCGATCCACAGCCACATGGCCACGGCTTCGTGTTGCTGCTTCGTTTTGCTCACGCCTATCTTGTGCCACCATATCCACACGACGACCGCCACGGCTGCAATTGCGATCGCGGCAACCACGGACTGAAACGCGATGCTGCGGGCGCGGGACAGCTTTCCCTTGTCGCGCCAGATGTGCACGAGATTGCGCGAATAGATGACTGTGTTGAGGCTGTAACTCAGCCCGCCGTTGGCGGAACGCATGTGGATCGAATAGAGCAGGAGCAAGATCGCGCCGATGCTGCTCAGATACCAGAACGAGGTTGGCACAACGCTGCGCTTGCGTTTTTCCGATGCATACCATTGCACGTAGAATCGGCTGTTGAAGACCAGCGTGCCGACTGTGCCGATGCAAAACCAGAGCGCGAGTACGGGATCGGAAAGTGTCGCGCGCAGTTCCTGAATCCACTCCCCCACGCGGCTATTCCCCTTCAACCTGAAACGTCACGTAACGTTTGCTCAACCACCGCACGCCGATGAGGTCGTAGATGCCGCGCCAAAGGCGGTTATGGATTCCGTACTTCGAGACGCCGTGCTTACGCGGATGGTGCATGACGGGGCACTCGGCGATGCTCATGCCGCCGTTGCGCATCATGACGGCGAAATAGCGGTGCACGCCGTTGAACGGAACGACGTGCTCGATACACTTGCTGCGAAAGCCCTTGCTTCCGCAGCCCGCGTCGCGAATGCCGTCTTTCAGGATGCGCTGGCGCGCGCCGTTCCCAATCTTGCTCGATAGTTTGCGCACAAGCGAATCCTGCCGGTTGGCGCGGTAACCGCAGACGCAGTCGTAGTCTTTCAGCAACTCGAGCATCGTCGGAAAGTCGCGGGGATCGTTCTGCAAGTCGCCGTCAAGCGTCAGAATATAGTCGCCTTTCGCGCGGCGCATGCCCGCTACCAACGCCGCGGACTGGCCCCGGTTTTTGACCAGATGTATTGGACGCACACGCGGGTTCTTGGCCTGCTCCGCGTCAATGCGCGCACGCGTGCCATCCGTGCTGCCGTCGTTGACGAACAGGCACTCGTAATCATAATCCGGCATGCCCGCAAAGACTTCCGCGACGCGCTCCGACAGCGGCGCCACGTTGTCCTCTTCGTTATAGAAGGGCACCACAACGGATACCAACGGTTTCATGAATCGGCCCACCTCGACGAAAGAGATAGTATAGCGAAATGTCAGGGCCGGGCGGAAATTGATTGGGCCGTCCGACGACGAGTAGAGCGCGTCATGAAACCCTGCTATAGTGTCGAAATTCCACTTGACCAGTTGGGGAGCGCCATGCAATCCGATCAATCCATAGCGTATGCACGCGATAATCATGATCGTTTTCTGAACGAGTACCGGGAGTTTCTGCGGCTCGAAAGCGTATCGACGCTTCCGGAGCACAAAGACGATGTCGCGCGCACGGCGATGTGGGTGGCGGACCAATTGCACCTCGCGGGCGTCGGGCACGTCGCCATTATGCCGACCGATGGGCATCCGGTCGTCTACGGCGAATCGAAGGGACCGGAAGGCGCGCCGGTGATGCTGGTGTACGGGCACTACGATGTACAGCCCGCGGACCCATTGAACGAATGGCACTCGCCGCCGTTCGAGCCGGAAATCCGCGACGATTACATCTACGCGCGTGGCGCGTCGGACATGAAAGGCCAAATCTTCGCACACATCAAGGCAGTCGAGGCGCTGTCGAAACAGGGCCCGTTGCGGTTCACGCTGAAGTACGTGATTGAAGGCGAAGAGGAGATCGGGTCGCCGCACCTCGGCGCGTTTATTGACGAGCACCGCGACTTGCTGAAATGCGATTTTGTGTGCAACTGCGACGCGGGCATCCACGAGAAGGACGTGCCGGCGATTACGTATGGTCTGCGCGGATTGGCGTATTTCGAATTGACGCTGCGTGGGCCGGGAAAGGACCTTCACAGCGGCTTGTTCGGAGGTTCGGTCCACAATCCGGCGCAGGCATTGTGCGAGCTGATCGCGGGCATGCATGACGCGGACGGGCGCGTGACGCTGCCGGGTTTCTACGACAAGGTGCGGGCGCTTGATGCGGACGAACGCGCGGAAATAGCGCGTCTCCCCTACTCCGACGACGACTGGAAGGAAATGACCGGCGCGCCGGCGCTGTGGGGCGAAAAGGGATTCAGCACGCTCGAACGCATCGGCGCGCGGCCAACGCTCGAAGTAAATGGGATGGTCAGCGGATTCACGGGCGAGGGATCGAAAACGGTGTTGCCGGCGAAAGCAATGGCGAAAATCTCGACGCGGCTCGTTGCCGATCAAGAACCCTCGGACGTGTACGATCAATTGTGCGCGTATCTCAAACAGCGCTGTCCGAAGACCGTGACGTGGGACGTGACAGAACTTACTCACGGCAAAGGCGCGATCATGAATCGCAAGACGCCGGCGATGGCCGCGGCGTCCGAAGCGTTGAAGAAGGTTTACGGCAAGGACCCCATCTTTAAGCGCGAAGGCGGCAGCGTTCCCATAGTGGCCATGTTGCAGGACAAGCTGGGGGTCGATTCGGTGATGCTTGGGTTCGCGCTGCCGAGCGACGGCATCCACGGCCCGAACGAGAAGCAGTACCTGCCGAATTTCTTCCGCGGCATCGAGGCGTACATTCACTTCATGGCGGGATTGGCCTAGATGGCCTCGAACGAAGACGCACCTGCGCCACCGGCGTCGTCCTGGCGCGACCTGTACCGATTGGAGGACTGGTGGGCAGTCTGGCTCGGTCTGCTCATGTTTGCGGCCGCCGGGCTTGGCATTGTGACGTCCGTCCCCAAGCTTCCGAAGTGGCAATGGGGCGAATTCGGTTCGGCATTCTCCGCGTCGATTGTGTTGCCGTTGATCGCGCTGGCGGCGGGCTTGGGTCTTCTGTATTTCGTCATAATCTCGCTGATCGATCGCGGGAGGGCGAAGTCTTTTCTGTTTGGATTTGGCATCGTATTCCTTGTTGCGTGCGCGGCGTTCCTGATCGCGAACGAAGCGTCCATGACTTACTACGACATCCCCTATGTGTTCTGGGCGTTGGCCATTGGCATGCTGATCAGCAACACGTTCGGCACCCCGGCGTGGCTGGGGAGTGCGGCGCGCACGGAGTTTTACATCAAGACAGGCCTGGTGCTGTTCGGCGCGGAGATACTTTTCGGCAACATCTGGTCGTTTGGCGCGTACGGTGTCGCCATTTCCTGGCTCGTCGCGCCGACGGTGATCGTGATGATGTGGCTGTTCGGCACGCGCTGGTTGAACATGGGCAACAAGCCACTGGTGATGGTGCTCGCGGCGGAGACTGCGGTTTGCGGCGTGTCCGCGGCGATTGCGACAGGCGCGGCGTGCAAGGCGAAGAAGGAAGACCTGACCGTCGCGGTGGGCATCGGCCTCATCTTCACGGTAATCATGATGGTCACCATGCCGCCCATCGCGAAGTGGTTTGGGATGGATGCGCTGCTCGCGGGCGCGTGGCTCGGCGGCACCATCGACGCAACCGGCGCAGTGGTTGCGGCAGGCAAAGCGATGGGCGGGCAAGCGGAAGCCGCGGCGGCAATCGTCAAGATGATTCAGAACCTGCTGATCGGCGTGGTGGCGTTCGTCGTAGCGATATATTGGGTCAGCGCGGTCGAGCGCGACGCGAATGCGAGGCGGCCGTCGCTGCTTGAAGTGTGGCACCGTATGCCGAAATTTGTGATCGGGTTCGTCCTTGCTTCGTTGATTGCGTCGGCATTCGCCAAAACAGATTCCGGCGCGCTTGTGGTGAAATCCATTACAGCGCAGACGAAGCAATTGCGCGAGTGGCTTTTTTGTCTTGCGTTCGTATCGATCGGGCTCGAGTCGAACCTTAAGGACCTCGCCAAGCAAATGACCGGCGGCAAGCCGCTCGTGCTGTATTTGTTCGGGCAGACGGCGAACATCGTGTTGACGCTGATTGTGGCGTGGCTTGTGTTGAACGGTAGCTTCTTTCCCATCCCGGAGGATTTGGTGAAACCATGAAGCGCGCAGCGTGGATAGCGGCGGTATGGAGCGTCGCGATCGGCGCGACAGTGGCGCTGATGTCGACGGTCTTGCCGTGGGCCGGCGCGCGCGGGTATGCGGGTTCGGTGATTCGAAACAACTATGCAACGGGTACCGACGCGACGGCGCTGTTCTGGACGGAGTCGGAGCGTACGGCGGAGATACTTGCACAGATCGAGGCGAAGCCCGATGGCCGGTAACGAAATCCGAGTCCGCGGTGTGATACTCGGCGATACGGCAGCGTCCGATGTCGTTGTCCGCGATGGGAGGATTGCATCGATTGCCCGCGCGGGACGCGGGAAGTGCGACGCCGGCTCCGCAACGTCGATTATCGCGCCGACCTTGTTCGACATTCAGGTGAACGGATACGGCGGCGTCGACTTGCAGGGGCGCGACGTGTTGCCGGAGGACGTGGCGGAGGCCGATGCGAAGTTGCAGCGGATCGGCGTGTCGCATTGGATTCCAACCTTTATTACGTCGTCTTTCGAGAACATCGAGCACGGCTGCGCGACGGTCGCCGCGGCACTGCAGGACGCATCGCTTGCCCGGCGGATTCCCGGCGTACACATTGAAGGGCCGTACATCTCGCCACACGACGGTCCGCGCGGCGCGCACGACCGGCGGCACGTGCGCAAGCCCAACCTGCGCGAGTTTGACCGATGGCACAAGGCCGCGGACGGCCGCGTGGCGTACGTCACGCTCGCACCGGAAATCGACGGCGCAATTCCGTTCATCACCGAAATGGTCAAGCGCGGCATCGTCGTTTCCCTGGGCCATCACAACGCATCGGTCGATCAGATTTCGCGCGCGGTGGACGCGGGCGCGCGTATGTGCACGCACCTCGGCAACGGGATCGCCGCGCACATTCCGCGGCACGACAATCCGCTGTGGCCGCAGCTCGCGGAAGACCGTTTGCACGCGTCGGTCATCGCCGACCTCGAACATCTGCCGCCGTCAATCCTGAAGACCATCGCGCGGATGAAGGGCGCGGAGCGTCTGATGATCACGTCCGACGCGGTGCACATCGCGGGACTCAAGCCCGGCCACTACGACCTCGCGGGCATGCCGGTCGAACTGCTGAAGACGGGGCGCATCTGCCTGAGCGGGACGGAACTGCTTGCGGGCAGCGCGACCACGCTGTTGCAGGGCGTGCTCAACGCGGCGCGGCACACGGACCTGACGCTTGAGCAGGCGTTTGCGTGCGCGTCGACGGTGCCGGGGGCACTGTTCGGCGTGAGCGACCCAAGGCCTGCGCCCAAGCGCGACGCGCGCGCGAACTTCCTTGTGATCGACGTCGCCCGCGGCACCACGCGCGACACTGCCAAACTTCGGGCGGTGATTGTCGACGGCGTGCGGGTCGTCTGACCCCAATCAATTGGCCGCGAAGAAACACAGGGCGACTGCGTAGCCGCGACCAAAGAAATTCAGCAATCAATTTCAAATTTGAGATTTCAGAATTTCAGAGAGCAACTCGCTGAAGCAATAAAGCTCACGCGAGAAGTGCAAAGACCTTTTGATACCTTCGCCGGATTCGATGCACAGGACACACAGTACGTCGATGCTCGGTCATTCCGGTCATGCGCCACTCTCATCCTATAGCCCACGTTGTTGCACTACTTCGCAAATCACGCGGGCGCGAAATGCATTCCAACATTAGAAGGACAAACTACTTGGCTTGTGGCAGTCAGGAAGTTAGGAAGCCAGGAAGTCAGGAAGCAATACGATGAGTTGCGACGTCCATGGGCGGTGTCAAGGGGGGTGTACCGAAATCATTTTGACGGAACAAGGGGGTGTGGTCGCGCCAAGACTGTCGCAGGTGCTGTATTCGCAAAGGGGTGTCCGATTCGCCACAGTGACAGGGGGTGTCGTTGAGGTGATTTGGCGATTCAAGGGGTCTGGTCGGGCCATGATCGTCGAACGTGTTGGTTTCATGGACGCCTCCGATATAGTACCGCGGCCAGGGCCGCCGGTCGATGACTTGTTTGTTTGGGGCGGGGCGGGTCGCCCACAAGCGCACAGATTCGGCGGTCCTGACGTGCGCGGGTTGCAGGGGGCTGTGGAGATGTGCAAAGTCTCCTCCATCTCTTGGCCCATTCTGTTGCACTTGATAGTTGAATCCGCATGCGAAACGACCCGTATTCTGTTGTTAAGAAAGTCGAATGCATGCGAAATCGAACAATAACATGAATCTCAGATTTGAAATCTCAGAGAAGAGTGCGGGCGCGGCAGGGCGTGATCAAAGCGGAGCTTTTCGAGAGCGCATTGCCAAATAGAAACTTGGCAACGAGGGAGGAATCGAATTCAGGTTTCATAAATTGCATGCGGCTCGGACGGAGCCTCGCCCCACCCTACCTCGCCCCACCTCGCCCCACCTTATTTCGCGCTTTGGTATTCGGTTGCGGCAGTTACTCGCCTACCAAGTGCTCTAAATCCTCGCGGCTGACGGTGAATAGGTCCATGTCGGAGGTGATGGCGCCGAGGCTGAGGAGGCACTCGGTGAAGAGTTCGCGGGTGCGGAGTTCGAGTTCCTGGTTGCCGAGGTCGGTCATGACGCCGATGATGTGCTGGCCCTTTTTGACGTGGGTGCGTTCGTCGGAGCGGATGAAGTCGGCGGCGTGGGCGAGGATGGTGTCGTTTTCGTCGCGGGCGCGGTCGATGAGGGCGTTGATGGTCTTTAGGACGCCGACTTCGCCGAAGAGGTTAATTTCCGCCATGGCGTAGGCGGGTTCCATTGGGCCGCGGCAGGTGGAGCCGGTGAGGCGGTTCGGCAACTCAAATGGATCGTAGCCGCAGGCGAGGAGCGTGCGGTGGCCGATTTCCGTGTGGCGCGCTTCGTCCCACGTGATGCGGGCGAGATCGTATTCCGCTTTGAAGTCCTTGAACCGGATGTCCCACAGGAAGGTGCCGAAGGCCTCGATGGCGTCCACTTCGTCGCGCTGGGTGCGGATGAAACGGAGGCGCAGGCCCTCGTACGAATCCTTCTCGAATCGCGGCGTGCCGTCGGCGACGTCGTAGTCGCCGGTGTGGTGGAAGGTGGTGAACCGCGAATCGCGCATGGGGCGGGTGTTGCGTTCGTAGGGTTTCTTGGCGCTGCGGAGTTCGGCGGGTGGGTTGGTGCGATCATCCGCACCCGAGATGCCGCCGATACTCTTGAGGAGGTCCTGCAGGTGCCAGCGCCACGCGAAGAGTCGGTCCTCGTCCACGCCGCCGTCGACGTACGCGGCAATCGCGGCGTCGGCCCATTCGAGCATAGGCGGATAGTCGACCAGGATTCGTTTCATCGCGCGGATGGTCGGCGTGTCGGTCACCGGGCAGGTGTCGTCGATATGGTGTTGGTATGCAGTGGCCAGCAAGCGGCCGGCGACCTGGTGGACGCCGACGAGGAGTTCGGGCGCGTCCGCGGCGGAGAGCATCTCTTCGATGAAGGTATCGATTTCCGCGTCGCGGTAGGCGTCGATCATCTTTAAGCCGACTTCCTGTTCATTGAGGCGCGTGCGCAGGATGTTTGCGGCGTCGGCGTGGTAAAAGATGTGCCGGCCGGTTTCCAGTTTCACCTCGAATTCGGGGATGGCGAGGGTCCACGACCCGAGGGCGTGGGACAGGCGGCGTTCGAAGTAGAAGAAGCGGAGCAGGCGGCGCGCGTTTTCTTCGACGGTGTATTTGCCGCCCATGTGACGCGGGTCGCGCGGGAATTTGTAGGGGAAGGCTTTGCGGCGTTCGGCGGCGGCGTTGCGCGCGTCCGCATAGGAAACGACGGGGTAGCGCGTCGTGGGTTTCGGTTCGTGCGAGTTGCCGTTGCCCGACATGATATTGCCCTCCAGGTAGTCCGTTGCAGCGGGAAATAGAATACGACCGCGGACCATTTCGGCGCAAGAGGTGAAGAGGCTAAGAGGACGTAAACGACCAAAAAGACGTAAAGGACCAAAAGGGAACGGTTGGTTTATGGTTTGGGCTCTGGTTTTTCGGGTAAGCCTGCGATGCGCTGTTCGACTGGGGCGAGATCGGGCAACCCGTTTACCGGAGCGTCGAGATAGAAGAGTGCAGTGGCGCAGACGTCGTCGCGGCGGTACATGTTGACCCAGGCTTCGTCGGGGGAATCGTGCGTGAGCAGGTCGATGGGCGGGTCGGACTCGAGCAGCTTGATAAACTTTCCGTCGGTGTCGATGCTGACCGGTTTGATGTCTACTCCTTTCTTCAGGAGTTCGACGACTGCCTTTTTGGATGCGCCGCCCATTTGTTGGAGGGTGACGCGGATGTCCTTGTAGAAGTAGACCGGATCGGGCACGTGGTAGCGGTAGAACGTGAATTCGGCGGGCTTGTTCTCGGCGATGAGGCAGCCCTGGTATCGCATTTGGAATTTGCCCTGTCCCCAGCCCGTGCCGATGTAGTCTTCGGTGCCGGTGCCGGCGATGGTGGGCAGCATGGTGTCGCCGTCGATGTACATCTTCACTTCGCCTTCGCCGAACCACCCGACGTTGTCCGGGTGGCCGATGAGGCCGACGTGCACGCCGAGAAAGCGTCCCTTTCCCTTCACGCGTGGGAGGAGTTCGAAGTCCAGCGCGAGCGTTGTGAGCGGTTCCCGCCGCCAAGTCGCGTGGAAATACAAGGCATCGGGATTGGGAGTTGGCGCGTGCAGCGCGTCGATGTCGTAGAACAGTTTTTCGAGGTGGCGGTCGGAATCGTTGGTGATGGTGACTTTCGCGCCGGTCCTGAACGGCATGGGAAGGTAACAGTTGAACGAGCGGCCTTCGGGGTTGCAGAAGAACTCGTTCTCGAACACGACGGACTTGCCAAGTATTGCGCCGAAGAAATCGCCGAAGGGAACGGATACGGCCGGTTTGTCCGCGCCGTCCCAAAAGATTTCGAAGCGAAGCGAACGGAGCATTTGCGGATCGCGTTCGTTCACGGTAAACCACATGCGGCGGATTTCGCCCGGGCCGTTGATGCCGGCGAGCACGCGGGTCTGGCCGGGCGCGACAGAATCGAACGCGTGGCCTTTTGCGGTCTTGTTTTCGGGGCCGGCGGCGCCCTTTGCTCCGGTAGGGTTTTCAAAGCTGTACCAGCGCGTTTCCGCGCCCGCAGGCATCTGGTAAAGGTGCATCGCGGGGTCTCCGAATGCAGTTTGGACGGAACCGAGAAGCAGCAAGGCCGACACGACGCCCATGGCAATTTCTCTTAGCATGGACCAAGTCTATCAGAAATGGGGCTGCGGGCATCGCGCGGCGGTCGCGGGCCGCGGGGGACAATTCGATCGCGCTTGTGCAATGATTTCGTCAAACCGGTTCAACGCTACTGCGCGTGCCAAGGACATTACCGCGCGTAGTCAAGCGCAAGGAGCAACGCCATGACTGGATATAAAAGCCGTGTGGTTCTTGCAGGGATCTGCGTGTCGGCGGCTGTTTATGCCGCCTCCGAGGCTACTTCACTCTTCGACGGCAAGTCGTTCGAGGGTTGGGAAGGCAACCTGAAGGTGTTTCGCATCGAAGACGGCGCAATTGTCGGTGGATCGCTGAAGGAAAAAGTCGCGCGCAACGAGTTTCTCTGCACAACAAAAGCATACGGCGATTTCGAGTTGCACGTATCCTTCAAGTTGCTCGGCGAGGGCGCGAATGCGGGCATACAGTTCCGAACCAAGCGCATTCCCAACCATCACGAGGTGTCCGGCTATCAGGCCGACATGGGCGAAGGCTATTGGGGCGCGCTCTACGACGAATCGCGCCGCAAGAAGATTCTCGCCGCGCCCGACAAAGAAACTGTCGCGAAGGCCGTAAAACTGAACGACTGGAACGAATACGTCATTCGCGCCGAGGGCAAACACATCCAGCAGTGGCTGAATGGCGTGAAGACGGTCGATTACACGGAGACCGACGAAAGCATCGATGCGAAGGGTGTCATCGCACTTCAGATCCACGGCGGTCCACCGAGCGAAGCGTGGTATAAGGAAATCACGATTAAGGAATTGAGCAAGTAGTCTTCGGTCGTAATCGTAATCGGGTTTCGGGTTTCGGGTTTCGGGTTTCGGGTTTCGGGTTTCGGGTTTCGAAGAATGCAAATCACATCCAGACGGCAATTCATTTCCGGTAGTGCAGCGCTCGCCGCTGCGTCAGCACTCTCAATAGGTTCCAGTTCCGCAGCCACGCGTAAACCGCATATCTTGCTCATGCTCGCCGACGATCTTCGGGCTGACGGTTTCAGCGGGTTGGGTAGCCCTGTCGGAAAGACGCCGAATTTTGACGCGATCATCGAGCGCGGGTGCATTTTTCGCAAGGCGTATACGATGGGATCGATGATCGGCGCGGTGTGCATGCCGAGCAGGACGATGCTGTTGACGGGGCGGTCACTGTTTCGCGCGAAGAACGAGGCGAGCACGGAGGATCCTGCGACGCATACGCTTCCGCGCGCGATGAGGGAGGCGGGCTACGCAACGCTGCACGCGGGAAAGTTCGGCAATTCGCCGAAGAAAGTTACCGAAGAGTTCGATACGTCCGTCGATCCCGGGCACAGCGAAGGCGTCGCGAACGCGGTGATCGATTTCATTCGTACGCGTCCCGCGGACAAGCCGATGTTCATTTACATGGCCGGGCCGGAACCGCACGACCCGCAGTTCGCGCCGGAGGAGTTTTATGCGCAATACAAGCCTGAGGACATTCCGTTGCCTGCGGCGTTCGCGCCATACCATCCGTTCGACAACGGCTGGATGACGGGACGCGACGAGATGACGCTGCCGTTTCCGCGCACGCCGGAGAACATTCGCGGGAAGCTGGCGCGGTATTACGCGTCCATTGCGTACCTCGACGCGCAGTTTGGGCGGGTGGTCCAGGCGCTGAAGGACGCGGGCGAATACGACAACACGCTATTCGTAATTGCTGCGGATAACGGGTTGTCATTGGGCGAACACGGGTTGCTGGGCAAGCAGAATGTATACGAGTTTGGCGGGATGCACGTGCCGCTGGTGTTTGCCGGGCCGGGAATTTCAAAGGGCGAGACGAATGCGCTGGCTTATCTCATGGATTTGTTCCCGACCGTGTTTGGCCTGACGGGGACGCCGCTGCAATCGCGCGTGGAGGGGAGGGACTTGTCGCCGGTGATCCGAGGCGAAGCCAAGGGCGTGCGCGATTGGTTGTACACCGCGTATGAGAAAGGGCAGCGCGCCATCACGGACGGCCGATGGAAACTCATCAAGTTTCCGCACATCGACAAGACAGTGCTCTTCGACCTGCAGGCCGACCCGCACGAAGAACATGATCTTGCACAGGCGCCCGAGCACGCCGATCGCGTGCGGGTGATGATGTCGAAATTGGCGGAGCTTCAACGCGACCTCGACGACCCAGTCCCGCTGACCGCCGAGGTTATTCAACCCGCGGAGTGGTCGCCAGACAGGCTGACACCCGAACAGATTCAATACCAGAAGGAAGAGACGGCGCGGTGCGCAAGCAACGAGGCGTTCGAGGCGTCGAGGAAGAAATGAGTACCACCCCATACCAAAGGTGGAAGCACCCGAGGAATCTTGATTTCGAGGCGCTGCGGCCGTTCGGGCCAACCAGCCGAGTTTATTGATTTTCGGGCGTTTTCTTGGGATTATGACCGGTGCTTGGTGAGTTGTTCTGGTACCGGGATGAAGCCCGATGAGAGCGTGTCTTAGCTGTATCGCGCGAGTGTGCCGCGCCGGCGTTTGCTGTTGCGTGGCCGCAGTGTTTGCATTTCCCGCGTTTTCCGACGGAACCATCAGGTACAACCGTGACATCCGCCCCATCCTCGCGGAGAATTGTTTCGCTTGCCACGGCCCGGACAAGAACACGCGCAAGGCGGATTTGCGGCTCGACAGCCGCGAAGGCGCGGCAGAAGCGCTTGGAACCGGCCGGGACTCGAGCGAATTTTGGAAGCGCGTATCGAGTCACGACACGGACGAGATGATGCCGCCGCCCGCGGCGATGAAGAAACTTACGCCTGAGCAGATCGCAACGCTGGGTAAATGGATCGACGCGGGGGCGCCATACGAAAAGCATTGGGCCTTTCTTCCCATCGAACGGGTCACGCCGCCAGCCGTCACGAATGCGTCGTGGCCGCGCAACGATATCGACCGGTTCGTTCTCGCGCGGCAGGAAGCCGTGGGAATCTCGCCGAACCCGGAAGCGGAACGGCGCACGCTGGTCCGCCGCGTGTACCTCGACATGACGGGACTTCCGCCGACGCCGGAGAGGGTCGAGGCGTTTGTGAACGATGCGGCGCCCGACGCGTACGAAAAACTGGTTGACGAAGTGCTGGCGAGCCTGCATTACGGCGAACGCTGGGCGCGGCATTGGCTGGACTTGGCGCGGTTCGCGGAGAGCCACGGGTACGAGCAGGACTACGACCGCAAGTTCGCGTATTACTACCGCGATTTCGTCATTCAGGCTTTCAATCAGGACCTGCCCTATGACACCTTCGTGAAGTGGCAGATCGCTGGAGACGAATTTGCGCCGGAAGACCCGCTCGCAATGATGGCGACGGGGTTCCTAGCAGCGGGGACGCACGCCACGCAGATCACGAAGAACCAAGTCGAGAAGGAGCGGTACGACGAGCTCGACGACATGGCGCGGACGATCGGCACGTCGATGCTCGGCCTGACTATCGGCTGCGCGCGCTGCCACGACCACAAGTACGACCCGATTACGATGACGGATTACTACCGGCTCATCTCGACGTTTACGAAGACTGTGCGGTCCGACTATCCGATTGACGTCGGCCCCGACTTTTACGCGCGCGCGAAGGAGCGGTACGACGCGGAGCACAAGCCGCTGCTCGCGAGTTTGACGGAGTACGAAAAAGGCCCGCTGGTTGCGAAGTTTGAGGAATGGTTGAGCACGCAACTCACGACTCCGCCGTCGCCGCAGTGGCTTGCGCTGGACGTGTTCAACTATACCTCCGAGGGTGGCGCGCGCATGGGCCGCTTGTCGGACGGTTCGGTGCTGGTGTCGGGCGAGAATCCCGAGTTCGACACGTACACCTTCGAGGCGCGCACAAAGCTGACGGGCATCACGAGCGTGCGCATCGATGCGCTGTCCGATGCGACGATGACCTCGAACGGGCCGGGCCGCGCGGAGAACGGCAATTTTGCGCTGACGAATTTCAAGGTGGCCATCCGCCCGGACAACGGAACCGATGCGAAGACCGACTTGAAACTGGCGAACCCGCGCGCGACGTTCGAGCAGGCGGGTTACCCCGCCTCGAACGCGATCGATGCCGACGAGAAGAGCGCGTGGGCCATCGGCGAGCAGTACGGGAAGGACCAGTCCGCGATCTTCGATTTTGAAGCGCCCGCCGGTTTGCCCGAAGGGGCGGTGTTCACGTTCACACTCGAATTCAAATCCAACAGCAAACACGCAATCGGGCGGCCGCGCGTCTCGATTACGACGGCCCCGTCCCCCGCCGCCTTCGACCTTGCGCTGATGCCGCAGGACCTCGCGGACACGTTGTCGAAGTATCGCGCTCAGCAGGACGCGACGGTGTCGTCGCGCGACCGTTCGCGCCTGTTTGAGTTCTTCAAGAAACAGGACGCGAAGTGGAAGGAGCTGTCCAAGGCGGAGCGCGAGCACGCGAAGAATGCGCCGATGCCGGGCGCGACGAAAGTGCTGATCAGCAGCGAGGGCGTGCCCGCGATCCGCACGCACACCCAGGGCGGGGACTATCTGGAAGAGACCCATTTTCTGACGCGCGGCGATCCGAACCAGAAGGGCGAAGTCGCGACGCAGGCGTTTCCGGTGGTATTGGTGACTTCGCCGGAAGGCGAGAAGCGTTGGCAGAAGGCTCCGCCGGCGGGCGCGCGCACGCCGCACAAACGCACGGCGCTGGCGAATTGGATAACGGACACCGAGTACGGCGCGGGTCAATTGCTCGCGCGGGTGATTGCGAACCGTTTGTGGCAGCACCATTTCGGCCGCGGCATTGTGCCCACGCCGAGCGATTTTGGGTTCAAGGGCGAACCGCCGACAAACCCCGAGCTTTTGGATTGGCTCGCATCGGAATTGATCGCGAACGGCTGGAGCCTCAAGTACATTCAAAAACTGATTATGACCAGCGCGACATATCGGCAGGACGCTTCGCACGACGACGCCAAAGCGAAACTCGACCCGGCGAACACGCTGGTGTGGCATTATCCGCGGCAACGGCTCGAGGCGGAAGCGATTCGCGATGCGATGCTGGCGGTGAGCGGGCAGTTGGACGATTCGATGTTTGGGCCGAGTACGCTCGACCCGGACATGAAGCGGCGCAGCATTTACTTCATGGTCAAGCGCAGCAAGTTGGTCTCGATGATGACGGTGTTCGATGCGCCGGACGCGACGGTGGGCATCGACCAACGGCCGTGCACGACCATCGCGCCGCAGGCGCTTTTGGTAATCAACAACCCGAACGTGCGCGAGCGCGCGGAAGGGTTGGCGCGGCGGATGTGTCCAGACGCGGCGTCGGACCTCGTTGCGGCGGTGACACGCGGGTTCATGCTGACAGTAAGCCGGCCGCCAGGCGAGAGCGAGTTGAACAACGCGCTCGCGTTTCTCGACGCGCAGACGGCGTCATATGCCGCGAGCGGGAACGCCCAACCGGCGCAGACCGCAATGGCGGACTTCGCGCAGGTGCTGTTGGGGCTGAATGAATTTGTTTATATCGAGTAGTTCGCACCAACTTGAATTTGAACATGCGATACATTTGGAGTGCATTTGTATGACAGCACGAGTTGCCGACATGACAGTCGATGAATTGAAACAGCTCATCAGCGAGTCAGTCCATGAATCGTTTGAGGACCTCATGGAAGATCTTGCGGCTATGAATAGCCCCTCCTACATCGCATCCGTTGAAGAAGCACGGAGCCAATACAAGCGAGGGGAAATAGTCACACTGGACGAGCTGGAGCGTGGCTAAGTTAGTCTTCACCAAACGTGCGCAACGTGACTATGATTGTCTCGACACAGCAACAAAGAAGCGAATGCTCGACATACTCAAGGTTTATGCGGTTGATCCTATGAAACATGCAAAGAAGCTCTCACAGTCGAGACTAGGGACGTATCGCTACCGGATCGGTGAATATCGAGTTGTATTCGATTTCGAAGGCGAAAAGGTCGTTGTGTTGAGAATTGGCCATAGACGCGATATCTATCGACACTGAGAAGTCGTCAGGACGGTCATATGCACAGCAGCAATTTACCACATTTCCATGCAGCTCCCTCCTCGTGTTTCTGTTCACGGCGCGATTTCCTGCGTCGGACGGGGCAAGGCTTCGGGATGTTGGCGTTGGCCGGGCTGATGGACAAGGCCGGAATACTGGCCGCGCCAGCGCAAGAGGCGATTAATCCGCTCGCGCCCCACGCGCCGCACTTCGAGGCGAAAGCGAAATCGATCATCTGGCTGTTCATGAACGGCGGGCCGAGTCAAGTCGACACGTGGGACTACAAGCCGGAACTTACGAAGCGCGATGGGCAGAAACTCGAAGGCTTCAACAACGAGACCGGGTTCTTCGTCGAAGAAGTGGGCCCGCTGATGAAGTCGCCGTTCTCATGGCAGCAGCACGGGCAGTCGGGCACCTGGGTACCCGAGATATTTCCGAAGATGGCGCGCCACGTCGACGACATGGCGTTTATCCATTCGTGTCACACGGAAACGAACAACCACTCCCCCGCGCTGTTTCAGATCAACACAGGCTTCAACCGAATGGGGTTCCCCAGCGTCGGCGCGTGGGTGACCTACGGCCTTGGCACGGAGAACCAGAACCTGCCGGGGTACGTGGTGATGTACGACACGCTCGGGCGCGGCCTGCCGAAAGGGTATTCGCAAAACTGGGGCGCGGGGTTCCTGCCGGGGATTTTCCAGGGCACCGCGCTGAAACATCAGGGCCAGCCGATCGACAACCTCGAACGGCTTGCGTCGATGAACGATGAACAACAGCGGCGCCAACTCGACTTGTTGGCGGCGCTGAACCGCGAACACCAACAACGCGCGGACAATGACGCGGAACTTGCCACGCGCATCGAGAGTTTTGAACTCGCGTACCGCATGCAGATGGCCGCACCGGAAGCGCTCGACGTGGACTCGGAGCCGGAGCACATCAAGACGTTGTACGGACTGGACAACGAGAAGTGCACGCACTTTGCGCGTCAGTGCATCGTTGCGCGGCGCATGGTCGAGCGCGGCGTGCGGTTCATCCAGATATACAGCGGCGGCGAAGAAAACGAAAAGAGCTGGGACGGTCACCTGAATATCGAGCAAAACCATCGCGGGTTTGCCGCGGAAACGGACCAGCCGATCGCGGGATTGCTCGCGGACTTAAAACAGCGCGGGCTGTTCGACAGCACACTCGTGATATGGGGCGGCGAGTTCGGGCGATTGCCGCTGGCGCAGCGCCCAAAGAACGATCCGAGCCGATCGGGGCGCGATCACAATCCGCACGCGTTTACGACGTGGTTCGCGGGCGGCGGCGTGAAGGGCGGCACGCATTACGGCGAGACGGACGAAATAGGCAGCAAAGCGGCCGTGAATCGCGTGAGCGTGAACGATTTGCACGCTACGATTCTGCATTTGATCGGCATCGATCATCTCAAGCTGACGCACCGGTACAACGGCCGCGATTTCCGACTGACTGACGTTGCGGGCGAGGTCGTGAAGAGGATCCTGGCCTGACGCTTCTCCGACGGCTTTACAATAATCCGCGCTCCGTGTGGATTGTCTATCGTATAGGGGTGGGGCGAGGCTCCGTCCGAGCCGGTTCCCGAACCTGCGGCTCGGACGGAGCCTCGCCCCACCCCTTCTCTCCGTTGCATTGTTTGGCATATTGGGGGACCACGAATGTATCGCCGAATCATTGCCCTGTTGGCGTTAATGTTCGCCACCGTAGTTGCGCCCGCACTTGACGCGAACCGGCTCGCGTATCTTGACGATCCGAATCCGTTCTATCCTTCGCGCGACTTTCCAAAACTGATCACGCCGCAGTGGATCGGCGAACCGGGCGTCGAGGCGGCGATCATTCTTTCCATCGACGATATGCGCGATCCGAAGAAGTACGAGGCGTATCTTCGCCCGATCATCGACAAGTTGAAGGAGCTTTACGGTACCGCGTCGATGAGCATCATGGCGTGCAGCATAAGCCCGGACGATCCGCAGTTGCAGGCGTGGCTGCGGGAAGGCCTCAGTATCGAGACGCACACGGTTGCACACCCGTGCCCGCTGCTGGGCCGCGGACAGTTCGAGGAAGCAAGGGCGACGTTCGAGTCGTGCATTTCGCTGATGGCGAACATTCCGGGAAACAAACCCGTTGCGTTCCGTATGCCCTGCTGCGACTCAATCAACTCGACCAGTCCGCGCTTTTTCTATGAGATATTCAACAAGCCGTCGCCGGGAGTGCCGCATCTTTCGATCGATTCGAGCGTGTTCAACATCACGACCGCCAACGATCCCGCGCTCCCGCGCGAATGGGTGATTCGCGAAGACGGCCGCGAACGCTTCCGCTCCTACCTTCCCTTCAAATCATTCAAGACCACGATCGAGGACTATCCCTACCCCTACATCATCGGCGACGGAATTTGGGAGTTTCCCTGCGCCGTGCCGAGCGACTGGGAAGCGCAGAACATCAACAAGCCGAACAGTCCGCAGTCGCTCGCGGACATGAAGATCGCGCTGGACGCCGCAGTCGCGAAGAAGGGCGTGTATACGCTTGTGTTTCATCCGCACGGATGGATCGAGAACCATCAAATCGTCAACTTGATAGAACACGCGGCGACGCAGTATGGGACTCGCGTGCGATTTCTCAGCTTTCGCGCGGCGCATCAACGCTTGAATGAGCACCTCCTTGGCTGTCCGCAATCTTCGAGATTCTCACAGCCTCTCGTTGTGCGGTTACTCGACCTCAATGAGGACGGATACATGGACGTACTCCGTGGACCGTGTTCTTCAAGCGAACCGTCACAAAGCGCGGGTTTGCTAGACGTCAATCGCGGGGTTGAACCCGACGATGATCCAGCACACCCCGGACAGAGCAGCGCCGCCGACTTTGAAGTTTGCCGTGTATGGGACAGCGACGAAATGATCTGGAATCAGACAGAGTTTCCGTCGGGCGTGATACCGAACGCCGGAAGGACCGTTGGTGGCAGACACCGCACTCCAATAATGCCGCCGGATTCTTTGGACGGCGGACCGTACGGAAATGACAACGGCACGCGTTTCGGCTTGGACGTTGACGGCACCCCAATCGCATTGAAGGTAACCGACCGCCACGACGGGGCTTGGCGGTTTGTCGATGGGACGTGGCAGCCCGCACCGATTCTGCTGAAGGGACTCACCATACGCAGCGACTTTCTAATGACCGCAATTGGGGGTCGAGACCGCGGTGTTCGCTTCCGCGATATCGACGGTGATGGGATTACGGAGTTACTGGTTTCCAACGATGAGCACAATGAAGTTTTTACACGAGCGGCCGCCCACAGCCGGTGGCGGAGGGCACCTTTCGCATTTCCGGCGAATCTAACGCTGATTGACTCTGATGGCCGTGATCGTGGTCTCCGGCTAATCGACGTTGACGGCGATCGCGATCTGGATATCCTCATTTCAAACCAAGATCAGTTCGCGCTCTATCTATTCGACTCCATGAAGTCGGGTTGGAGCACGACATCAATCGATGGCGCTCGCGATGGCTCTGACCCGGCAACGGCAATTCCCGCGATAGCAGTCAATGGCGAGAACAACGGCGCATGGTTTCATTCGCGCAGTCTTTGGGTGCAGAACGAAACCACGGACAAATTGCCGGACTTGGTCGACCGGCGTTCATTCAATGACTTGCTGGCAACCGTCGAGCCGCAACCGAAATCGCCTGAGGCGGGGCTTGCGTCAATCAGTGTGCGGCCCGGTTTGCGTGCGGAACTCGTCGCGGCGGAACCGCTCGTAGTCGACCCGGTGTCGATTGCGTGGGGCGCGGATGGAAAACTCTGGGTCGTGGAAATGCGCGACTATCCACTCGGCATGGACGGCGAGGGCAAGCCGGGCAGCCGCGTGAAGTTTCTCGAAGATGTAGATGACGACGGGAAATACGACGAGGCGACGGTGTTTCTCGACAAACTGAATTTCGCGACGGGGGTGATGCCCTGGCGCGACGGCATCCTTATCACCGCCGCTCCGAAGATCATTTTCGCAAAGGACACCAACGGCGACGGCAGGGCGGACCATCAGGAAGTCCTCTACGATGGCTTCATCCAGGGGAACCAGCAGCACCGCATCAACGGTCTGCGCTGGGGGCTCGACAACTGGATTCACTGCGCAAACGGTGACAGTGGCGGCGCGATTACCAGTACTAAGACTGGTGAGGCGCTGAACATTTCCGGGCGCGATTTTTGCTTTCGTGTCAGCGATGGCGTAATGAACGCGGAAAGCGGAATGTCGCAGTTTGGCATCGCGTTTGATGACTGGGGAAACCGCTTCGGCTGCGCGAACTGGTTGCCCGTATGGCACTACGCGCTGGACGATCGCGCGATGCGGCGCAATCCGCATTTCGCCCCCGGCAACCCGCGCGAGTACATCGTTCCCCAAGCGCAACTTTTTCCTACGAGCCGCACGCTCGCACGCTTTAACGATTTTGAGCACGTAAACCGCTCGACCTCGACATGCGGCATCGAAATCTATCGCGACACGATTCTCGGTAACGAGTTCTACGGCAACGCGTTCGTGTGCGAACCGGTGCACAACCTCGTCCTGCGCACGGTACTCGAACCGAATGGAGCAACCTTCACAGGGCATCGCGCGCCCGGCGAAGAAGAGTCCGAGTTTCTTTCCTCGCACGACAACTGGTTTCGCCCGGTGATGGCGCGCATGGGCCCGGATGGCGCGCTGTATATCGTCGACATGTACCGGCAGGTGATCGAGCACCCGGAGTACATTTCGGCGGAGACACAGGCAACGCTGGACCTACGCGCGGGCGACGACAAAGGGCGGATTTACCGCGTTGTCCCTGTTCATGGTACGACGCGCGCGCCGACAAAGACGGACACATTCGCATCAGAAGAACTTGTTGCGCTGCTTGAGAGCGGGAATGGTACGGTCCGGGACTTGGCCCACCAGCAACTCGTTGAGCGCGGGGATTCGAGCGCCGCCGACGCGTTGCGCACGTTGCTGCGGTCGAGCGCATCCGCGCAAGCGCGAACGCATGCGCTTTGCGTGCTGGACGGGATCGACGCGCTAATTCGCGACGACCTCTTGGCCGGACTTCGCGACAGCTCACCTGGCGTACGCCAAAGTGCCGTGCGCCTGGCCGCCGCGCGCGCGAGCGATTGGCCGGAAATTGGCGTGGCGTTGGTCGAAATGCAGAACGAAGCCGATGCGTTGGTTCGGGTCGAGTTGATTTACGCGATTGGCGAGTTGCGCACCGACCGCGCGGCGGCGACGCTGGGCGAATTAATCGAAACGAACAGGAACGACGCGTATCTCGGCATGGCGCTGCTCAGTTCGCTGAATGGAAGCAATGTGCGCCATATCATACCGCGCCTGCTGGCTTGGGCCGCGGCCGAGGACGCAGCGCCGGAGCCGCAAGACCAGGTGATTGCGTCTGTCGTTGGGACGGCGGTAACCGCGAACGATTCGGAAACACTGCAGGGCATGGCGCTACTCGTCGCGAACCCAGAAGTGAAGCAACACACAGCGGCGCAATTCGCGTGGCTTGCGGATTTTCTTGACTCGCTGAGCGGGACGGGCACGACGCTCGACGCGTTGGGCACGGGTGCTGTTGCGGACGGTGCGCGCACACAAATCGCGAAGTTGACCGATGCCGCGCGCGCTGTCGCCGCGGACGCCTCCATGGATGAAGCCGTGCGCGCGGGGGCAGCGAGCGTACTGGGAAGAGACGCATCGCGAGCAGAAGAGGATATCGCACTGCTCACGCGTCTGCTGGGCGCGGAGTCGGCCGAGGGCATTCGCTCTGCATCGCTTGATGCACTGATTGATACCGAGAACGAACGCGTGCCTGCCGCGGTGTTGGCCGCGTTGTCGGGGCTTAGTCCCGAACTCCGCAGCCACACGATCGAGGCCCTGCTGCGGCGCGAGGCATGGCTTGACGCAGTAATGACGGCGCTCGAAAACGGAGCGCCGAGTTTTCGCGAACTTGACGCGACGCACCGGCAGGACTTGTTGACGAGCAAGAGCGATGACATCCGCGCGCGCGCGGAGAAGCTGATGGCGGGCGCGGCAAATCCCGATCGGCAGGCAGTGATCGAGCAGTACAAGGAGGCAACGACCATTCCCGGTCAGTTTCTGCGCGGGCGCGGCATATTTCGCGAGCGGTGCGCCTCGTGCCATCAGCTTGGCAGTGTGGGCCACGCTGTTGGCCCCGATCTATTGGCGTTGACCGACCGATCGCGCGAAGCCGTGTTGGTGTCGATTCTCGATCCCAACCGGGCGGTGGAGACGAAATACTTCGACTACACCATCGAGACGAACGATCTCATGTCGTACAGCGGCGTCGTCGTCGAGGAATCGGGAAACAGCGTCACGATTCGCGGGGCGAACGGAATCGAGAACACGATCCTGCGGTCGAACATCGAGTCGATGACAACGAAATCGCGCTCGCCCATGCCGGACGGGCTGGAAGACGGTTTGACGCCGGAGGACATGGCGAACTTGATGGCGTACATTTTGGAGGCGAGGAAGGAAACGTAGCAGCGCCGGGCATGCGCACGGGTGGGGTGGGGCCCTGTCCGAGCCAATAATGGGTGGTGCGAGGCTCCGACCGAGCCAACAATGGGTGGGGCGAGGCTCCGTCCGAGCCGTATTTTGCACATCCCGAACGCGGCTCGGTCGGAGCCTCGCCCCACCCTCGGAGCCTCGCCCCACCCTCGGAGCCTCGCCCCACCCACTACCTTCATATCCTGCAATCTATCCGCGGACGGTTGGGAGCCAGCGGTCGAGCAGGTCTTGGCAGTTGATCACTTTTTCGACGAGATCGATCGGGACGTAGAAGTAATGGTTTGTGGCTTCGAAGCCCAGGCGCGAATCGCGGATCTGAATTGCATAGAGTTGGCGCGCCAGATCGATTTCGATTTTCAGGATCGATTCGATTTCCGCGCACGCGGCCGCGCGATCGGTGGCCGCGTTCTGCGCCAGCAACTCGTCGCGCAGCACGATGAAGCGCGCCTGGTTCGCACAACTGGCGTAATGGAGACCGCACGCCTCCATCACGTTGAGCTCGCGCTGCAATTCGTCGCGATGGTCCGCGTCGATGTATGCGAGCAATTCCTTTAGTTTCGCGGAACCTTCCGCAAATCCCTTGGCGGCTTTTTGCATCTGCGCGACGTAGACGTCCGCGGGATATGCGCCGCGCCACGCGGGCAACGCATCGTACGGAAACCCCACCATGGACGCGGCGTAGCCGGTGGCCTTCTCATACAGGGGGTTCGCGGGCCCCATGTGCTGCGGGCCGCTGTAGAGCCCGCTGTTGTCGTAGGGATACTCACTAAACGCAGTACTGCACGTCTTCCATGCGTTCACTACTTCGCCGGAACTGGCGATGCCGAACCGGCGATCGGCGACCTGCTTCATCGCCTCCTCGCCGCTGAGCGCGGGATCGGCGATGAGCTTACCGGCAACTTCGAGGTTTGGCGCGGGGTAGCCGCCAAGCGTCCACCCGAGCATGACGCCGTTTACGCGCGCGTCGCGCAAGTTCTCGATGTGCTTGGCGACGTTGGCGACTGCGGGAATGTACGGTACGGAACCGCACTCCCACGTTGTGTTCGCCTGAATCTTCGCGAAGGTGCGCAAGGGCGCGGGCAGACGTTCCGCGGCACGCCAATGCTTCGTTGCGCGCGGACCCGGCCCGATCACGGAGATCGAGTATTCGCCCACCTTATTGTCTATTCCGCCGCGCGTGAATGGAATACTCCATTCACTGACGCTCATATGCGAAGCGCTCGGCGGCAGTCGTTTGATCGCGCCCTCCGCCCAATCGTCGCCCCAGCCCCAGTCCCACGCGACGAGCCGCTGCGCGCCGGAGGCCATTCTGATGCCCGCATTCACCATTGCGTTCACCTCGGCGATGACGGCATCCGGTGTGCGTTTCGAGCAGCGCGGACACCCCGCGCCGTTTCCGTGGCTCCAGCAGTTGGTGAAATTCTCCGAAGCCGTAATCGTGAAGAAGCCAGCCAGGTCCGGGACGGTTTCGCAGATGAGCGCGACGGAACTGGCGATGTACTGCTGGACCGACTGGGCGCTGGTGCAGAGGGCGGCGTGTTCGTTTTCGACAGCGCCCTTCAGATCGGGGTTCTTCTCGAAGAAAGCGAGCGGCATTGCGCGCGGTTCGTTCAGGTAGAGGTAGACGCCCATGCCGTGCGATTTGGCGCGCGCGACGAGAGCGTTCAAGTTCTTTAAGCGCTGCTCGTGGTTCTCGCTCAGTTTCGGGTCCCACGGAAAGGGCGCCAGCTTGTAGAGTACGCCCTGGAGCCAAACCGCGTTTACGCCCAATGCGCTCAGGCGCGACAAATAACCATCGGGGAACGGGTCCGGCGCTCCGTCCATGAATGCGTCGCCGTACAGCGCGAAATATGAATAGCAGAAGCGCGGCGCGATCTTGCTGGATTCGTAGTCCGTCTGTGCGCCCTGGACGGGCTTCGACAGATCGGCGACGAACCCAAACATGGGATCCTCCAGTTTGCCCGCGCCATCGGGAAATGCCTCGCGCACAGTACGCGCGATGGCTTCTTCGCGCGCGCGGACGGAGTCGTCCGGCTCGGCCCATTTCAACGGTTCGCACTTCGGCTTGAGCAGGCCCAGCTTGACGTAGAGGAAATCGTCCTCGCGCAGCGTGTACGCCAGTTCGTCTTCCGTCCACCCCAGCAAATCGAGCATCTGATCGTATGGCAGCAGGTGCCAGTTCCGGCGAATCACGGTAATGTACGAGCGTTGGCGTTGATCCGCGGTTATTGCCGGCTGGTCCGCCAGCCCCATTGCTTTTCCTGTCTTCAGCACGTTCTCTTTGCTCGTGCCGAGCACGCGCGCCATGTCGTCCGCGGGAACAAGTTGCCAGTTGCGCCACACAAATGCGTGAACACGATCCGGGAAGTGCGGCGCGGCGACCGGATCGGGCGTTGGGCCGGTGGGCAGCGCGGCGAGAAGCAGGATTCCGGCATACGTAACGAGCATGGGAGACTCCTTGGAGATGAGCCGTTATACTGCGGGGCGGGTTGTGCGAAGTCAACCGCGTTGATTCGTCCGTGTTAAAGACCTACACTCTCGCGCTTATGTTCAAACCCCATGTACGCATTTGTCTCGCGGCTTTTACCCTCGATTTCGCGGTGATGATCGGGATGGTAGTCACGCCGTTCTTCGTCATGAACCAACTGGGCGGCACCACACAGACAGCGGGCATCTTTGGGGCGGTCGGGTCCGCGGTATATGCGTCGAGCGCGCTAATATCCGCCCGGTTTGTTTCGCGGGCGAAGAACGGCCTGAACTGGGCCGTTAGCGGTATTCTCGTGTTCGCCGTTTTTTATACGATGATGGCGATATTTTCCGATTGGCGCGTGTCGTTGGCGGTATCGTGCATCGGGTCCGCGGCGCTGTCTCTGGTATGGCCTGCGTTGCATTCGTGGGTTGGCGCGGAGCCCAACCTGGCGCGGCGCGCGCGCACGATGAGTTGGTTCAACATTTCGTGGAGCTTCGGGTTTTCGCTCAGCCCGCTGGTGGCCGGCCCGCTCTACGATGCGCACTACGCGTTGGCGTTCGCGGCGTTGTTTGGCGTCACGCTTGTGGCGCTGGCCCTCGTGAAATCGTTGCCGCACGAGTCCGCGCACTTCGACGCGCCGACGGAAGCGCTCCTGTTGGAACGTGCGCAGGACGATCGTGCGAGCGAAGTCTTCCTGTATTCGGGATGGTGCGCGACGTTCGTGGCGAACATGCTGGCGGGCGGGCTGCGGTTCACCTATCCGAAGCGGATTGACGATCTGGTCCGTGCGGGGGAACTGCACCTGCTGTGGGAAGAAACGCCGGCGGCGTTCTGGCGGACTGCGCCGGCCACGAATTTTTCGTATCTCGTTTTCGCGTTTTCCCTCGCGACCGCGCTTACATTCCTATACGTTGGCCGCACAAATTGGTGGAAGCACCGTTTCGGCATTATGGCGATCATGCAAGCCGGTTCGGCGGCGGCGTACTACGTATTGGGCCGCACGCAAAGCCTTGCGGTCATGTGCCTGTGTTGCGCGGTGGCCGGTTCGTTTTTGGGGCTGGCGTTTTTCAGCGCGACATATTACAGCCTGTCGAACGCGGCGCATAAACACGGGCGGGCATCGATCAACGAGGCTTCCGTCGGGTTTGGAGGCTTTCTCGGAAGTCTCGGTTGTGGCATGCTGGCCGAGCGCTTCGGCGTCCCCACGCCGTTTCTCTATACATACGCGTTGATCGGGCTGGGAATTGTAGTGCAGTGGGCCCTGCTAAAGTACGGTGAGTCCCGCGCTACGCGATGATATCGTGCACCACGTTTCCGAAAACGTCAGTGAGCCGATAATCGCGGCCCGAGTAGCGGTAAGTTAGTTTTGTGTGGTCGATGCCCATGAGGTGCAGGATCGTCGCGTGCAGATCGTGTACATGCACGCGGTTCTCGACGGCGTGCCAGCCGTATTCGTCGGTTGCGCCGTAGGCAAGACCGCCCTTCACACCGCCGCCCGCGAGCCACATCGTAAACCCGAAGGGATGGTGTTCGCGGCCGTTTGTACCTTCGGCGCAGGGGGTGCGGCCGAATTCGCCGCCCCACAGGACGATCGTGTCGTTGAGCAGGCCGCGCGATTTGAGGTCGTTGATGAGGCCGGCTACGGGTTTGTCCGTTGCCGCGCAGTTGTTCGGGAGTTCTTCCCGAAGGCCGCCGTGCTGGTCCCATAACTGGCAGCTTTTCCGTTTGGACGTTTCGGTGTGATACACCTGCACGCATCGGACGCCGCGCTCGACGAGGCGGCGGGCCAGCAGACATTGCTTGCCGAAAATCTGGGTAACCGGATCGTCCAGGCCATACAGCGTGCGCGTCGCGGGCGACTCGCCATTGATATCGAACGCCTCGGGCGCTTCGGTCTGCATGCGGTACGCGAGCTCGAAGGACGCGATGCGCGCGCTGAGGCGCGAATCATCGGCGCGGGTTGCGTCATGCAGTTCGTTCAATTCCTTGAGCGCATCGAGTTGAGCGCGCTGTTGTGCTCTCGCGAATGCTGCGTTGGCCAGGTTTGCAATCGGATCATCCAGGTTTGACACCAACGTGCCCTGATACGCGGCGGGCAAAAAACTCGAACTCCATAGGGGCGCGCCCTGCGCGGGTTGCGCCGGACTTAGCACGACAAATCCGGGCAGGTCCTGGTTCTCGCTGCCGAGTCCGTAGGTCAGCCACGATCCCATGCTGGGACGCGAAAACGATTGCTCGCCGGTGTTCATCTGCAAGCACGCGCCATTGTGATTGATGTTGTCGGCGACCATGGATTTGATGACGCACAGGTCGTCGGCGCAAGTCGCGAGGTGGGGCAGCAATTCGCTCATGTCGATGCCACCCTGCCCGTATTTCTTGAAGGTCCACGGCGAGCCGAGGAGGTTGCCGGTTTTCGTGCGTTCGAGTTTCGGCTTCTCGAACGGCAGGGGATTGCCGCTCTCCGATTGAAGGCGCGGCTTTGGATCGAATAAATCAACGTGGGACGGTCCGCCGGACAGGAAGATGAAAATGACATTCTTCGCGCGAGGGGCGAAGTGGGGTGCGCGAACCGCAAGCGGGTTCGCTGCAGAAGGCGCGGCAACATCGAGCGCGGCGGCTTCCCGTTGGAGCAGCGATGCCAGACCAATCATACCGAAGCCGTTCGCGCAGTGCCGGAGCATCTGGCGGCGGGAGATATCGTTTGTTCCAGGTCTAACCCTTGTCATGATTCGGACAGTCGCCTCTTCCAATACCGTCGTTTGCGCCGCTGGTGGACTACCGCGACAATTACTGCTGTATTGTCTTGAAGAGTATAAATCAGGCAATATGGATAGCGTTTCAGGATCAATCGCCGTACGCCAGGTTCCATCTCGGGCATGCCGCCAGGAAATTGGCGAATCAAGTCTATTCCGGCGTCGAGTTCTTCAATCCAGCCGGGGACAGCAACTCGGCTTCGCTTCTTGTAGTACTCCATCGCGCGCACGAAGTCGCGGCGCGCCAATCGATGGATTATGACGCGCATTACAGCAGTTTCGCGCGGATCTCTTGCATGAATTCTTCAATTGGGATGCAGTCGGCTGTGCCGGCTTCAAGTTCATCCATTCGCGAACGGATTTCTTCTATCCATTCGGCACTGAGCGGCGGAGCGCATTGATCCGTGACGCTTTCGAAAAGCCGCAAGGCGATTTCCACGCGGTCTCGCGTCGGCAGATCGAGCAGACCTTGAATTCGCTCGTCGTTTACCGTTCCCACGTCACATTATCCGGTTAGTTGTCTCTTTCGGGAATGCCATACGATATCTAATTGTCTCATACTTCACGGGTGAACACAACAGGCCAATTCATCCATACTGGTACGATTGCCGCGAACAAAAGGGATTCTGCACCTTGTCAAATCATGCGAAGAAGACGCAATCGTTCACGCTCTCCGGCGCGTGGCGGGACGCCCGGTTATTGCTGGCAGACCACTGGCGGCGATTGGCGTTTGGCGCGGTCCTGATGTTGATCAACCGCGCGTCGGGATTTGTGTTGCCGGCGTCGACGAAGTTTGTGATCGACGAAATTGTCGTGAACCGCCGGTCGGAGCTTCTGCTTCCCATCGCCATTGCCGCGGGCACCGCGACGCTTATCCAAGCGATAACGTCGTTCACGCTGTCCGTCGTAATCGGCGTGGCGGGGCAGAAAGCAATCACGGACATGCGCCGGCAGGTGCAAGCCCACATCACACGGCTGCCGATTCGGTATTTCGACAAGACCCAAACCGGCATTCTCATCTCGCGCATTATGACGGACGCCGAGGGGATACGTAACCTGGTTGGCACAGGAATCGTCTTGCTCATCGGCGGGTTTCTGACAGCATCTATCGCGCTTTGCGTCCTGTTCTGGCTCAACTGGCAGCTTACGACGCTAACGCTCGTCACGTTGCTCGCGTTCGGCGCGTTTACGTCCACGACGTTCAAGCGGCTGCGACCGGCATTTCGGCAGCGCGGCGAAATCAATGCAGAAGTCACCGGACGGTTGTCGGAGTCGCTTGGCGGCATTCGCATTGTGAAGGCGTACACGGCGGAGAAGCGGGAGCAAATCGTATTTGCGCACGGCGTCCACCGACTGTTCCGCAACATCGCAGGGACAATGACCGGGGTATCGAGTACGACCGCGGTTGCGACGGCGGTCGTCGGCGTGATCGGCGTCATCATGATCCTCGTCGGCGGACGGTCGCTCCTTTCCGGCGCGATGTCCATGGGCGATTTCTTCATGTACATTTCCTTTACGGCCCTCGTCGCCGCGCCGGTCGTGCAGATTTCCTCCATCGTCACTCAGATCAGCGAAGCGTTCGCCGGACTCGATCGCATCCACGAGATCATGGCGATGCCGACGGAAGACCAAGAGGACGCGCAGAAACAACCCATCGCGAGAATCCGCGGCGAAGTCGAATTCCAGGATGTATGGTTCGAATACGACCCGGATACGCCCGTGTTGAAGGGCGTCTCGTTTCACGCAACTGCCGGGACCACAACGGCGCTGGTCGGTTCGAGTGGGTCCGGCAAGAGCACGCTCATTTCGCTCGTCATGGCATTCAATCACCCGAAGTCCGGGCGCATCATTATCGACGGACAGAATCTGGGCGATATTCGATTGCGCGATTACCGTCACCATCTTGGCATTGTCATGCAGGACAACTTTTTGTTTGACGGCACGGTTGCGGACAACATCCGCTTCTCGAAACCCGGCGCCACGCGCGAGGACGTTGTCCACGTGAGCAGGATTGCGCACTGCGACGAGTTCATCGAAAAGTTCGAGAAGGGCTACGACACAATTGTCGGCGAACGCGGCGTACGGCTTTCCGGTGGACAACGCCAGCGCGTCGCGATTGCCCGCGCCATCCTCGCCGATCCGAGCATTCTGATTCTCGACGAAGCGACATCGAGCCTCGACAGCGAAAGCGAGGCACTGATTCAGGACGGGCTGCGCGCGTTGCGCAAGGGCCGCACGACATTTGTCATCGCGCACCGGCTTTCAACCATTCGCAGCGCGGACCAGATTCTCGTAATGGAGCACGGCGAAATCGTCGAGCGCGGCACGCACCGCGAACTCCTCGCGTTGGATGGGCGCTACAAACAGCTCCACGACAAGCAGTACGCAGTCGAACTCGACACCTACGTCAATCCGGGAGAGGAACTCGCGCGCGACGGCTCCGCCCGGTGACATCGCGCGGAAGGAGTGCGCATACTGGTTGATGTCATTGGAATGCCGGGTGGCTTCCGGGGAGGACTTGCCCATGCGGGATCGCGTACTTGGAACACGTCCAGCCTTCGGCATGGGCTGGTTAACGATGACGTGCCGGATGCTGCTTCTCGCCACGCTCTCATCTACGTTCGTAACGGCTGTCGCGGGCTACCCCGAGTATCACGACACGCGCCTGAATGATTTCGCGAACGTCGTGCGACCCGCCGACGCGGAGCAAATCCGTACCGCACTTACGGAGTTGCACGATAACACCGGCATCGAGGCCGTTGTCGTGACAGTCGATTCCATCCGCGATTACGGGACCAGTGATGCGACCATCGAATCGTTCGCCACAAATTTGTTCAACAGGTGGGGCATCGGTAACCGCGAGCGCAACGACGGCGCGATGCTGCTCGTCGCGGTAGAGGACCGAAAGGCGCGCATCGAGGTGGGGTCGCGTTACGGACTGACGTTAGATCCCGCCACGCGTGGCATCATTGATCACGTCATTTTGCCATTGTTCAAACAGGATGACTACAGCGGTGGAATCCTGCACGGGACACGCGCGCTGAGTACGGAACTGCAGGGCTGGAAGCCTCCGGCGGAGGCGGGAAGGTCGGCTGCGGAGACAGCACACGGAGGCACAGCGACGGCACGGGAAGCGCCCGGCAATGTCCGGTCACGCCCGCGGAACGCCGACGCATCAGAGTCCGTCGGGTGGAGCTTCTTGACAGCCGCAGCTATTGCTATTGCCTTGGTAGCGACGGTTATCGGGGCAGCGTTAGGGTTTCATCCATTTCGGCGCGGGTACAGCGAAGGCAATTATGACGGCGATGATGGTTACTGGTGGGGAGGATCGGGCGGTTCTGGCGGCGGGGGGAGCGGCGGGTTTGGCGGCGGGCGTTCCTCCGGCGGGGGTTCGAGCGGAGGTTGGTAACTGTCTGCAACGGAATGCGTTGGCCGACCGTACTGTACAAGACCTGCGTTCGGGCGTAGTCTATATTGAAGAAAGGTTGCCCTCCGGTCGTCGAATACCGGTCGGGGTTGGGAGGTCGTGCAATGAAAACGTATTCGTATGTTCTCGCCGCGGCGCTGGGTATCGCCATCGCCGTTGGGACGAAAAGTGTAGTCGCCGCGGGAGCGGACGGCTGGGACGCACTGGGCGCGGTCGTGAAGCTGCAGAATAAGGTCACGGCGCTGGAAGCGCGCGTCGCGGAACTGGAACGCGGCGGCCCGTTGGGCGATTCGCTGGCGTTACAGCACAAAGTGATTGAACTCGAGCGCAAACTCGATACGTTGGAAAGAGAATCCGGCGTTACGCGCGTTGTTGTCGACGAAATGCCGCGCGCGGACGTGCAGATTCCGATTCAGGTCCATTCGCAGGAAGAGATTCTACAAGTCTTCAAGCGCGGGATGTTCGTTCCCGCGAAATAACGCAATGGCGTCAGTCGACGAATGCGAATTCGTTGGCGCAGAGCAGTATCTGGCAGTATTCTTGCCACGCGCGGGTTTCGTCGTTCGGCGCGGCGGCGCGGGCGTGTTCCAGTACGCGGAGACCGATGGCCGTCTCCTCCTCCCGCGGTGGGCGGGCATAGAGAATCGGATACAGCGCTGCGATACGGGCCGCGTCGTCGGTAGCCTGCCACGTCAGAACGCGCCCGGCCATTGCGCGGGCCTGTTCCAGCACGAACGGATTGTTGATCAGAAACAGCGCCTGCGGCGCGACGGTCGATTCGGTGCGTTTGTCGATAATCGCAGTCGGGTCCGCCGCGTCGAACAGCATCGTGTACGAGGTACGGTCGCTGCGCACGGTGCGGAAGTAGACCGTGCGCCGCGGCGTCGCGATATCCGGGAAGGCCGTCCCCCCCACTGTCATGTCCAGCTTGCCGGAAACCGCCAGCATCGCATCGCGCAACGGCTCCGCTTCGAGCCTGCGGCGGTTCTGCCGGCCAAAGAATTTGTTGTCCGCGTCGGTCCCCGGCGCTGACGGCACGCACGACTGTTGATACGTGGATGACAGCATCATCATGCGGTGCATTGCCTTGATCGACCAGCCCGAACTCACGAACTCGGCGGCAAGATAGTCGAGCAACTCCGGGTGCGATGGCGCGATGCCGAGTTTGCCGAAGTTGCCGGGCGTACGCACGATGCCCTCGCCGAAGTGGTGCTGCCAGATGCGGTTCACCATCACGCGCGCGGTCAGCGGATTCTCCGCGCTGCCGACCCAGTCCGCGAGTTGCTTGCGGCCGCTTCCGGTAATCTGCGGCGCCGACGCGCCGGCGCGCACGAGCACGGCGGGGAAATCGCGCGGCACAACGTCTCCAAGCTGGGTGTAGCTTCCGCGCTTGTGGATGCGCGCGTCGCGGATGCCTTCGTGTTCGGTGTTTGGCGTACCGCCTTCCTGCGCGCCTTCCGTGTAATCGATCTCCGGTGCCGGTTGCGCGCGAAGGTCATCGAGTTCCTTGCGGACCGCGGCGAGTTTCTCGCGATCTTCGGCGAACTCCTGCGCGGTAAGCGTCAGTGGGTCGATGAAATATGGCCCCTGCTCGGCCACGAGTGACTTGTAGAACCGGGCGTTCGCTTCGTCCGGCAGTTTCGCGGCATCGTTCCCGTTCGCCGCAAGCGCGGATACGACGCTATCGACTACCTGTTGGACCTGCGCGGAGGCCGATTCGACCGCAGCGCGATCACCGGCATTCGATGCGGCCATCCATGCCGCGAGCGGCGAATCGCTGGGCGCGGGCGGCGTCCCGAGATCGACGAATGCCCAGGTGTCCGCATTGCCCATCGAATCCGGGTGGGGGTTCGATCGCAGCGGATCGGCCATCAAATCCGGCGTGAATCGCCACGTCTTCTCCGCGTCCGCCACACTCGTTACTTGTATCTTTATCACTGTCGAGTCGCAGGAATACTCTCCGCGCGGCTCGATCGCGAATAGCAGGGTATCGCCGAGCGCGACCGGCACCGGCTGCATCGCAGGCGAAATATCGGCTGCGCCTGCGTTATCCATTGCGCCTTCCGCAACCGTGGCCGTAGCCGTTCCGGCGCGGTGCTCGATCCGCCATGCCACGCCATTCCCGCAGTTTGCGTCCGCGTCGGCGATGCTCGCGCTCACCGTGACCTCGCCCGCGATTGGACTGCGCCACGCAACCGCGACGCCAGTCGTGGGCGAGGGATGGACGATCACCGAACGCGGCGGCTGCTTGATTGTCGCGTACACGCGTTCCTGGTCCGTCGTGTTAATCGTCACCGACGGCATGCCGTTCGTGCCGAGCCACGAGAATAGGCCGGGGAGGTTTTGCGCGTTCGGCACCGGATTCTTCAAGTAACGCAGTAGCGACAGGCCCGCGAGGTCCATCCACCGCGTGAGCGCGTCGCTGTTCAGTCCCCGTTGCGCGGCAAAGGCCAGAGTATCGAAGTTCGGATCGGACTTTCGCGCCTGCGCCGCGTCCCACGCCGCGATCAGATAGTCCTTTGTCTGGGCCATCAGTTGCGGCACGACGCGTTGCCGCAGCGCCGCGGACTGTTCATTGATCGCTGCCGTCAATTCGCCGTCGCGCTTTGCGCGCGCGTCCTGCGTGGCGGCGACCTCAGGCGTAATCAGCGGAATGTGCAGAATTGGCGAACCTTCGGTCTTCTGTCCCGGCCCCGGTAGAATGTGCGTGCTGAAGAAAATGCCCGCGAGCCCGTAGTAGTCGTGCATCGTGAACGGGTCAAACTTGTGATCGTGGCAGCGCGCGCAGCCCATCGTGACGCCCATGATGCCGCGCGTGACGACGTCGATCTGGTCGTCGACGATGTCGGTCACCATTTTCTGTTTATCGGCATCGCCCTGCGGCCAATTGCCGATGGCGAGCATAGCGGTGGCGATTGTGCCGTCGCGATTGAAGCCGGAGTCCGGTTGCTTCGGATCGGGGAGCAAATCGCCCGCGATTTGATACTTCACAAATTCGTTGTACGGCATGTCGCTATTGAACGCGCCGATCACCCAATCGCGATACCGCCACGAATTCACCGGATCGGTCACTGTTCCCGCTCGCGAATCGAAGGAGTCGGTGTAGCGGACGACATCCAGCCAATGTCTCCCCCACCGTTCGCCGTAGTGCGGGGACGCGAGCAAACGCTCGATTACTTTGGAGAAGGCGTTGGGCGATTTGTCCGCGAGAAACGCGTCAACCTCGTCCGGCGTCGGCGGCAACCCCACGAGATCGAATGTCGCCCGCCGAATCAGCGTGCGCTTGTCCGCCGGCCCTGCCGGTGCGATGCCTTCCGCCTCCAACTTCGCAAGGATGAAGCGATCGACGGGGGTCTTTATCCACGATTCGTCCTTAACTGCGGGCGGCCCGCTGCGAACCACCGGCTTGAACGCCCACCATTCGCGCTCCTTGGCAATATCGATGCCCGCGGCAGCCGCGACGGGAATTGTTTGGCTTTCCTTTGGCCACGGGGCGCCCATCGCCACCCATTCGGTGAGCGCGTCGATTGCCGCCTGATCCAGCTTCGAACTCGGCGGCATCTTCAGTTCCTGCTCGTAGCCGATCGCTCGCACGAGCAAGCTCGCCGCAGCATCACCCGGCACGATCCCCGCTCCATGGTCGCCGCCATTCAAAATCGCATTGCGCGAATCCAGCCGTAGATTCGATTTCTGTTTCTCCGGACCGTGACACGACTGGCAGTGTTCGATGAGGACTGGGCGCACCTTGGATTCGAAGAAATGGAGCGCGTCGTCGCTGAACTGCGGTTCGACCGTGTCGGAAACACCGGCCAGGCGGAGCGCGGTCTCCACCGCGCGCAGCCGCGCCTGCAAAGAGGCGCGCGCGGCGTTGTCGTCAGTGGATTTCAAGGCCTCCGTCACACGCGCCTTCTCTTGCGCAAGTTGTTCCTTCAGTTGCGCACTCGAATCCGCGCCGGCCAGGGCGTCAAATGCGGCCCGGAATTCGTCCGCGAGTCCCTGCGCATCCGCATGGAACAACGCAGCCGCCGCGAGGCATGGCGCCACGATGAACGAAACGTGGCGGAAACGCATGGTAGGGAAGCGATTACGCATGGCCGCTACTATGCCATAGCCTGTAGGCCAACGCCACGCGGCGCCGCCGACGGGTTGACCCCCCCCGCCCGTTGAAGTACCATCCAATGGAACCCGGAACGAGTATGCATACGAACGGTTTAGATTGAGGCAGTCTGCGTGGTGCGGCGGGTTGCGCGGCGCACGCGGGCAAGCGGAAAAGAGGAAACGCTATGTTCGGCAAAGTCTGGCGGGCGTTGATTGCGCAGGTGAACAAGCTGGCCAATTTCTTCTGGGAAATGGACCCCATCGCCCAGATGCAGCTCGAGTACGACAACGCCGTCGAACAACTCAAGGAAGGGCGCACCGGCCTCGAGCAATACCGCGCGCTTGTCGAGCGAGTTTCGCGCCAAGTCAAAAACGACCAAAAACGTATTACCGACCTCACGGCGAAGGTGAAGAGCTACCTTTCGGTGAACGACCGCGACACGGCGGGTAAGTTCGCGATCGAATTGAAGCGCGCGCAGGACGAGCTGAAAGAAAACGAAGAGCAGCTCAAGCTGCACGAGGCGAGCTACGAAAACTATCTTACGAAGATCCAGCACGCGACCAAGAAGCTGAACGAACTTCAGAACAAGATTCACAAGTACGACGCCGAACTGAAGATGAGCGCGGCGGAAGCGGAAGTCAGCAAGCTCGCGCAGAGTCTCAACTTTGACATCACCACCGACTTCGGCCAACTTGAAGACGTCATCCAGCGCCAGATAGACACGAACCGCGCGAAGGTGCGAGTCGCCGCCGATTTGTCGGGCCAGGGCATTCAGGAAATCGAGGCGGAGCGCCGCGTCGAAGAACAGCAGGCGGAAGACCTGTTGCGCCAGTTCGAGGTTGACATGGGCCTGAAAACGCCGGAAACCGCGGGCATCCAGCCGCGCGAAAAGACCTTGGGGAGCGAGCAACCCGAATCGTCGCCCGAACAGAAAGAAGCGGCGTTGAAAGAAGTCGAGAAACAGATCGGCTCGTAATACCGGTGCTATTCCCGCGCCGCAGGCTGGGCTGGCGGCCTTGTCTGTAAGCGCAAGCAGTCTGACACGTAACTCAAGCCAGTAATTGCAGGAAGGAGTATTGCGATGAGCGACCAACCCGGTGGCCGTCCCAAGACGGCGTTCTACGTAGTCCTTTTCTTCGTTGTTGCGGGCCTCGCCGTATATGGCTTGCGGGACGTGTTCTTCCCCGCGCCGCAGTCGCCGCAGCCGCAACAAACGGCGCCGATCGCTCCGGGTGACTTGCAGCAGGCCTTGACTCCGGCTACGACACCTGCGCCTGACACCGGCGAAGGCGCCGAAGCACCGGATTCCAATGCCGTCACGACGGTGAAGGAATACAACTTCGTGGCGTCGGAGAAGCTTCCGCCCGTCAGCGGCGTGAGTTCATACGAACCGCTTGCGGACCGCACCGTGAAATTCGCGCTGAACGTGTGGGCCGGCTGGGCGCCGATCGTGCTGTTTAACGAAGGCAAAGGCCCGGGCAAACTCTGGACAACGCCGAATGGCGAGCCATTCAAGGTCGAGTTGGTCTTGATCGACAATCCGGTCGATATGCGCGACGCCTACGCGGCAGGCAGGCTCCACGTCGGTTGGGGCACACTCGACATGATCCCGCTCTTCATGGAAGACCTGCAAAAGGACAGCCGCATCATGCCGCGCGTGTTTCAGCAGGTGGACTGGTCGAACGGCGGTGACGGCATCGTCATTCGCCGCAGCGCCGCGAAGGACCCGCAGCGCCCGACCATCGCCGATCTTCGCGGCAAGACGGTCGTGCTCGCACAGAACTCGCCGAGCCAGTTCTTCGTATTGAACGCGTTGATCAACGGCGGCGTGCAGCCCGCCGAAGTGACGTTCATGTATACGCTGGATGCATTCCAGGCGGCGGCGGCGTTTAACACAGACAAGAACATTGCGGCCTGCGTAAGCTGGGCGCCGGACATCTACAACCTCACCGAGATTCCGTCGAACCATCTGCTTGTCACGACCGCGACCGCGAATAAACTCATCGCGGACGTGTGGTTCGCGCGCGCGGACTTTGCGAAAGACCACCCCGACATCTGCGAAGGCCTTGTGCGCGGCATTTTTGAAGGCATGGAGATGATGAAGACCGACGCGGGCAAACAGCAGGCGGCCGGCCACATGTCGAAGCTATACAACATACCCGGCGACGAATGCCTTGCGATGCTCGGCGACGCCCACTCGACGAATTACGCCGAGAACCGCGACTTCTTCATGAACGCGAACAACCCGGCGAATTTCGAGCGCACATGGAATACGGCGTATTACTTGTATCGCCACATCGGCAAGGTCAGTTCGCCGGTGCCGTTCGACAAGGTGATGGATTTCTCGATCATCCAGAAGCTGGGCGGCGAAGAGAAATACGCGAACAGCAAGAACGAGTACCAGGTCCAGTTCACGCCAAAAACGGTGCAAAGTATCAAGGCCGAGAGCGGCGAAATCCTCACCAAGGTCGTGACGTTCCATTTCTACCCGAACAGCTACGATCTGTATAAGAAGGTGACGGCTACCGAGAACGGCAGAGACGTCGAGAAGATGTACGACCCGAACGTCGACTTCGTGCTCGAAGAAGTGGGCAAGCTCGCGGGCCAGTTCGGCGCGGCACGCATCATCATCGAAGGCCACACGGACAGCAGCATGAAGGGCAAGGTCCCCGCGAACCTGGTGAAGGAACTCTCGGACCACCGCGCAAACGCGGTGAAAGAAGCCCTCATCAACAAATTCCCAACGCTCGATCCGAAACAGTTCAGCTCCACGGGCCTTGGGTGGGACGTGCCGGCCGATCCGACAAACCCGCTCGATCAGGCGAAAAACCGCCGCGTGGAAGTTAAAGTGTATCCGTTGGAAGCGGCCGAATAGCCGCGCGCTATTGGATCGGTGCCGGCCATGAACGCTTTACGGCGCATGCGCGCGCTGATCGCCGAATGGATCGTGATTCGGAGCAGGCCATCGGCACTCGAAGGCGCGGTAATGTCCGTTGTTTGTATCGCGCTGGCGTTCGCGGTGTGGTATGTCGTGACGGCGGGCCGCGTCGAAGACCGCATCGTCGATCCCTACACGCTGCCGAGCGTGTCCGAAACTTTCAACACGATAGACGAATTGTGGTTCGACCGCGCACTGGCGCGGAGCGCCATGGCGAGCTTGGGCCGCGTGCTCGGCGGGTTTGCGCTCGCGGCGGCAATTGCCGTGCCGTTAGGCGTTTGTGCGGGCGCATTTCTTCGGCTGAACGCGTTCCTGCGGCCCCTTTCGATCTTCGGGCGCAACATCCCCATCGCCGCGCTCATTCCGCTGACGTTGATGTGGTTTGGCCTAGACGAATTGCAGAAGGTGATGTTTATCTTCCTCGCGTCGGTGGCGTTTATATTCGCGGATACCGTGCGCTCGATCGAAGACGTGCCGGACAGCTACCTCGACGCCGCGTATACGCTTGGCGCGCAGTTCGTTCCCAAACATGGCGGAAAAGTCGCGGTAGTACTTGGCCTCGCATACGGCGCGGTGTTCGGCATCGCGTACTACGCGCTGGCGCAGCGGCCGGGGCCAAACGACGTCGAATTGATTTCGGCCTGGCGCATTGGACTAGCCGAAGTGACAATCGTCGGGTTTGCCGCCGGGTTCCTGTTGTGGTTCCCGCCGCTTGCTTATCAGGCGGTGCAGAAAGTGCTGCTGCCGCTGGCCATGCCCGACATCGTGAACAGCCTGCGGTTGCTGTTCGGTCTCGCGTTCGGTTACATCATGTTGGCCGAAGTCATCAACGCGGAGAAGGGTCTCGGCGCGATAATCAACCTTAGCCAGCGACAAGGCCCGCGCGAGCACATTTATCTTTCGCTGATCCTGATTGCGCTGCTCGCTTTTGGAATCGACCGCGCTCTTCTGACTGTTCAGCGCTGGTGTTTTCCCTATAAGCGAATTGGAGAGCACTAATGGCGGGCGCCGTGACAGGCTTGCCTCCGTGCAGCATCACCGAATTCCCGCGCGGCGCCGCGAAGGTGGGCGCCGCCCCCATCATCGAGTTCAAAGGTGTGACGAAGACGTTCAGCGCCGGTACGAAGAACGCGTTCACGGCCATTCGCGACGTCACGTTCAGCGTCGAGGATGTCGAGGGGCATGGCGAGTTCGTGGCAATACTCGGGCCGAGCGGTTGCGGGAAAAGCACCGTGCTTCGCCTAATCGCTGGGCTCGGCCCGCACCATCCCGCGACGCGCGGCGACGTGTTGTTGTCCGGCAACCCGATTACCGGCCCCGGCCCCGACCGGGGAATGGTGTTCCAGGACTATACGAGTTTCGACAACCGCACCGTGCTCGACAATGTCGCGTTCGGCCTCGAATGCCGCGGCGTGCCGAAGCGCGAGCGGTACGAACTTGCGAAGGAATGGATCGGCAAGGTCAAGCTTGACCCGGTGAAGGACGCGTACAAGTATCCGCACCAACTGTCCGGCGGCATGCGGCAGCGCGTCGCCATTGCGCGCACGTTGATCCTCAAGCCGCGCGTCATCCTGATGGACGAACCGTTCGGCGCACTCGACCCGGCCACGCGGCACAATATGCAGGACCTGTTGATCGAACTTTGGAAAGAGGTCCAGGCCACGGTCTTCTTCATCACGCACGACGTTAACGAGTCCGTGTTTCTCGGCGACCGCTGTTACATTTTCAGCAACTCACCGGGCACGATCATTCACCAGTTCCGCATCTCTCCTCCCGACCGCCCCGCCCGGCTCATCATCCGCGAGAAGTCTTTCCTTGAAACGGTTTATCATGTCCGCGAGATTCTGGATGGCCTCGAAGAAGGGAAGACATGAACCGCCGACCGCCCCAGTCCAATTTCGCGAAATACGTCGCCGCGGCGTTTTCGTGGCGGTGGAACCTGCTCGCGTTCGGGGCGGGCATTGTCTTCGCGTTTCTGTCCGGCCAGCCGGACATGTTCATTCCGTTGGTCGCGGCCGCGGAGATCGGGTACCTGGGTCTGCTCTCTACCCACCCCAGATTTCGCAAGTCCGTGGATGCGCGCAAATATTCGGGACGCTCCATCGCCGTTCAAAACGTATCCTCGGACGAGCTGCTGCGCCAGATTCGTTCCGGATTGAAGCCCGAGATGTGGCGCCGGTACGAGTCGCTGCGCGACAGGTGCCTGCACCTCGACAACCTGGCAAAGCAATTCCGCGGATTACAACTCGGCGACTCCTCGACACGATCGGAACTTCAGACCGCGTCACTCGAGCGGCTGCTGTGGATGTTCCTGAAGCTGCTGTACAGCGTCGATGCGCTGGACCGGTTTCTGAAAGGCACCAGCCGGGAATCCCTCGCCGGGCAACACGCGGAAAGCGAGGCGGAGTTGAAGGAAGCTCAAGCCGCGAAGCGTAACGAGAACATGTTGCGCTCGCTGCAGGACAAGGTAGCGACCCTGCACCAACGCCTCGAAAACTACGACCGCGCCGTGGACAACCGCGAATTCCTGTCGCTCGAACTCGACCGCATCGAGCAGAAGGTGAGCGCGATCAGCGAGATGGCGATCAACACGCGCGATGCCGCGGACTTCTCGGCCCAGGTGGACGGCATTACGGACGGCATTACCGCCACCGAACAGGCGATGCAATCGTTGGACGTGGGACCCGTGTTAATGTCGCGCGAAGAACCGCCGCCCCTGTTGCAGCGGCAGGAACCGCCACCGCTCGTGAAACAGCGCCGCTAACGGGCTTGCGCAAAACAGGTCGTAGGCAACCTGCGGCTGAACTCGCACCACCGTTGTAGAAAGGACACGATGCCGTCGCGCACTTGGCCAGATTGGGTAAACCGCCTCGAGGAGACCTACCTCGCCGGCGGGTCGAGCATGTTCATTCTCCACGGAAACGTCGGCGACATGGTGCCCAGCGCCGAGAACGGCAATGCGGCGTTCGAGCCGCTGTCGGACTTTCTCGCAACGCGCCTCTTCGGAACGTACGACATCGTGCTCCACTACGACCTCGGCCGCGGACTGCGCGTGTACGCGGGCGCCGACGCGAAGCGGCTGACGCGCATGAACGCGCTCTTCGGCAAGATCATGGGCGGGACCATCGAGTCCGTGCTCGAACCCGGACAGGCGTTTCGTTTGATCGATCGCCTTATCAATCTATTATTGGCCGCGGACGACGCTGCGTCGCGCAAAGTGGCGGTGTTGATCGATTACGCCGATTTTATCTGCGCGACGGAAGATCGTCCGACGACGCACCTCGCCACCTTGCTGAATTGGGCGCGCAGCCCCGTTATTCGCAGTGTGAACGTCGTGTTCGTGTTAATGACGGAGAGTCTCGCGCGGCTCAACGGTTCGCTCGTCCAGAGCGCCTACACGGAGGAGATCGGCGTCGAGTTGCCCACGTATGACGAGCGAAAGCTGTTTGTGACGAGCGAATACTCCGCGCTTGCGAACGATGCGGATCGCCTCGCGAAGATGAGCGCGGGCCTAACGCTCACGAACTTCGACGCCATGCTCCGCCTCGCCACGCGCGCGAGCGCGCCCGCCGAAGGCGTCGATCCCGTGAAAGAAGCAGTGCCCCAGAAAGACACCGCCGAGATTTCGACCGCGAAACTCTCCACAATCAAAAAGAACTTGATGGAAGCGCAGTTGCCCGGCCTTATCGAGTTCGTCGAACCCAAGTTCGATTTGAGCATGGTTGCCGGCCATGCGGCGGCGAAGGAACGCCTCGTCAACGACGCAAAACTCGTGAAGCAGGGCCAGCACGATGCCGTGCCGATGGGATATCTCATCTGCGGACCGGTCGGAGTAGGAAAGACCTTTCTTGCGCAATGCTATGCGGGCTCGGTTGGCATACCGTGTATCACGATTCTGAATTTCCGTAGCAAGTACGTCGGCGAAACCGAAGCGAACCTCGAACGCATCCTGTTCGTCGTGCGCGAACTTGGCCCCATTGCCGTCGTTGTGGACGAGGCGGACGCCGCGGTTGGCGATCGCACCGCGAGCGGCGATTCGGGCACCAGCGCGCGGGTCTTCGCGCAACTCGCCTCGCAAATGGGCAACACGCAGTACCGCGGCAAGATTATCTGGTTCCTGCTCACGTGCCGGCCTGACCTGTTGCCGATCGATCTTAAGCGGCAGGGGCGCTGCGAGGAGCACATTCCGCTTTTCTATCCCGAGACCGTGGATGATCGGCGCGAGATGTTCCTTGCGATGGCGAAGAAGCTGAAGTTGCCGCTTGACGAAAAATCACTGCCGGACCTGAGCGCTACTCCTTCGTTGAGCGGGGCGGACATCGAAAGCGTCCTCACGCGCGTGCGTCGCGAATCGTTGATCCAAAACCGTCCGATCGACGCGGCACTGGTCAAGGAAGTCATCGACAACTTCCGCAGTCTGCGGAGCCAGGCCCACGAACTGCAGCTCATCGCCGCGATTCTTGAATCGTCCGACCAGCGCTACCTGCCCGAAAAGGTGCGCAGCCAGATCAATTCACCCGAACAGTACCAGGTGCTCGCGCGGAAACTGCGCGAACTCCAAGCCATTGAAGACAGCGGATTGTAGTCCAATTCTTGCATCCCATCTAAATCGCTTTCTGTGCATTTTCAGCGCGATTAGCGGTATTCTCTTTTGCGGCAAGTTAAGGCCCCTGATATGAAGACCCCTTCAACTTCAGTACGGAAACCATCCAACTCCGGTAGGGAGGATTTGCGCATACTGAGTGCGTTGCGCCGAATCATTCGCGCGGTCGACATCCATTCGCGCAAGTTGGCCACGACCCACAACCTCACCGTACCCCAACTGCTTGCGCTAATGTGCGTCGTCGAAGAAGGTCCTGTCAGTTCGACACATATCAGCGAACAGATTCACCTCAGCGGCAGCACAGTCGTTGGCTTGGTGGATCGGCTGGAAGCCAAGGGGCTCGTTCGTCGAGACCGCAGTACAGAGGATCGCAGACTGGTATTCGTGGCGGCGACGACGCTGGGCATCGAAGCAGCCAGAGCGGCGCCGTCCCCCCTGCAGGATCGGTTTGTCGAACGGCTCGGACGATTGGATTCGGACGAGCGCGACCGAATCGCCCTTTCCCTAGAGCGCGTGGTGGAGCTGATGGAGGCGCGCGACATTGACGCATCTCCCATTCTCGATGTTGGTGACGTAAAGCGGCCGACTGCATCGTCGACGTAAACGACTGTATTTCAGCAATGTACACAACTCGAGCCGATCAATTGAGTCTTCAGTTAATTTGTGTTATAATCATTGCTTCTATGATAACATGTATACAAATGATTGATACTCAATGCACCCAATCCTCGCCGCGCAGCGCTGCCGACGCGAGAGTGCGGCTCCATGCGCCTCACACGGAAGATGCTGCGGAGGTATGGCGGCTCGTGCAGATGGCGCCGCCGCTCGAAGTCAATACGCCATACGCGTACCTACTGTTGTGTACGCATTTCGCCCAGACGAGCGTTGTCGCACGGAATGGGCGAACACTTCGGGGATTCATCGGCGGGTACCGAATTCAGGAACGGCCGGACACGCTGTATATTTGGCAGATTGCCGTCCACCCACTCGACAGGCGCAAAGGTCTCGGAGACATGATGCTGGCGGCGCTGATTTCTCGCCATGGCCTATCAGACGTCCGATTCATCGAGGCCAGTGTGACCCCGTCCAATTTTTCGTCCAATCGCTTTTTCTTACGATTCGCCCAACGCCGTGGATTTGCGGTCGAGCGACGGGCCCTATTCACTGCGGATCATTTCCCGGAAGGGAATCACGAGCCCGAGCAGCTCATCCGCATCGGCCCGCTGCACGTTGAATAGCAGTAACAAGGGGAATGCCGTGATGGGTAGTTCAATGGCAATTCGTACGAGAGCGGAATCGACGCAGGTTTTCGAGCGCGTGGAATCGAACGTGCGCGGGTACTGCCGCGCCTATCCGACCGTGTTTACACGTGCGCAGAACGCATCGCTGTTCAACGAACGAGGCGACCGATTCATCGATTTTCTCGCGGGCGCGGGAACACTGAGCTACGGACACAACAATCCACACTTGAAGAAGGCGCTCCTTGAATATATCGCACAGGACGGAATCGTCCACAGTCTTGACATGTACAGCAGCGCGAAGCGGCGATTCCTCGAGGCACTCGACCAGATTGTTCTACGGCCGCGGGAGATGGATTATTGCGTGCAATTCACCGGACCGACCGGCACCAACGCCGTCGAGGCGGCCCTAAAGATCGCGCGCAACTACACCGGCCGCACAAACGTCATTGCATTCACGAACGGTTTCCACGGCGTAACGCTAGGTTCCGTCGCCGTGACCGGAAACGCGCATTTTCGTTCTGCGGCGGGCGTCGCTCTGTGCAACACGACGTTCATGCCGTATGACGGGTACTGCGGCGAACACGTCGATACGATCGCCTTCATCGAGCGGATGCTCACCGATCCAAGCAGCGGCCTCGATTTTCCAGCGGCAGTCATCGTGGAGTGCATTCAGGGGGAGGGTGGTGTGAACGAGGCGAGCTTCGATTGGCTGCGGAGGCTCGAGCGCCTGTGCAATATGCACGGTATAGTCCTCATCGTAGACGACATACAGGCGGGCGTAGGACGGACAGGAACGTTCTTCAGTTTCGAGGACGCCGACATCTCGCCTGACGTCATTACACTCTCAAAATCGCTAAGCGGCTATGGCCTTCCGTTGTCGGTCGTGCTGTTGAAGCGCAAACTCGACATCTGGAAGCCGGGGCAGCACAACGGGACCTTTCGTGGCAATAATTTGGCTTTTGTGACTGCGGCGGAAATGATTGGGCGGTACTGGACCAATCGAGGCTTCAGTAAGCAGGTCCAACAGAAATCCTGGTACATGGGCAAACGACTGCACCAGTTGCGCGAACGGTTTCCGAGTATCGTCGGCGTGCGCGGGCGCGGGCTATTCTTCGGAATCGAGTTTTCGCCGATCTGCCTTGCAGGCGAGGTTCGCGACGCCGCGTTCCGAAACGGTCTCATAGTTGAAACGTGCGGTGCGCGCGATCACGTCTTAAAGATTCTGCCCCCGCTGACGATCGAGGAATCCGACATGGCCGAGGGGCTCTGCATTCTCGAGGCATCACTTGTAGAAGCATTGGAGAGTAACGAATCGAGAGCACCTGTGCCAATGGAGTACGAATCATGATCGTACGAACTCTCGACTCAGTACGGAACAGTGATCGCGAAATACACGCGCCGACGTGGGTCAGCCGGCGATTGCTCCTGAAAAAGGACGGCATGGGATTCTCGATGCACGAGACGATCATTTACGCCGGAACGAGTACGAAGATGTGGTACCGGAACCATCTGGAGGCGGTGTACTGCATCGAGGGTAACGGCGAGTTGGAGGACGTAAATTCAGGCGCTCTTCATGTCGTCAAGCCGGGTACGTTATACGCTCTGGACAAACACGACCGGCACGTCCTTAAGGCGATTACCGAGCTCCGCCTTGTGTGCGTGTTTAATCCTCCCTGCTCTGGACGGGAGAACCATGACGAACACGGCGGATACCCACTGTTGGACGACGAACTGGCGCCGGTACGCTCGAAGTAGCGGCGAATCGTGGAGGTAAGAACCGATGGGAACACGCGTAGACAAATATCCGAGCCGCGTGGATGGCGAGGCGGGCGTCGTGCCGCGGGTCGATCCTGTCGTATACGGCACCGAAGACGGTCCGCTGTCTCGCGGGATGCTGGACGAGTTCGAGCGCAACGGATTCTTGGTGATGCGGGACTTGCTCGATTCGGCGGAGATTGCCGTGCTTCGCGACGAATGCGAACGGCTCCGCCGCAGTGAACGGATCCGTCAATCGGAACTCGCGATTACGGAACCGACCAGCGGGGAGACGCGTTCTATTTTCGCGGTACAGACGGTCAGCGAGATTTTCGCGAAACTTGTATGCCACGAAATGGTGGTTCGGGCTGTGCGGCAACTGCTCGGCGGTGATGTCTATTTGCACCAGTCACGCGCAAACCTCAAACCCGGATTTCGCGGCAAAGAGTTCTATTGGCACTCGGACTTCGAGACATGGCATGCGGAAGACGGCATGCCGTCGATGCGGGCCGTAAGTTGTTCCATTGCGCTGACAGACAACTACGAGTTCAACGGTCCGCTGATGCTCATTCCCGGGTCGCACAGGCAATTCATACAGTGCATGGGCCGCACTCCGGATGACCACTATTTGAAGTCCCTCAAGAAACAGGAGTACGGCGTCCCGTCGGACGCGCAACTGGAACGGCTCATCAACGAAGCGGGAATCGCCGCTCCGATGCTGCACGCGGGGTCGATGATCATCTTCGACTGCAATACTATGCACGGGTCGAACAGCAATATTACGCCGTACCCGCGCACCAACGTTTTTGCGGTGTACAACAGCGTCGAGAATATGCTGGTGGAGCCGTTTGCGGCGAAAAAGCCGCGGCCATGGTTCCTCGGCAATCGCGAGCCGACGGTGATCGAGCCGTCCGGATTCTCGCTGCTGCGCAAGCAGTCCTGCGCCCAGCCGGCGTGAGGCCGATGACCATGGTTCATGCATTGATGCGCCATTGGAGAGCGCTCGCCACTGCGATCCTGATGACCGTGCCTCTCGGATGTGATACGGAGACGAACCATCCAAACGTGGATGACGAGACGACCCTTCAACGAATTCAAAGGACGGGGGTCGTTCGCGTCGGGTATGCGAACGAGGCGCCCTACGCCTATCTCGACTCGAGGACCGACACGCTGACCGGCGAAGCGCCGGAGGTGTTGCGCGCGGTGATGAGGTCCATGGGTGTGACCAAGGTCGAGGGGGTGCTCACGGAGTTTGGCGCGCTAATACCCGGATTGCGCGCAAAGCGGTTTGACATCATCGCCGCAGGCATGTACATCACGCCGGAACGGTGCCAACAGATTGCGTTTTCAAACCCCAGCTACGCGATCGGCGAGGCATTCATTGTGAAGGTTGGGAATCCGAAGGCGCTACACAGTTACGGTGATGTCGCCGCACACGCGGACGCGACGCTTGGTGTGATGGCCGGCGCCGTCGAGCGCGGTTATGCACGGGCGTCGGGTATTCCAGACGCACGCGTTGTGGTGTTTCCAGATGCGCCAAGCGGCCTGGAGGCCGTCCAGATTGGGCGTGTCGACGCATTCGCCGCGACGAGTCTGACGGTCCGAAGTTTGCTTGCGAAAACAAACAGTACGCGAATAGAAATGGCGAACCCGTTCGCCGACCCCGTCGTCGGCGGGAAATCAATACGCGGGTTCGGCGCGTTTGGCTTTCGCATGGAGGATGTCAACTTGTTGAGCAAGTTCAACGAGGAACTCAGGAACTTTATCGGAACTCCGGAGCATCGGGCGATAGTCGCGCCATTTGGATTCACCGAGCGAGAACTGCCCGGCGACACAACGGCGGCCGAACTGTGCGCGCCTGAGATACAGAGCGGTGCGCTGAACTGATGGGGTGTGTTTGCCGCTATGTCGGCTTTCGAATTCATACCGTCGCTGTTGAGTGGGCTCGGTGTCACGCTCGCGCTAACGTTTGGTGGCGCGGCCGTTGCCGCCACACTGGCGTGGATTGCCGGTTTGGCGCGCATGAGTCATCAAGGTTTGGTGCGAGTTCTTGCCGGCATTTACATTGAAACGTTTCGCGGCACATCCGCGCTTGTTCAACTGTACTGGTTTTTCTATGCGCTCCCGCTGCTTGGCATTAACTTATCGGCGATGGTAGCAGGAATCCTGGTTCTTGGCCTCAACATTGGAGCGTACGGCGCGGAGGTTGTGCGGGGCGCCGTGTTGTCGGTGGACAAGGGCCAGTATGAAGCGGCCACAGCGCTCAATATGTCTGCAATGCAGCGCCTATGGATTGTCATTGTGCCGCAGGCCCTCATCCGCATGCTTCCACCCGCAGGAAACCTCCTGATCGAATTATTGAAGAGCACGGCTCTGGTCTCGCTGATTACGCTAAGCGACTTGACCTTTCGCGGCATGCTTCTCCGCTCCGAAACGCTGCGCACCGTGGAGGTTTTTGGGCTGCTGCTGATTATCTACTTTGTCGTGGCACAGGCGCTCGTATGTGGCTTACGCGCGCTCGAGCAGCGATTGGCGAAGGCTTGGCATCTGGAAAACATCGCATGAAATTCGAGTGGACATTCGCATGGAACGTGCTGCCGGAGTTGCTTATGGCGCTGCGCGTCACGGTATTCGCGACCGTGCTCGGAATGGCGCTGGCGGCGGTGCTTGGCCTCGTCTGGACGATTGCCCGCCGCGGAAGCGTGGCGCCGATCGCGCTTGTCGCCCGGCATATCGTGGAATTCGTCCGATCAACGCCACTGCTCGTGCAACTCTATTTCCTGTTCTACGTCGCCCCGGAATTTGGCCTCGCGATGTCGCCACTGGCGACGGGCGTCCTCGCGCTCGGCATCCACTACAGCTCGTATTTGTCCGAGGTGTATCGCGCGGGGATCGATGCGGTGCCCAAAGGGCAATGGGAAGCGGCGCGGGCGCTTAACCTCTGCTTCGCAGACACGTGGCGCCTTGTCATCATCCCACAGGCGCTGCCGCCCGTATTGCCCGCGATGGGAAACTATCTTATTGCAATGTTCAAGGACACGCCCATGTTGTCCGCCATTACCGTATTGGAGTTGCTGCAGACCGCCAAGATCGCCGGCGCGGAACACTTTCGGTATCTGGAACCGCTAACCCTCGTCGGCGTGCTGTTTCTCGCACTCAGTTTAGGATCGGCCGCGTGCGTACGTTGGGGCGAACGGCGCCTGGGCGTCATTCGACCACGCTGACCGTCATGACACCGATCATTTCAGTTTGCGGCCTTACAAAGACCTTCGGTGACGTCGAAGTCCTGCGAGGAATCGACTTGGATGTCGCGGCAGGCGAAAAGCTTTCGATAATCGGACCGAGCGGCTCGGGTAAGTCGACCATTCTACGCATTCTGATGACGCTCGAAAGGCCCAGCAGCGGCACAATCGAAATTGAAGGCAAACTCCTATGGCACATGCGTGAGAATGGAAGCCTGCTCCCCGCAACACAGCGGCACTTGCACGCGATGCGTAGCAAGGTCGGCATGGTTTTTCAACAGTTCAACCTGTTTCCGCACATGTCGGTTTTAGACAATGTGACCGTCGCGCCGGTGTATGTCCTCGGAATTGGCCGCGACGAGGCGAATCAGCGCGCGAGGCAACTCTTGGAGAAGGTCGGCCTGGCGCAAAAGTTCGATGCGTACCCGGCGCAATTATCCGGCGGTCAGAAACAACGTGTGGCCATCGCCCGCGCGCTCGCGTTGTATCCGAAGATAATGTTGTTCGATGAGGTGACCTCCGCCTTGGATCCCGAGCTTGTCGGGGAAGTGCTTACCGTGCTTCGGGACCTTGCGATGGAAACGGACATGACCATGATCCTTGTAACGCACGAGATGCGGTTCGCCCGCGAAATATCGGACCGTGTCGTCTTCATCGATCATGGGAGGATTATCGAACAGGGACCGCCGGAGGTTATCTTTACGAGTCCGGTGGAAACACGCACCCGCGAATTCTTGCGGGCCGTTTTGGAGGTGTAACATGTGCGAGGCAGCGGTAAAATCTTGGCCACGCCATCAGGATTTCCGGACGGTGGAGCGGCACTACAGGCGGCTCGCCGTCAACTACGATCGGTTTCTCTATTATTCATCCGACTTTGTCGCGGCAGTCTCGGCACGCGTAATAGAGGCACTCGATTTACGATCCGAGGATCGCTTCGTCGATCTCGGTTGCGGCACGGGAATGTTCACGATTGAGATAGCCAATCGTGTTAACCTCAATCAACCCGTGTTGGCCGTGGATCCGTTCATCGAAATGCTCGCGCAGGTTCCGCAAAACCGAGGCATTCGCACCATCATGATGGACGCGCTGATCTTCTCGCGACAAACGATGGCATACGACAAAGTCCTGATGAAGGAGTCGGTCCACCACGTTCGCGACCGTGTCGCGCTGTTCGAAAACCTGCGTCGACGACTGTCGAGCCGGGGCAGACTCCTGTTGGTCGGCGTACCGCCCGAAATCGACTATCCGCTGTTTGACGCCGCACTCGAACGCTCCGTGAGCTGGCATGCAGACCCCGAGACGCTGGCCGGCGATATGCAGTCCGCGGGGTTCGCGGTCAGGACTGGTGAGCTTACTTACAATCATGCCATTCCGAAGGGCACCTATTTCGAAATGGTCAGGTCGAAGTACATGTCACTGCTGTCAACGTTTTCCGACGACCAGATCGACCAGGGACTGCGTGAGATGGCGGCGCGGTACGCGGACGTCAGCACACTCCGGTTCCAGGACCGATTTCGCACGGTACTTGGCGTAAAGTCAGATTAAGCAAAAGAGCGCGGCGGTCGAAATTGTCTCGGCCACCGCGCTTTCGCGGCAAAGAAACCATCAATTACGCGTTGAGGACTTTCCCGACCTTGGGTGCTGAGAACCGCGCAAATGTGGGCATCGGCCCGACGAGCGGGCGCACGTACTTGACGAACGCGTCTGTCACGCCGTTTGCCTCCGCGTTGATGAACGCATCGGGCATGTGGACCGATTCGCGCGCGACGTCCTTCAATTGCGACAGCTTGTATTCGACGGCATAGTCGCCCACGCGCACGATGCTGACGGACCCGCTCTGGCCGTGGCCAATGGCGTACTGCGCGGCCTTTTCGCCGACTTCGCGGGCCTCGCGTTGATCGACTTCGCTGACGCACCCGAGAAAGCTGCGCTGAAGGTAGCCGAGCGTGTCGGCGCGCACGCGCTTGATCTTGGTGCCGCTCTTCACCCACTCGCTCAGCAGATCGCCGAGCGCGCCGGTCCCGCTCAACTGCACGTTGCCGTGCGCGTCTTTCTCATTGGTGAATTCGGCGGCGATCGCTTTACCGCTCGGGCCGACTATACCTTCGGAGACCGCAATGACGCAGCGGCCATACTTTTCGTATTGGGCCTGCACGTCCGCTAGAAACTTTTCCTTTGTCAGCGGACGTTCCGGCAGGTAGATCAGGTGTGGACCGTCGTCGGGGTATTGCTTTGCGACGATCGACGCGGCAGTGAGAAAACCTGCGTGACGCCCCATAACGACGCCGATGTAGACCCCCGGCAGCGCGCGATTATCGAGATTAACGCCCGCAAACGCCTGCGCCACGAACTTGGCCGCGCTGCCAAAGCCCGGGCAATGGTCCGTTACCTTCAGATCGTTGTCGATTGTCTTGGGCACGTGAACGACCTGCATTTCGTAGCCCGCGGCTTTTGCCTCCTCGTACACGATGCGGCATGAATCCGCGCTGTCGTTGCCGCCGCAATAGAAGAAGAAGCGGACATCGTGCGCGCGGCACGTCTCGAATATTTTCTTACAGTATTCCGCGTCGGGTTTGTCGCGTGTCGAGAGAAGTCCCGACGACGGCGTCGCCGCGACATCGAGCAGGTTTTGCGTCGTGCATTCGGTCAGGTCGATGAAATCTTCGTTGATAATACCGCGCACGCCGTGGAGCGCGCCGTATACGCGCGTTACTTCCGCAAACTTGCGCGACTCGAACACCGCCCCGACAACGCTCTGATTAATTACTGCGGTAGGCCCGCCACCTTGCGCGACGAGCACTTTGCCTGTCAATGCCATGGTCTAGCTCCTTCGCCGGTTTTCGTCCGGCACACCGAACACAATGTTGGGGTTGATCTGAGTATGCGCCCGCAATTCCCCACGTGGACGCACAGATTTCAATAGTATACACGCGGGCGCGGCGGGCTTCCATGCGCGGATCGATCTACACGTTCGCGGCAGCGGCAGGCAGCAGCCCCACTGCGGACGGCACCGGCGAATCCCCGCGGTACCGTGGCACGATGATTTCCGTTTCGCCAATGACTTGCCGGGACACGAACAGCGCCGACGCGGGGTGCGTGTACGCAAGTTCCTTCAGATACTGCCACCACTCGCCGCCTTCGATGGTGCGTCCGAGCAGCGTTGCGGGGATTTTGTGCGGGTCCTCCCCGAGCATTTCCTCGATTTCGCGCGCGAGCGACACGCGTCCGCCGCCGCGCTCGGCCATTGCGTGCTGAATGCGCGCCTCGAACTCGCGCATTTGATCGCACGCCTCGCGATACCGATGCACAAAATCGCGCCACGCGGGATCGCGCTGTTTGACGAGTTCCGCGAGGAACGAAAGGCGCACCGAGACCGGCCGGCCCTCGATACGTGCGGCGGCGCGGCCGTCGAGAAGCAAGTAGGTCAGCGCTGTTCGAAGAAACTGCTCCGGCTGTTGCAGGGGAATGCAGTCGTCGGGCGTTCGCGGGTACTCGCCATGCAGAATCAAAGCCTTTGTTTGCCAATCGGGCACGAGCGGAAGCGGTTCCGGAAAGGCCGCGTAGTTGTATTCAAGGCCGGTTGCCACGAGATACCCGTGCACGGCGCGGCGGGCGTTCCCGTTGTCGAGCGCTGTGTCCGCCTGCGCGAAGAATTCGTCCTGCATGCGCCGACGCATGCGAAGCAATTCATACGCTTGAGCGGCAATGGTGTACTTCCCGAGACGTACCGCGTTGTCCGCAAGCAACAACACCAATTCCGCCGGCAACTGCGCGGGCCGGTTCGCGTCAAGTTCGTTCTGGATATGGCGCCACGTCGCCTCCTCACGGACCATCCGCAACGCCTCACGGAATTCCGGCTTCGATTCGAGGTCGTCATCCGGCAGCAGATAGGCGTACTTTGCGTCTTCGAACCGCTCGGACGAACTGACGCGCGCCGGCGAGAACGACTGAAACAGCAATCGAAAATTGACGAAGTCGCCATCCGCCACGGCCTTCGCGAGCGCGTGCGCCGTGATTTCCTGATCGACAATTTTCGGCGCAGTCGCCGTTTTCTTTCTACCAAACACGCTTAATTCGCCCCCTGCGCCAATACGCCGGCCACGAACTTCCGGCGCTCGTCCCAATCGATGTCCGGTTTCGTCACCTCGGCAAACGGCAGGCGCTCGAGAATCTGTTGATAGAGCCCGTTACGGTAATGGCGCAGAATTCGCGACGCGTGGCGCTCGTGCGCTGGGTCCCAGTGACTCACCTCGACGCATTCTTTGTCGCGTCCCGCGGCGAGCATGGCGTCTTCGACGTACCGGGAAAGAAACGCGCGCACGCGCGAATCGTAGCTTTTGCGCAGTTCATTCGTGTCCGCGCCGCTCTGCGCCGCCTGGCACCATTCGTGTTCGAGGTTAATCAGTTCCTGACGGTCCTGCCAATACGCGTCGCGCAATTCGGTCTCGCGCAGCAGAAAGAGGCCAGCGTTCAGCTTTGCCATTTCCAGCAGGTACGCCGCGCGCCGCTCTTCGGTAATCTCCACCGCGGCAATTTCGGCCACGAGGTTCTTCATCTTCGTGCGGTACGACTTGCGCACCTCGCCCGGCTTGGCGTCCGGGCCTAGATCAAGAATCTCGAAATAGTTGACGTAACCGCCGTCATCCGTCGTGGGCACGTGATCGTGTTCCTTCCGTCTTCGCGGTCCAGCACCGAGGACACACAAGCATATAGTTTACCGCGCGACAGGTGCAGGCCACAAACCGTCAGGCAGAACGGAAGCGGGCAGCCCATTTTCTGTAAACTATCCCCTTTGCCGTGTGTTCTACGACTTACGCTTGGAGTTGCACATGATTAGAGCATGTATCGCAGTCACGCTTTGTGCCGGATTCAGCAGCATCGCGCAGGAGAGCTTTCTGAGACTGCCAGCCGAGGAATACGTCAACCGGATGACTGCGGGCTGGATTGGGCAGATGGCGGGCGTGGGTTACGGCGCACCGACCGAGTTTCAGTTCAACGGGCGAATGGTCCCGGCGGGCGCGTTGCCGGAATGGAAGCCGGAATACATCAACCAATTCTGGCAGGACGATTTGTATGTCGAGATGACGTTCCTGCGGTCGCTGGAAGTGCACGGTTGGGAGGTGTCGCACAAGCAGGCGGGAATCGATTTTGCGCGGAGCGGGTATCCGCTGTGGCATGCGAACAGCGCCGGGCGCCGAAACCTGCGCGCGGGAATCGCGCCGCCGGATTCGGGTCATCCGCAGTTCAACGAGCACGCGGACGACATCGATTATCAAATCGAGGCGGACTATTCGGGTCTGATTGCGCCGGGCATGCCGAACGTGCCGATCCGGCTTGGCGAGCTGTTCGGCCGGCTCGTCAACTATGGAGACGGCATCTACGGAGGACAGTTCGTCGGGGGGATGTACGCGGCGGCGTTTTTCGAGCGTGACCCGGAAAAGATCGTGCTTGCCGGGCTCGACTGCATACCCGTGGAGAGCCAGTACGCGGGCTGCATCCGCGACGTGATCGCCTGGTGGAAGGAGTATCCCGAAGAATGGGAAGCGGCGTGGCGCCGGATCGAAGCGAAGTACAACGAGAACCTCGATTATCGCAAGGCGTCGTGCGGCGGCAAGAAAAAAGAGTTCAACATCGATGCGAAGATCAATGGCGCATACATCGTGATGGGGTTGCTCTACGGCGGCAAGGACCCTGACAAAACGATCGAGATCGCCACGCGGTGCGGACAGGACTCGGACTGTAACCCGTCCAGCGCGGCGGGAATCCTGTTTACTTCGCTTGGATTGGATGCGATCCCCGCAAAATACAAATCGGCGCTGGACCGCGGCATGGTGTTCACGCACACGGAGTACTCCTTTTCGAAACTTGTGTCGGTTTGCGAAAGTCTCGCGCGCGATGCCGTGGTGCGCGAAGGTGGCGCGATTGAATCCGAGGACGGCAGACAGTTTTTCCACATCCCGCGGAGCGCGCCACGGCCATCGCCACTCGAACAAAGCTGGAATCCGGGGCCCATCGCCAACAGCCGCTACACTGACGCGGAAGTGAACGAACAAATCCGCCCGCAGGAATTGTCCGATGGGCGCGTGGACATGAACAACGTGATCGCGGAGTTTGCGCCGGAGTGGAAGATCGACAACTGCGGCCTCGAGATGGACCCCGGCATCCGCGCGGTCTATCGCGGGCGCCAGCGCGTCCTCGTGACACACCCCGATGACGGCGAGACGCCGTGCGTACTATCCCGAGAAGTCGCGCTTCCGGCAGACTCCCGGGCCAAACTGCGATTGGTCGTGAGTCATCACGATGGCGGCGACTGGCAACTCGTCGTGAAGGTGGACGGAACGAAAGTCTTTGACGAGTCCATCGATGCGGAATCGGTTCGCGACGGATGGCGCAACGTCGAGATCGATCTGGCGCCACACGCGGGAAAGACCATCGCCATCGAGTTGTTGAACCAACCTACCGGATGGTTCTGCGAGGCGGCCTATTGGGCGGAGATTGCGCTGGTAGGTATCTAGCGTATAGGCCACGAACGGTGGAAAACTGACTTGCAGCATTTCGTACACGGTCTGATTTCCTGCCGCATTGTGAAGCAAGGAAAGCCTTCGCAGACACCGTCGTTCTCCGGCCCGGTGCGATCACGTTCACAGAAGACCGACCGGATTGGAAGCCTCGGGCTGGAAAGTAGGTACTATTGTCGACCTACTTGACGATGGGGCAACGAGCGAGAATTCTCGAACAATGCCGGACAAACCTAGGCGGAATTCGCGCTGCTCGATGTTCGCAGTCGACGACAATGTCGCGAATTCTGTCGAAGAGTTGAGTGTCCGCCTGACAGCGTATCTTCGATGCGAAACGATTGAAAGCCAACGTTTAGGTAGCGAGCAAGCATTCGACCTCTATGTCTTCGTCGACCTGTGACCAGTGGATGCCAATGCCGTCTCCGATCAGTTCCCATTGCGCCCTTTGTACCGGCGTTGCGTGAAGGAGCCGCGGAAACCACTGAAGCGGGGCGGAGATTTCTCGCCCGTCGGCCAGAACGACTCGAATTGCGTCATCGGTAAACGAAACGTCCACTGCAAGTGGCTCAACTTTCTCTGCCAAAGTGCTCATGCCATTTCCTTTCGATAATAGCGCGATTGTTTTCGAGTATCTGCGCGATCTCGTTCAATTCGTACGCTCGGAAATTTCGCGACCGTGCAAGTTCCAAAGGCTGCATCCAGTATTTAGCGTGCGCCCGCCCCTTTGCAACATGAACGTGAACGGGCTCTCCCCGATCCAAACTGAAGAAGAAGACTCGGTAGCCCCGAATATCGTGGATGACTGTCGGCACGGGAGCAGCTTCCTTTCTCTCTACTGCGGTTTTTTATCCGATGCCTGCTTCATCGGCCAGTGCTCGTTCGGCGTGCGCACGTTCGCCAGAAACGCTTCGATTTTCGCGATGATGTCCGGCTGATCTGCCGCGACGTTTCTGGTTTCGCCGATGTCGGTGGCGAGGTCGTAGAGTTCGAGCGGCGCGCCTTGCGCCAGCCGCACCGCCTTCCAGTTTCCCATGCGGACGGCCTGTTTCGATCCCTGCTCGTGGAACTCCCAATAGAAAAATTCGTGTTGGGGTTGCGCCGCTTCGCCGCCGGTGGCCATGGACAGAAGCGTCGGCGCGATCGAAATCCCATCGTTTCCCGTTGGCGCTTCGACCCCGGCGATCTCGCATAGCGTCGGCAACACGTCCCAGAACGCCCACGGCAGATTGCTCACGCGCTCCGGCGGAATCCTCCCCGGCCACCGGGCAATTCCGGGAACGCGAATGCCGCCCTCGTATAGCGCGCGCTTGTACCCGCGCAACGGCCCGCTGCTCTTGAAGAACTCCGGGTCCGAATTGCCTTCCTTGTGCGGGCCGTTGTCGCTCGAAAAGAGGACGAGCGTATTGTCATCGATGCCGAATTCTTTCAGCTTGGCAAACAATCGCCCGATATCCGCGTCCATGCGCGTAATCATTGCCGCCTTGCCTTTCTCTTGAACAGGCCAAGGTTCGTCTTTATAGGGGCCGTAGTCCGGCACTTCCATGCCGTCGCCGGTTGCGCGCCCGCCTTCGTTGTTTGCGTGCGGAATGGTGAGCGCGAGATACAGGAAGAACGGTTCGGATCGGTGCTGCTCGACAAACGTCAAGGCTTCCGCGGCAAATAAGTCGTGCGAGTACTCGACGCGCTCGACAGCAACGCCCTTGTTTTTCGGGTCCTCGGTGTTGCGGAGCGGTACGCGCTGCTCATTCCGCCAGAGAAACGCCGGGTAGTAGTTGTGTGCATGCCCCTGATCGAGATAGCCGAAGAAATAATCGAACCCCTGCTTATTCGGCGTGCCCGTTGTGTCTTCGTTCCCCAAGCCCCATTTTCCAATAAGCCCGGTCGAGTACCCCGCGCCCTTCAATAGTTCCGCAACGGTGACATCGTCCGGGCGCAACGGAACGCGCGCATTGCCTCGAATCCAGCAGTGGCCCGTGTGCAGGCCCGTCATCAGCGCGCAACGCGACGGCGCGCACACCGTGCTGCCCGCGTAACACTGCGTGAAACGCACACCCTCCGTTGCCATCCGATCGAGGTTCGGCGTCTTGATTCGGTCTTGCCCATAACACCCGAGATCGCCGTAGCCGAGATCGTCCGCGAGTATAAAGATGATATTCGGCTTGGCGGACGACGCGGCGTAACCGGTGCGCGGCGCCGCACTCGCCACGGCCCCCGCGGCCGCCGCCCGGAGCCATTCGCGCCGTGTAACGTGCATACGCAGACCCTCCCGGATAGGCGGCTACTGTACCGCGCCGTGACGCGCGCGGCAAACGCCACGACGGTTGCCCAACGCTAATCGGCGGGATTAGCATAGGCAGCGCCATGAGCACCATGCGAACACGGCGCGAATTCATCGGCGAAGGCGTGGGCGGTTTGCTCGCGTCGTCGTTCGGGACGCGCCCGTACCACACTGCGCACCCCGAGCGGAACGCGGCGTTCGACGAACGTCCGATGAACGCCGTGGTGTTTATGTGTGACGAGCACAACCCGCACATCAGTTCGGTGTACGGGCACCCGATCGTGCAAACGCCCAACCTCGATCGGCTGGCTGCGCGCGGCACGGTATTCGAAAACGCGTATTGTCCTTCGCCGTTGTGCGCGCCGTGCCGTAGCGCGTTCATGTCCGGCAAGCGCGTTCACGAAATCCAGTGTTACAGCAACTGCAACGTGTTCCGCTTCGATTACCCGACCTACGGACAGGTGCTGCACGACGAAGGCGTCCATACCGTCCATATCGGTAAGACGGACGTGTTCCGCGAAGGCCCGGCGCTGGGGTTCTCGGAGACGATCCTGCCGGGCGACCGGACACCGCCGGGCGACACGTTGATTCAACACGCGCCGCTCGCGATTCGCCCCGACGGCGCGAAGCGTGCAGACGGATTCGGGCCGCAGGATTCAAACCCGTTCCAAAAAGACGACTCCGTTATCGCCGCCGCACTCGAGTGGCTGGCGGACAAGCCAAAGCAACTTGACAGGCCGTGGGTACTTGTCATCCAACTCGTGAAACCGCACTTTCCGATGCACGTTACGCAGGAACTTTGGGACATGTACGCGGACGCCGCGGACCTTCCCGCCTTCCGCGGCGACGCCACCTCCGCGAACCATCCCTACGCGCTCGACTTGCGCGCGCACTTCCAAACCGACCAGTTCCGCGACGATCAGGTTCGCGGGTTGCGGCGCGGATATCTGGGATTAGTGACGTACGTGGACCGGCAATTGGGCCGCGTGCTCGATGCGATCGACCAACACGACCTCGAAAAGACCACGAATGTGTTTTACACGTCCGACCACGGCGAGATGCTGGGCAAGTTCGGCATGTGGTGGAAATCGAGCCTGTACGAAGATAGCGCGCGCGTGCCGTTGATTGCCGCGGGCCCGGGCTTCGCGCGCGGCACGCGCGTCCGAACGCCGGTCGACCTGCACGACATGCGCGCATCCGTCTTCTACGCCGTCCGCAAACGCCAGCCCTACGATTGGAGCGGCGAAGCGTTGCAGCGCATCTGGAAACGCGACCGGTCCCGCGTGGCGTTCAGCGAGTATCACGGTCACGGAGTGCGCGGCAGCGGGTATGTTGTCCGCAAGGACGATTGGAAACTGATTTATTGCGCCAAGGCGCCGCACCAGTTGTTCAACGTCGAAGACGACCCCGACGAACTGCGGAATCTCGCTGACAAGAACGCCAAGAAGCTCCGCGAACTGGAAGAAGAATTGCGCGCGATCTGCGATCCCGAGGTCGAAAGCGAACGGGCCGAGGCGTTCATCGCACGACAGTTGGAAGCGATTGCAGCGATGCGCGCGGCGGCCAACAGCCACGGCTGATGCCGCAAGACTTTCGATAACCGATCGGCGGCGCGCCCATTCGCCGAATGGACGCGCCGCCGCTTCGCAAGGTTTTAGCCGCAGTTAAGGGGCCGCAACGATCTCAAAGGCGTTGTTGCTCATGTCCGAAATGCCGATATCGGACGTGGAAACGACACGCACCTTGTAGCCACCGCCCTTCGGCACGCTATTGGAAACGTTCCACGGTTGTTTTCCGTCATTATCGGTTGATGCCTTGATATTCATAACGAACGAGCCGTTGCGCCACAGTTCGATTTTCACGGTATCGCCAACCGCCCCGGTCGACGTCCAGCGGATCTTGAACTTCGCACCTGCTTCGATGGCTTCGCCGCCGTTCGGCTTCTTGACCTTCAGTTTGCCCGCAGGTTCGCCATTCGACCGCGTGAGCGTGTTGGACGCCGTATTCGGGTTCCCCGCGAAATCGGTGAACTTGTTCGCGCCGACCTTCGCGGTGAACGTCCCGTTCGCGATCGGCGTCAGCGTAAAGGTGAATTCCAACCCGCCGCCCGCGAAATCGCTAATCGCCGCGTTGGTCACCGTGATGTCGCCCTGATCGAACGATATGCTCGGCTCGGAGAGCGTGAGGCTCACCTCAATCGCGCCGTTCACGACGTTTGGAGTATCGCTCGCGAGGGTTGCCGTCGGCGGCGTCACGTCGCTCGCCAGGAATTCGTCGAAATCGGGCGTGCCATCGAGATCGCGGTCGACGCCCAGCCGCTCGCCCGAGTTGATCGGCACAACGGTAAACGTCAGCTCGCTTCCAGGCGCGGCGAGCGCGAGCAGCGCCGCCGTCGTCAAAGCGGACTCCTCGGACCAATCGGGCAGGAACTGGTTGTTCCCCTGGTAAAACCACCCGCGCTGGTATCCGAGCAGGCTCCCCTTAACGACGACGTCCACCCTGCCGGCATTCGCAATTGCCAGCATTTGCTCTACAAGCGGATCGATCTTGCTCGCGCTTTCAACTGTCACCTGCTTGCCGATTGCTGCGTGCGCGTCCGCGCTGGGTGGTCCCGGCGGTTCGGGCAACGGTCCCGGGTTCGGCTGATTGAATCCGCCGCTGAACGAAAGTACCAGCGCCGTCAAGTCCGCCACGTCCTGATCGCTCTGCACTTCAAACACCGGCTCGCTCACGAAACGGGCGATACTGTCGATACTCCCGTCGTGAAACACGCCGAACCCTGCGTAACTCGGGTTGCCCAGCGTCGTTTCGAACCCCGCCTTGTCGAACTGGTTTCTGAGGTGCGGCACCTTGATGGCGCGGTTTGTCGCGCCGTCCACCGAAACGAGCGCGAGATGGTGTTCGCCCATCGGGCCCGGCGGGATGGGCAAGAACGTCGGTATACCGCCTGGCAGGGTGAGGAACGAATCCGTGCCTGCGCCGGTGGGAAGCGTATGACAGATGACGCACGTGAAATTGCCCGCGTCCAATGGTGCATTCTGATCGCGGTAGAGCTGCAGGCCGCGCACTGCGTCGCCGTTCGGCAGCGGCGCTCCATTCGCCAGCGCGAAGCGTCCGTTCGCGAACTGCCGCGGCAACGGCAAATCGGTCGGCAGCGAATTGTCGAAGTTGCGGTGCGGGTTCGGCGGAAAGTGTAGCGTCGCGATGAAGTTCTCGAACTCCTGCATTTCCTGCGGCGTCAGCCCTCCAGCCGGACCTGGGCCGGGCACCGGATCGTCACCCTGAAGCCCGACGAACGCCGGATTAAATTCCTCCAGCCCGTTGCGGTCCCCGCGCCAATGGTGCGGTTCCATGCCGATGATGCCTTGCAGCGTCTGCGTGGTCATCGGCCCCTTCATCGGGTGAAAGTTTTGGAACGCGGGCGAGGTCTGGCCCGCGGCTAGGCCGGGAATACCCGCGCCAAGATTGTGAATCGGAGGATTGCCGGTCCCGCTCAACGGCTTCACCGCGCCCGCGGGATCGCCCAGGTCCCACGCAAGGCGGTCCATGCGGCCGTCAATGTGGCACGACGCGCAGGCGATGTGGCCCAGCCCCGAGTTCTTGTGCGTGTCGTAGAGGTGTTTGCGGCCAATCTTGATTGGCGGCGGCGTCGGATCGAAGAAGGGTACGTTGGATATTTCGTTGAAGTTGGTCGTCTCGACGACCGAAATCGATCCGTGGAAGCGGTTCAGCACGTACAGCCGATTGCGCGATTCGTCGAGCGCGAGCCCCGTTGGCCCTTCGCGAAGCGCTCTCGAGAAGCCGACATCGATTCGCTCGCCGAACGAATTGATGACAACGAGATTGTTCGAGCCCATGCCCGTGATATAGCCCAGCGTTCCGGTGGCGTTCCACAGAATGCCGCGCGGATCGCCAATCGATTTATTGCGCTCCGGCGGCGCCACCTGGCTTTCTTCGTACGGATTGCCGCCCTGCGCGAGGCCAAGGTGCTCCGCGTTCAAATCCACGATCGACGGGCCAACCTTCGCGGGATCGATCATGGCCAGCCGCACGCGAATGAACCGGCCCGAGACGATTGGCTCGAAGCGGACTTCGTTCGTGCCTTCCGTGCCGACGACTGTGATGTCCCCGCTTGCGGGGTTCACGGCGATCGCCATGTTCAGATTCATCAGGTGTTCGATGTACGTGACGGCGAGCGTCGCCGTGTTGATCACGGCCACGTCGCGATCAATCAACTCCCAGCCCTGATACCGCCCCGAAAGGTTGGCTTTCGCACCCGTCACCCAGGGCGTCCAGTCGCTCCCATTGTCGTCGCGCCACGCACCGTTCGTGTCCTGCTTCACAATCAGCCCGACCTTTGGCGCGGTCCCGTTCGCCGCTTTCGGGGGCATGAACAGATTGCCGTCCATATTCACGTCGTCGGGATCGTTTGGCGGCGGGTTGACGCCGCCGTACGGGCCCGTCGGGTCTTCCATTGCATCGTTTCCGGGGCTAATGCCGATTGTGTTGTCCGATCCGCCGGCGATTAGCGTTGAGCGATTGCCCGACTCGAAGATTGCAGCATATACGGTCAATCCGTCCGGGCTTACCGCCAGCGCCCGCGGGTCCTCCGCGAGAATATCGATGTTGGTCGGCGCCGCTTTAGTATCGTCCGGGTTGAACCGCTGCACCCGGTTGACCTGCGAACACGACACAAACGCGAACACCGGATCGCCCGCAAACACGACGTCGCACGGCTCGTCCGCCGTCGCAATCGTTGCGCGCACGCGCTGCGTAGGAATGTCTACGATGCTTACGCTGTCGGAAATGTGATTGACGACCCACGCTTCGTCGTTGTTGCGGAACCGCACGCTAACCGGATCGTAGCCCACCGCGACCGATCCGATTGGCGACGCATTGCCGGTCGTCACGTTGAACAGTTCGATCCGCGCGGCCGCGGTATTGCACACGGCAAGCGTCGAATGATCGGGACTGATATCCACGGGATGAATCTGCGGCGACTCGTAGTTCACGAACGGCGGCTGCGCCCAAGCGCTCGTCGTTATAATGGCGACAATCAGAGGAATACGGCTGAAACGCGACAACATGCTTTACCCACTCCCTCGTTTACCACACAGCCTCTTCAAAACAGCCCCGCGGCAGTGTAACGCAAATGGCGTGTCCGCCCAAATTACATTTCTGTAATGAAGGCGCGCAAGGAAATGGGAATTGTGGGAATAATGGGGCGATTGCGATCGCCGGTCGGGTCCATTGAAGCGGACGCAATACGCTAATACGTCAACGCCGCAACTATCAGCATGGCGAACCCGGCCGCTGTTTTTGCGAACAGCCCGGCAACTTTACCCAACGCGGCGCCCAGCCCCGTCCACATGGCCTCGCCCGGCTTCTTCTCGTGCTTGAGGTGCTCCCAAAGCGCCGCGCCGACGAACGCGCCGATGCACGCGCCAATCAGCGTGCCCACGAGGGGAACAGGAATCAGGGGCGTAAAGAGAATCGCCCCGCCGAGGCAGCCCACCAACGCCGCAACCATCGACCCCTTGCTGCCGCCGAATTTCTTCGCGCCAAACCCGGCTGCAAGTGTCTCCAGAATCTCGCCGATGATGGCAAAACCCAACATCAAGCCGATTCCGAGCCAGCCGAATGGCTCGAACCCGAGCACGATCCACGCGATCACCATCGCCGCGAGGATAATCCAGTTTCCGAAAAGCCCCAACAGGTTGAGCGCAATGCCCACGAGAATGGCAATACCAAACGCCGACCACCCAAGAATGGCCAACGACATGTTCAGTATATCCTGCATCAAATGTCCCGCCTCACTTCATACTCGTCTGACTCGATACGAAGTTTCCACTTCGGAACGCACTCGTGAAAAGCTCCGCTTTGTCACCTTTTCGCTTAGATGCTTCCAACGCCGAAAAGGTTGCGTCTACTACACAGCATACCCCGCCTTGCCCAAATCGGTCCTCACGCGTACAGCGGCGGCCCGGATTTCCTCCAGCATTGCGTCGTCGGATTCGACCTTGTACTCGACGTGAATCGACACCGGCCCGGCAAAACCCGCCGAGCGAAAGATCGAGTAGTACTCCGGTATATTTACATGTCCCTGACCAATCGGGACCCACTTGACCTTATTGTCTTCCCACACGAAATCCTTCACCGAACTCATGCGCACATATGGCGCGAGCAGCCGCGCCGTGATGCGCCACGCGCCGTAACTGCCCTCGACCGTGGCATGGCCAACGTCGAAATTCGACCCGAACGCGGGACTATCGATGGCGCGCGCCATCTCGTAGATGTCCCACATTGGCGCGCCCACCTGCTCGGCGCCCGAGTGGTTGTGGTAGCCCGCGACCATTCCGTACTTCGCGATCGTCGATGTGAGCCCGCGCAAACCTTCGATAAACCCGGCGAGTTCTTTCGCGATGTCGCCGTCCTTCGAGTATTGCTGTCTTCCAACGCGAGCGAATTTGATTTTCAACTTCGACGCGGCTTCGAGGATCGGAATGGCGTCCGGGTCGTCTCCCTTGTTGAGATCGGTGGTGACCATGAACACGTCCAGTCCTTCAGCGCGCACCGCATCAACACACTTCGGCAGATCGGCCGCGACGTTTGCGGGCTCGACGTGCCCGCCCTTGCGCACCGTCAGGTCGAGCCCGTCGATGCCCAACGACTTCGCCGTCTTGGCAAGCTGGCCATAATCCTTGATGAAGTGCAAATGCTTCGAGAATACGCACACCGGCGGCGGCGTAATCGCCGCCGCGCCCGCCCGCTGCGCGACCGCCGCCGCGCCC